>SBEK01000010.1 GCA_009668925.1 Deltaproteobacteria bacterium
CTGCTGAAATACACAATAATGCTCCAGGGGAGGAAAAGAGTATGCCGGGTCTGGAAGAGCAGATTAAAGATTTTGCCCGCAGAGCAGGCGCCCGGGGTGCGGGCATCGCCGGGCCGGAGCGCCTCAGCGGCCCCCCCTCCATCGATCCCTCCTACACCATGCGCGGCGCGCGATCGGTCATTTCTCTGGTCCTTCCGATGAACGTACCTGCCATCTACAGTTTTCTGGGAAAAAAATCATCCGGACCGCATAACATCGACCAGGCCCGAATGAACCAGCAGATCCACCGCATCGCGAAGGAGACAGCCGATTTCCTGGTGAGCCTGGGACACCGGGCCAGGGCCGTGCCGGCCAACAACACCTACCGGCGGGCCCTGGATCCCTTCTGCACGAGGCCGAGTTTTTCTCACCGCTTTGCCGCCGTGGCCGCGGGCCTGGGAACCTTCGGCCTCTCCGGCAACGTGGTCACCCGGGAATTCGGGGCCGCGGTTTACCTGGGTTCGCTGGTCACGGACGCCGTGCTGAAATCGGATCCTGCCCTGCCGCCGCGGCAGACCATGGATGAACGCTGCCGCACCTGCAAGTTGTGCGGCAAATCCTGCACCCTGCGGATGTTCGAGGACAACGAGGAAGAGTACCTGCTGCTGGGCGGCGAGCTGCATGCGCGCGGCAAGCGCAACAACGTCGATTTCTGCAACCTTTCGTGCTTCGGACTGCATGCGATATCGCGGGACAAAAAATGGTCTAATTGGGGCCGTCACGTCGTCAAAGAGTGGCTGGAGTGCGAGCCGGACCCCCGGCAGACAAAATATGTCCGGAGCGTGCTGATGCGGCAGGGCGCGATGAGCGGCGACAGCACGCCGCGCTTTGAGGTGATCCGGCGCATCGGCGCGACACTCTGGCCCCGGGAATATGTGGAAGATTTTCTGCCGGACTGCGCCAATCTCCCCGAAGAAGAAAATGCTATCGCCGAGCTTCTCACGCAATCTCAGGAGAGGCTGGGAGTTTTCGGCCTTCAGGACCCCTACGTTCTGACCTGCGGACAGTGCGCGCTCGTTTGCGGTCCGGACTTTGAAGAAACGAAGAAGCGTTATGATTTGCTGACGCAAAGCGGTTTTGTGGTCCCGGGTCCCGACGGCCGCATGGTGCGCGTGGAAACGCTCGACGAATATTTCCGGATGAAGAAGAAATATCCCGCACGGGTTGACCGCGCGCAGATGGCGAAGGACGCAGCCGCTTCCGGCTCGGTGTGGCTCACGAACTACTTTGGGCTGGAACTAAAAGGCGAAATCCAGAATGCCGTCTATCAGGCCAGAAACAAAAAAGCCTGCGCCCGGGCCGGACTGGCGGGTAAAGAGGCCAAGCCGCTCTATATCGGCAATCCGGGCTACCTGCTTTCCATGATTCGGCGGAAAAAGAAGAAAGGGAACACAGGGACGCTGTAACTTATTAACTTCATCCATCATGGGCGATACGTCCAAATTGAAAACGCCGCAGTTGAATCGGGGTATAACTAGGCGAACATGACTGAAACAATGCGGCCCTCGGCGACATGGAGCGTCAGATGGCTGAACTGTTTGAGCCCGCCATACCGAGTTTTCGGCTGTCGCGATATGGGCCGCAGCGCCGCAGTTGCAGGACATTCTGAACCATCTGGATGCCCTGGTGCAACTGCCACCTTATAGTCTTTTCTTTCCTGGATACCGGCCTGCCAGACTGTGTCGTAATGTCATTGCGGGGGAGTGCAGCGACCGAAGCAATCTATTAAGTTGCCGCATACATGAGATTACCACGACGCCTGAGAGGCGTCTCGTAATGACAAAACAGAATTGCGACACAGTCTCTGCGCCGGTATGACGAAAAACTTCTCCTCCCTCAATCCCTCCCATCAAGGGAGGGACTAAAAAAGCGCATCTGGTGCAGAAAGTAAAATTGGGAGTCAGGTCTTGTCGGCCTGTTTCCCGATTGAATGAACAGAGAAGATTCGGCTCGAAAACTCAGGGCTCTTGCGGCGTCCCTTTCACCCGACGTCTGCGTTTCCGCCTTCGGCGCCGTTTCACCGGCGCTTCATCGGCCGGCGTTTCCGTAATAAGGGAAGAAGGCTCCCCGGAAAGAAACGCATCCCACCAGGCCAGAGCGGACTGGTTTTCCCCTCTTAACTCCCCTTCGAGATGCAGGTACGCCAGGGCATCTGCAAATTCAGGTCTCTTGACGATGACGGAGGGACGCCGCGGCGACACTCTGTGCAGCAAGTGCTGCATGGCCAGGATGTTGCAAAGCTGGCTGGCGACCTTTCCGGGAACGCTCACGATCCCCGAGCACTCTTTCATCAGATCCGTGCACGCGGCATCCCAGGCCAACCGGCCGGGGAGGCCATCCCGGCTCCCGGCCAGCGCCGTTTCCGCAAGGAGAGGACCGAAGAATGCAGCAAAGAAGAGCGCCGGCGATGAGGCCGTTCCCGCCCGGCATCGGCCATCGAGGTATTCAAGATTTGCGCTTACGAGATTCAGACGCTGAGTGTCTCCGTCGAGCCACTGGCTAAGCCGGGGAAAAAGGGCGGCCAGGAGTCCGCTTTCGTGCAACAGTCCGAACGCCCGCCCCGCAGCGCCCTTCACGAAGAGCTTCAGCATCTCTTCATAGAGCCTGGCCGGCGACGCGCGCGAAATGGTGGAAGACAAAGTGCAGAGGGTCTCCCACGCGGACGGTTCGATGGCAAAATGATGCGATGCGGCAAAACGAACGGCGCGGAGCATGCGCACCGGGTCTTCCGTAAATCGTACGTACGGGTCGCCGATCGGCCGAATGATCCCCTCGCGAAGGTCGCCAAGTCCCGTCGAATAGTCAATCACCGAATAGTCGGCGATATTATAGGCCAGGGCATTGATCGTAAAGTCACGGCGGAGGGCATCTTGTTCCGGTGTGCCGAAGACGTTGTCACGCAGCACCATGCCGGAATCGTCCTTGAGATGACGGGGTTTGTGATGATGGGAAACCGGTCTTTCCGCGTCCGATTCAGCCGAGAGTGCGTCAGCCCGAAATGTGGACACTTCGAGGATTTCGTCGGCGAAATGCAGATGAGCCAGCCGGAAACGGCGGCCGACAAGACGGCAATTGCGAAAGAGCCGTTTGATCTGGCCGGGTCTGGCGTCCGTGACGATGTCGAAGTCTTTGGGTGTACGCTCCAGGAGCAGATCGCGAACGCACCCCCCCATCAAATAAGCAATGAATCCGTTGTCGCGGAGGCGGTAAACTGTCCGTAAAACATGCTGGGGTATCTTCTTCCGGGAGATCCGGTGATCCTTGCGGGGAATGATTAGTGGCTGCATGGCTTGCACCATAGCATACCGGATCAAAAAAGCAAGATTTGGGCTTCATTTGCGTCTGCCCTGTCACCCACCGGGTTGGTGACCTTCAAATTTCGGAGGCCCGAATCCAGAAATGAAATTATTGCGCTGTCATTGTGGGCAGACCCTCGGGCTCAGCAGCAATCTTTTCAGTATCATTCCCGCGAAATCGCGAATTCGGTGAAATAAAACACATTCAAAATTCTATTTGTTATGTCATTCCCGCGCACAGACCGTTTCGTCATAGCGGAAATCGGCATAAAAGCCGTCATACCGGCGGAGGCCGGTATCCAGAACTAATTGATTCTCCCGGATTCCCCCGGATCAGGTCCGGGGCAGGCTCAAAGTCGCGCTGTGCTTGCACGGAATGACAAGAAAGGTAATTGCGACACGGTCTGGCAAGCGGGAATCCAGTAATAATAAAAATTGAAACGAGACAGCTGCTCATGCTGAATGAACGGGCGGAGGAGATTCTGTTGGAAACTTAGAATTCCTGGGGCGAGCCGCCCATTGGCCATTGCGGGCAGCCCCCGGCCTGCGCCGTACCCCTGACCGGGGGGGTGGCAATCTTGCCTCGTCACCCCCCGTGACCTCACGTGCGCTCCAGGGTATCAGCTTAAGCAGACCGGCATCGAGCTATACGTCATTGTGAACCGGTTCTCAACCGGTGCGACAATCCCGCCTCTGTCATTGCGAACCGGTTCTCAACCGGTGTGGCAATCCCGCCTCTGTCATTGCGAACCGGTTCTCAACCGGTGTGGCAATCTGCTTTGTATTTTTATATCCTAAAAGGTGTCAGTTGCGCCGGGCGCGCCTGCCACCGCCGGTTTTCACGCTCCAGAATTTGCTGTTGTCAGGACCACGCCGCCATCGACGGCGATGGTGACTCCGACCACGTAATCACTGGCGCGGGACGCCAGATAGACGGCTACGCCGGCCATGTCTTCATCGCGTCCAATGCGTTTTGCCGGTATGCGGGCTGCGACCATATCCCCTTGATCGCGAGCAATCGTATTCATGTCTGAGGCAAATGCGCCCGGGGCGATCGCATTCACAAGGATATTGTCCTGGATGAGGCGAAGCGACATCCGGCGTGTCAGGTGAATCAGACCTGCTTTGCTGGCGGCATAGGAGTATGTTTCCTGCGGATTCACAAATATGCCGTCGATGGAGGCGACATTGATGATCTTTGCGGGCCGGGTCTTGGCCGCATTGCGTAATGGCCCGATAAGAGCCTGACTAACGAAAAACGGCGCTTTCAGGTTCAGGTCTATGACTTTATCCCAGCCCTTTTCCGAAAACTTGTCAAAAGGTTCCAGCCAGGCGGCCCCCGCATTATTCACAAGGATATCCAGCTTGTCTTCGCGGGATGCAAATTCTTTGGCCAGGGCTTTCGCGCCTTCCACCGTGGAAACATCCATGGGCAGGGAAAAGCACGGGCCCAGCGCGGAGAGCTCTGCCGCCGTCTTATCGCAGACGTCCGCTTTTCGAGAGCTGATATAAACGCGCGCTCCCTGTTCGAGGAATCCGGTTGCGATCATGCGGCCAATCCCGCGGGAACCTCCTGTCACAAGGGCGGTGCGCCCTTTCAGTGAAAACAGATCTTGCATCATGTCCAATTATCCTCCATTTTTTTATTTTTCGTTTCAGGCTTATTAAAATCCATTTCCTATGTCAACGACAGAGTTGCGGCTTCGGAAGACGACGCTCTCAACGTCTCGTTCATCATTCGCCAGAGCCATACCCCGCTTCAACCCTATAGAGTTTGAGACACAGGGATCTTTACGTATCCCTGATTGAATGAGAAGGAAAGGCTGGGACACCTAAAATTCCTGGAGTATCTCCTGGCGGGTTTAGAATATGCACCGGCGAAACAGCGTTCCCTTGTTTTACCTTGTTTCACTATTCCCCTAAGCAGCTATTGACCTTGGCTCGCAGTCATGTTATCGGGGCATGTCAAATCCGATCACGGGAGCACACATGAATACTTCGAATCGTATTGCGGTGTATGCGGGTTCATTTGATCCGGTTACTCTTGGCCACCTGTGGATGATCAAGGCGGGGGCCGGCCTTTTTGACAAACTGGTCATCGCGGTGGGAACCAATCCGGGCAAGAAAAGCCACTTCACGCTGAAAGAAAGAATATGCATGCTCAAGGAATCCATCGCGGGATACAACAACGTCTCTATCGACAAATACCCGAACAAATTTCTGATCAAGTATGCCGAAAGCATTGGTGCAAAATTCATTTTAAGAGGCATTCGCAGCACGACGGACTACGAGTATGAGAAGTCTCTGAGTTACGTCAACCGTCACCTCAATTCCGAAATAGAAACGATTTTCTTATTGCCGCCCAGGGAACTGATCGAAATCAGTTCCAGCATCGTCCGCGGACTTGTCGGACCTGATGGATGGGAAAGTGTGGTCAGCAAATACATTTCACCATCCGTTCTGGAACGGTTAATCTCGAAAACCAAGGCCTAGACCGCAGCCCGGCCCCTTGTTTGACTGTGGTGAACAACGGGAATTTAATGCCCTGGAATTAACTGTCATGACCCGGAATTCCCAAGCGCATGGCCATTAGGTCCGTCAATTGATATTTTGAAGCCTCCAGCCGATTTCATCGTCATTCCGGACAAGCGAAGCGACCCGGAATCCAGAAAGAAGCGAAATGTCAAGAATAAAGATTGGACCCCATTTTTACCCCTGGTGTCCCCCGCCGGGGGTGGGACAGTTACCCCGGGACCTTCCGTCGCGCGGCATGCCCTGCATTCAATGCTTACCAGATACTGTCGATATTTGCCTCACGGAGAAAATCCCACATATCCGGACAGTCTTTATATATTTGAAGGTTTTGATATTGATCCCGGTAATAATTCGGCGTCAGAGAGTGGAGACCGGTTGTCAGCAGGACGGAAAGGCCCGAGAACGTTCCGTAGGCGGGGTTGATGCGTGAAGAATAGAGAATGGATTTTGCAGCCGCCAGGTTGGTCAGGCCGCCGCTTTCCAAGCTTGCCGAAAGAGCATCGGCCTCATTTTTTATCAAAGAGGCATAATCGCGCTGTTCGGATAAAACGGATAAATTCGCGCAGAAATGCTTCAAATCCCGGTAATTTTTAGTTTCGAAAGGATTACCAGGATCCTCCCTGAAATAGCCGTTCACCGGGCCGCTCAGATTTTGGGTTTTTACTTTCGCCTCGCCTACAAATGAGGCAAAACCGCTTCCATCGGTAAATCCTTTATAGGCCGTCCTGAGCTTGACGGCCAGATTCTTGAAGAGTTCGGCAGTACCGTCCGCCCCGTTATCCTTCCTGTTCTTGAGGAATTCCTTCAGATCAACTGCCACATAGACTTCACGGCCCATGGGATTGCCGTTCTGATCCGGCGGAAACATTTCATATTGCGCGGCATCAGCCTCGTAGGCCAGAAGCCTTGCCGTTTCTCGCGGCTCGCGGTCCGTGATATTGGTCAGCCACTTGATCACAAAGTCGCCCTGGTATTGATACTGATATTTTCCGCAATGATCATTTTCGTCGCAATACTTGTCCCAGAAGGTTGTGAAATATCCGCCCACCGGAAGATTATAATTGAGCAATTCGGTTTCACCGGCCACCATGAAATTGACGTTGCTGCCCTTGAATTCGTAAGCGACTTCGAACATCCCCATCATGCAGTTATCAAAAGCCACGATCTCGATGGGCTGAACGGCCGTCAGGTCCCGCATGGCCCGCCCGAATTCATGCAGAAAGATCTTGGAGTATTTTCCGTTGGCATGGCTCTCACATAAACCGTTGATGCCGAAGCCGTGGTCGTACATCACCAGCATGAATTTCTCCGCCGGATAATGATAGGAAGCCATCCTGACGAATTCCCGAAGTGTATCGGCACTGCCGGAATCAATGCCGGCGGCGCCCATTTTCCAGGGGATAGTCTTGAAATTTATTTTGCCGTTCACCTTGCTGATGGTCGTGAGATAGGTGCCTTTCGGTTTGTAATAAGGACTCTCTTCACGGCCGGGAACGACGTGCGGCGGGTCATGGATTTGCTGATCGTAAAAAATGACGATATTGATGCCTTCCTGGAGCTGATTGGCGGCAACCGTGGTCCGATTAAAATCGTACATGCCCCCCAACTGGCCTGCGGCGCCGTGCCAGAAGCTTACTGTATTATCATAGAGACTGTTGGAAACAGCCATGTAGTACATGACCGTCCAGCGGGCCGTCTGCTCACCGCCCGCGTGCATGATGATGTTGATGTCGCCGGGCGTCGTCACCGTGGTTGTTCCGCCCGGCGAAACCGAGACGTCCAGATCAAGTGTTCTCAGTCCGGACTTGGAGAGTCTCAGGTGATGCAGCCCCGCGGGCAGCGAGAGTTCGAAATATCCGTTGGCGTCCGTCTTGACAAAAACATACGGCGCGTCGCCGCCGGTGAGATTCACGGCAACGCCGCTGATGGGATTCAAGGAACTTCCGTAGGTGTTATTCCACGGGCCGACAACGGTCCCGCTGATCAGTCCTTTTTCAGCAGAGCAGGTGGGGCAGGAAGCAGGGGGCGGGGAATTGGAGCAGGCCGTCAAAAGCAGAAGCAGAAAAACCGGAAGCATCAGGCGTCGCATCATCATACAGGGCCATTTTCCCGTAAGCAGGATTTACTTTTTCGCGTTCGTTATTTAGCATTCAAATGCACCGCCGTCAATTTCATTTGGAGCGCGAGCCGGAAAAGGCAACCGCCGGGATATGCGCAACACGTCATTCCGGCTGAGCACAAGCTTGCCAGTTTTTGTAAAAACCGACATCCGTGATGCGACGAAGGAAATAGTCAGATAATCTGTGCAGAGGTTAAAAAGTTAACAGCGAGCCTCTGTCTGTCCTATTTTGATTTTACAATCTTGCGAAGTCTCTGGCGTCCCGCCTCAGAAAGTCCAAGGGAGGCAAGTTCCATCTCCAGCTCTGCCGCTGTGCCGTCGCCGCTGACATAACCATTGACCCTTGCTGCCGCGGTTGAGGCCACGAAATGATTGTCGTCCGGATAAAAGGAACTAAATTCCTTCATTAGCTCCTTTTCGGACCGCAACCCGTACTTCTGATGATAGGCTTCGGCCGGGTAGAACGTTGCAGCCGGGACGATTTCCGTGTAGATGGGCCCCTTGTTTCTCATGGCCACCCGATTGCGGGAGTCAATGGCCGCCTTCCTCTGTTTTTCGTCGTGATAGAAGATGAAGGCCGCGTACTGTCGGGAAGAAGAACGCTCCCCCGGCGAGTGATTTTTCCAGAAGATTTCCAGGAGCGCCTCATAGGAAACTCTTTTCGGATCGTATTCGATCCGGATGGATTCGCTGTGGTCTCCCAGCATGGTATAGGTTGGATTCTTTGTGGTTCCCCCTGTATAGCCGACCTGGGTGCGGATGACTCCCTGGACAAGCCCGAACCGGGCGTCTGGACCCCAGAATCACCCCATGGAAAAGGTGGCTATCTCCGTTCGGGCCGGTTTGATAAGGTCTATGGGCGGCAAGACGCTGCTGGCCGGCGCCTCATTCTGTTTGGGCTGATTCATGGTAATGCTCCCTTTCGGGGGTATGGGGCACGGGGTTTTCCCCTCGACCGTTGCTGTTAAGACCGGTACCCATACCGCCGAGAAAACGATCGTGACGAGGACAAGAAAAGACAATCTCCCCCCATCCCGGATTTTATTTCGATTTCTTGTTTTTTCAGTCATATCTTTTACTCTTTTCCAAACGGCCCCTCGGGTTAAGAGTCCGTCCTTAAATGAAATGATTCAATTATCTGATGTCTGTTGCCATTTAGTTATTTCGACATCCCGGTCATAATGTAACCACCTTTTGCATCCTGGCAATGCGCCGACGCAGGGACGAACAGTGGGGAAACAGCGTCACCCTGTTCGTCCCATACCCCATGAAAAACAAAAAAGACGGTTGAAGAAAAGTCTCCAACCGCCGGAATACTAAAACTGGAAAGGGTTTTAGGCTATTGCAGATGTCGAAGTGAATAAGTTCACAGCGTCACTCTGTTACCTTATTTACCAACTCATTCGACAGCAACTTAATATCTTAAGGGCGTCCCCAGTGCCCCCCCTTGATAACATGCGGAGTAACAGACGTTCAAAAAAAATCATCGCTTTTCGCGCCGCATCTGCTCGGCGGTTTTCAACATTTTTTCGGCTTGAACAAACTTCGGTTGCAATGAAACGGCCATACGAAAGTGTTCGATGGCTCCGTCCAGATCGCCCTTGTTTCCCAGGGCCACCCCAAGATTAAAGTGTACACCCGGATTGGAAGGTTCAACGTTCAACGCCTGATGATAACAGGCAATGGCTTCATCGTGCCGCAATTGTTTTTCCAGATTAACCCCCAGGTTGTTGAGCGCTCTGAAACTGGAGGGATTTATTTTCAGAACCTGCCGGTATTGTTCAATGGCTTCGGCAATTTTACCCTGCCTGACCAGGATGTCCGCCCAGTTGGCAAGCGCGTCTTCATGATGGGAATTGATTTTTACGGTGAGCTGGTAATGCTTTAAGGCGTCTTCCATCTTGCCCTGTTTGATCAACAGATTGGCAAAATTATAATGAGCGTGATCATAGTTCGGGTTCAGTTGAATGGCGGTGCGGTAGTGATCGGCGGCCTCGTCATTTTTACCCGCCCGGACCAGCGCGCTGCCGATATTGGTATGCGCAATTTCGTTGTTCGGGTTGAAATCAAGCGCTGCGCGATAATGGGTTATCGCCTCTGCGATTTTTCCATCGGCCGCCAGCGCCAGACCCAGGTTGCAACGCGCTTTGTCGTCATAGGGATTGAGGTCGACCGCAGCTTGATAATGGGCAATGGCCTCCTGATGTCTGCCTGCCTCGGTCAAAGCAACGCCGAGGCTGTTGCGTGCCAACCGGTTGTCTTTTGTCACCTGCAGGGCATGCTGGAAAAGATCAAGACTGTTTTTCCAGTAGCGGCATTGTTGCCACGATAAAACCGCCCAGACGGCCAGTATGATGATTCCCGTCGGAAAGAGTATATTCCGGCGCAGGCCGACGCGAGGGAATAAAAGCGGCACGCCCCAGGCCAGCATAACGCTGATGCCGATGGTCGGCAGATAAGTATAGCGGTCAGCCATGGCAAAGTCTCCGATCTGAATGATTCCGATGACCGGCAGAAGCGTGACCGAATACCACAGCCATCCCACCAGAAGAAAAGGAAACCGCTTTACAAGGATGATAACAGCGGTACTGACGACACATATCAGCAAAACAGCGCCGGCGACCTGCCAGGGAGAAAGGTGATCTGGAAAAGGATAGAAGACAGCCAGATGATGCGGCCAGAATAGTTTCGCCAGATACGTGACAAAAGAAACAGACGCGTTCGCCAGTCGGGCCGTCCAAGGAAAAAGAGCCTCGGGCGGCTTATGCTGAGCATAAAGGGTGATGATGGAAAAAACGGCTGACAAAACAAAAAAAGGGATTTTTTCCCATAATTGCCATAACGGAATGATTCCCGCGACCATTGATTGTGGTGATTTCCGGTCATCGGGTGGGGTTATCTTTTTCTTCAGGGTATTCTTTCCCGCTTTGGTTTTCAGCGGCTTTACATTGACGGAATCCGTCACGCCATCCGCCAAACCGGTTCTGATGGTCCGCGTTTGAAGACGGCCCAGCGGCCAGTAATCCAGAAGAATCAAGATGACGGGAAGCGTGACCACCATGGACTTGCTCATCAGCCCGCAGGTAAAGGAAAGCAAAACAAGCCCGTATCGTCGGATCGTCGGCTTTTCCGTGTAATAGACGTACAGGCAGAGGGTCAGCATCCAGAAAAATCCGCTCAGGACATCCTTGCGTTCGGCAATCCAGGCGACGGATTCAACATGCAGGGGATGGAGAGCAAAAAAAGCGGCGATAAAGGCGCTCGGCCAGAGAGCCCCGGTCATCCGTCGGAAAAGCCAGAATAAAAGCAGGGTGCTCATGATGTGCAGCAGGAGGTTGGTCAAATGGTATCCGCCGGCATTGAGGGCAAACAGCTCGTAATCCACCATCAGGGAAAGCCACGTCAGCGGGTGCCAGAATTGAGCATACGTTGTCGTGAAAGCCCAGCGAAATCCGTTTAGTGAAATGCCGGATTGGATGTGAAGGTTTTCCGTGACATAAATCCGATCGTCAAAATTGACGAAGTCGAATCCGGTCACCTGCCAGAATACCGCAATCGTCATTGCCGTCAAAACGAGACCAATGATCAGCATTTGTATTGTGGGATGAGTTTTCATCGTATTGACCATATGCGCATCCTGCCTGATTGGATGTGTGATTTTTGGTTTTTGTAGCATAGTTTTATTCTGATTGGACACTTTTTTATTGACACTTGGGAAAAGACCGGGGTCAAATCTTTATTCTTGACATTTCAATTGCGCCCGGATCTTCTACCTATGCGGGAATGGCCAGCGAAGGGGGACGCCCTTAAGTTATTAAGGCCAGCGAAGGGGGACGCCCTTAAGTTATTAAGTTTACAGAATGAGTCTTTCGCTGTAGAGACATTCCATGCCCAGATCAGCGAGACTTGATGCCCCCGGGGTCTTACATCACATTTCTTGAGGCGACGCTGTCTGCTGACGGACGCTGCTAACTTGTTAACTTTCTCATTTAAAATCGCTTAAAACCATTACCGGTTGTAACATTTCGGCGGTTGATTGTTCTTATAAACCGCCATTTTTGTTTGCCATTTTCCATTTATTAAGCAGCGATTCTGATTGACAAAGAAATGTGCTTCCGGTAGGCAATAGCCATCTTAACCCAATTCCAATTTCATCACAGGAGACGAATATGAAAAAATTCTTATCTGTCGTTCTGTCTTTAATCATTACGGTCTGTCTGCTGTTGCAGGGTTGTGGCCTGCCTAATCAACCCTACATTAAAAAGGATGCGTCTGAAGCTGCGCCTCTGGAAATACGCCGGCTTGAGACTCCGGATTACCGGGTTTATTCTCCAGCCGGTATGGCAGGAAGCATGATAGTGGGCGGAGTACTTTTGGGTGCACTCGGTGCCGGGATCGCTTACGGGATTCACTACTTCACAACAATCCAATCGACTAATCCTGAAATACCCGACTTTGGAAAGATGGTCACAGATAAATTTGTTGAACGATCAGCCAAAGATATTCCCAATTGGCCTGCCATGAATGTTGCAGACAAACCGGTGGCCTCTGGTGCTCCACTTGCCCCGAAAGGATATACGGTTGTCATAAAAATTGTCGATATCAGAATAGTAACGGATTCCGGACTGGGGATCGAGTCGGTAATCAAAATGTTTGATCAAAACTACAATGTCGTTTGGGAAAAAGGCTATTTTTACGATCCAAACAATTTTTCCCGCAGGGCGAACTATGAGAAATTGAAGGCCGACAATTTCAAACTATTGAAGGAAGAGTTTGTCTTCGCTGCGGATACAACGGTAAATGACTTTATCACACATTTTAAGAATTCTTTGAACACGGCCGCTGAGAAAAATAGTCGATGACATCAAAGAGCGGGATAAGGGGAACTTACTTAAATATCAATTAACCCGAATTCCAACAGGACGGGGGTTCCGAAACAGGGGTCAAATCTTTAATCTTGACATTTGACCATTGAATAAGCGTTTTCCAACTTTCCGCCTGCCAGACTGTGTCGTCATGTCGTTGCAAGGGAGTTTAACGACCGAAGCAATCTCATAAGTTGCCGTCTGCATGAGATTACCACGACGCCTGACGCGTGCCCTTTAGGGTAGAGGCGTCTCGTAATGACAAAACAGAATTGCGACACAGTCTGTGCGCGGGAATGACACTGCCTGCATGCGGGTGAATTCGGATTCGGGGGCGTAACACTTAATTATTTTCTGTACAGCTTCCAGGGCTGCTTAGGCACGTACTTCAATATATCAAAACCAAATGGACCGTGTCCCGTTTGAGCCGTCGCTCCGATGATGTGTTTTCCATTTTCGCAAAACGCAGCACTTGCTGTTTTGAAGCATGCTCCCTGCTTCATCCGTTCTCGTTTACGGCGGCTTGCGAAGGGTTATCGATTCTACAGATACCCCTTCACCTTATCCATGACCAGTCCCGTAAAGGTCTGCGCTTCTGCGTCGGAAATGCGATGCCGGCTGACGGAAAATAGGAAGCTGAGCCTCCCCCGGAATGTTCTGAGGGTCATGGTCAACGGATTATTGTAGGTGACTCCGAGGCTCGTATAAATATCCAGGAGTTCCATATTGCCGATCCGGTAGATGGCTGTTTCGCCGGTCAGTTTTCCTTTTTCGACTTTCGGCCAGACGACGCCGATATTCGAAAGAGAGAGAGAAATTTTGTAATCCAGCAGCGGCCGCAGTACCCGATAGCGGATACCGACCGGCAGGATTCTTCCCGCTTCCATGAGCGTCCTGCTCAGCCGCTCAAGCGCCAGATCAAATCCTGCGTCAGTCATTCGTTTGCGGTAGCCGATGACATGATCCAACAATGCCTGCGGGTCTCTCCTGTGTTCAGGACGGCTGGGAATGATGACGGCGCTGAGCGGCACGCTGTGGCCCGCCGCCTCATTTTCGACCTGGCGCGGCCGCTGGTTGACGGTGAGCAGGTGGTGCATGATATTCGGCGGATGCCCATGATTCGCATTCCACTCCTGCATCGCCAGCTTGGCCGCGGCGAGGCACAGGTCCGAAACCGTTCCCCCGCGCAGTCTGGCTCTGTCGCGCAGCGCCTTTTGCACCAGCGGGTCGTCATCATAATAGCGGATCATCTTCCGCCCCGCCTCCGCATCCGGTGAACCGATAATCTGCGTGCTCCGGAAGATCGGATAACGAATCGATTGCTCCAGTATTTTTTTGATCAAGGGCCCCAGGCGCATCGGTCGAACATCCGCGGTCGGGGCGGTCTGGGAATGAATGGCGGCCACAGAAGCCCAGGAGGGCCGGGCTCCCGTGACCAGGCCATGATAAGCACTGAAAAGTTCACGCAGAAAATCATAGAGCCCGCCGCCATCCGTTGCACAGTGATGCCAGGCCACCGCAAAAAATCCGGAATTTTCCGGCAGCAGGAAAAGGAAAAAACGCAGGGGAAAACCCTGCATCAGATCGTATCGATACCGGTCAAGGAACGGGTTCAGCATCGGCTGAATCCAGGCCTCCATGTCGTCCGGCTTTTTTTCCAGATGACGCAGATCGGTTACGCAAAGCGGACACAATTCATCTGCGGGCTCCCAGCAACACTTCTGCAGAAGGCCGTGGGTCGCAATCACGAGGCGGGATGAAAAAACCGGAAAGAGCGGAAGGGTATTGCGCAGCGCCGTCTCGAAGGCGGCGACATCGCATGATCCCTGAAATGGAAATGCCGTCCAGCCCGTTGAAGGAAAACCGTCGCGTTCCCAGATCATAAAGATTTCCGCGGAGGGGTTGAGCGGGATCAATTGCCGATGCGTGGTTGATTTATTCATGTTACATTCATTTCCGGAAAAGATGAATAACCATTTCTTCGGACAAGCGGAAACGGCCGGATGTTTCTTTTTTTCCTTAAGGCTTAAGACAGAGGGACGCCCCAAGAATTCCAGGTTTCTGAAATCGGTGTTCTCAAAACATAATGTGCTCCGTCACCACCACTCTTTACAATCCTGGATTCCCGCCTGCGCGGGAATGACGGCGCTTAGCACTGCTTCCAGGCTTTGATGTTCAATGTTGCTAGATGATCTTCTGCTCTTTGAACTTTTCCAAATCCGCCGCGCTGTATCCCAGAACATCACGATAAACGGCGTCGTTGTCTTCACCGAGCAGTGAGGCCCGCCTGGCGACAGCCCCGGGCGTCCGGGACAATTTAATCTCGACGCCCGGGACGGGAACCGTCCCGCTTTGGGGATATTCCAGCTTCACGAGCATTTCCCGGGCCTCGACCTGAGGGACGTTGAGCGAGGCGGGAACGTCATTGACCGGTCCGCAGGGCAATCCGGCCTTGTCCAGAACAGCCATCACTTCGGCAACCGTTTTATCTTTGGCCCAGCCCTCGATGATCACATCCACGTCCTGATAATTGCGGTATCGGGCCAGATTGTCCCGGAAGCGGGGATCCGTAATCATGTCCTCGCGCTCAAGGATTTTGCACATGCGCCGCCACATGTTGTTGCCGACGATATTCATCACGACATAGCCGTCTTTGACCCGGACGCTGCAGCAATAGGCGTAAAAGCCCCCGTTGCCGACGGGCTTCCTGATTTCCCCGTTCACGAGGTACTCGGAAGCGCAGCCGGATGCAGCGGCCATCCCGAAGGCGACGTCGAAAAGCGCGACATCCACCAATTGCCCCACGCCGCTGTGATGACGTTCCTGCAGGGCCAGCATCGCGCCGAGCGCCGCCCGGGCTCCCGTATTGAAATCGATGAAATTGAGGCCGGGACGAAGCGGGGGATCGCCGGGATACCCCGTAAAGCTCATGATACCGGACATCGCCTGAGCAATGACGTCGAAGCAGGGGCGCTCGGCATAGGGTCCCGTCTGTCCGAAACCGGATACGGCAACAACGATCAGGGCCGGATTAATCCTGCTCAATCGCTCATATTCAAACACATCGGCTTCTTCCGTGCCTTTCGGGCTGTTGTGAACCAGGATGTCTGTTTTCCGGGCCAGTTCATCCAGAATCCGCCGGCCCCCGTCCGTCCTCAGATTCAACGTGATGTTCTTTTTGTTCCGCTGATAAGACAGGCCGCAGGTCATCGATTGGCCGTCCGGAGCGAAAGGCCCCAGTTCACGGTCGACTTTTCCTCCCGGAGGTTCCACGCGAATGACTTGTGCACCATGATCCGCCAGCATCATGCAGCAATAGGGCGCGGCGATGTAGCCGCCCATGTCCAACACCTTGATTCCATCCAGCGCTCGCTTCACGATTCATCCTTTCCCAACCTGAGGGATATCCCCAGGAATTCCCCGTGCCCTGGAGACCGGTGTGTAAAAAATATCCATTTACTTTGTCACCTTTTGGGTTTCACTTTATCATAGCCTTCATATTCGAACAACGGGAATAGCGAATCGTCGGGGGCACCCTTAAGTATTTAAGTATCACGTAGTCTACAGCCTGTCTCTTTGCAATCTTTTCCGCGGATTCATGGACAGGCGAGGGGAAACCTTTGCCGGGAAAGAACGGGAGCATGACCGCTGAGCTTCAAAATGTTTAAGAACCGTTTTCATCGGCCATATTCAAAATGGCGCTACTGAATTCGCGCAACACGTGATAAAATTAAAAACATAATAAACGGCCAGGAGTTGAAGCATGATGAAACGGTCCAAATATAAAAAAAGCCTGTTTGTTATTGCCCTGCTCATTCTTGCGGTTGCTTTAGGTTTGATTTTTTTCAAACCCTTGTCCGCGCTCTTCGTCAAACAAGCCATCCGGGAGAGGATGGCCAGCCTTGACTTCGGACTGGATGACGGATTGCACGCCGTCCTGTGCGGGACGGGAACCCCTTTGCCGGACAGGGAACGGGTCGGCCCCTGCACGGCCGTAATCGCCGGGAAACGTCTTTATATCGTGGACGCCGGCGAAGGAAGCGCGAGAAACATTCTCCTGGCCGGCCTTCCGGCGGGAAAAATCGAGGCCATCCTGCTGACGCATTTCCACTCCGACCACATCGCCAGCCTGGGCAACATTATGATGCAGCGCTGGGTGAACGGCTCCAACGCCAAACCCATGGAAGTGATCGGGCCTGCGGGCGTGGAAACAGTTGTCGCGGGATTCAATCTCGCCTACGCGCTTGATTCCGGCTACCGGACCGCGCATCACGGCGCCGCCATATTCCCGCCTTCCGGAGCGGGAGGCATCGCCCGCCCCTTTAAACTGGGCGCCGCAGAAGACGCCTCCGCGGTCGTGCTGGATCAGGACGGCCTTAAGATCACCGCCTTCAAGGTGGATCACCGGCCGGTTGCGCCCGCCGTAGGGTACCGGTTTGATTACAGGGGAAGGTCGCTGGTGGTGAGCGGTGACACGATTCCCTGTGCGTCATTGATCAGGCATTCCCGAAATGCCGACCTGCTTCTGCATGAAGCTATGCAGGCGTCCACCGTGAAAATGATCGAAGACGTCTACCGGGCGTCGTCCAATGCCGCACTTGCGAAAATCATGTCCGACGTGCCGCAATACCACACCAGCGTCGAAAGCGCGGCCAGGATCGCGGCCCAGGCCCGGGTCAAGCATCTGATGCTCTACCACATCCTGCCCGCCCTGCCTTCCTCCTTTGTGATGCACCGTGTTTTTCTGGGCGATGCAAAGAAATACTTTTCCGGCCCGATCACCATCGGCGCTGACGGGATGCTGATCACTCTGCCGGCCGAAAGCGATGAGATAAAGATTAAATAAAATGGGGTCAAATCTTTACGGCCTGTTGCCCAAACGATATCCTTTTGAGCGGCCATTGAGAGTGTTTTGTTCCATAAATTTTGGCGAAGCGAAAGATCAGCAATGACAACTGTTTGAGCCGAAGGCGAGCTTTGTCATTGCCTGAAGCGAGCCTTAGATTTACACAAAACGCTCTCAGGCAAGCGAAAAGGGTATTTGGGCAACAGGCCGTTTATTCTTGACATTTGAGAAATTTCCTTGACAGTCAATGATGAGTTCCTTATAGGTCAGCAAAAAAATGGCCGTGACCGTTTATCAGATGCCCGCTCAGAATACAATCAACCCGTCAGGATGGATATGGAGATCGACCGGCAAATGGGTTCTGTTGCAGTTAATAGGGCTGTTGCTGGTCCTGAATGTCGCACAGGCAGCTCCCGCTCCCGCACTGATCCTCAAAGACAACCCCGCTTATGATCTATCCGAATATCTGGAAATCTTTATCGACCCCGGCGCACGACTGGCCATAGAGCAAGTCGCCGAGCGAAGCGATTGGACCCGGACAGTCTCTTCAAGAACACCGAACCTGGGCTTCACCCGGTCGGCCGTCTGGCTGCGCTTCTCCCTGATCAATCGGGCGGAAACACCGCGGGATTTTCATATTTCCTTCGAATATCCGGTGATGAATTCCGTCTTTGTGCATCTGAAAAACTCACGGGGCGGTTATGATGCGGTGCATGCGGGAAGCACCGTTTTGGCGTCGGAGAGTGTTGTGCCCGACCGCTACTTCTTGTTTCCGCTCACCATCGGACCCAACGAGACCAGGACGGTCTATCTGCGGGCGCAATCAACATCCGGAATGACCCTCCCGCTGCGGATTCTGTCAGATCGGGAGTCGTCCCGCAAAGCCATCCGTGATTATTCGATCTATGGAGCCCTCTTCGGATTCCTGGCGCTGGTCCTGATTTATTTCCTCGGCACGCGTTCCTTTCGCCACCGACAAACCGGTTTCTGGTTATGCCTGTACGGCATTTTCTTCGGACTGCATACGGCGGTCAGGGGCGGTTTTCTGCGCCTGATCTTGCCGGACGGGATGCTTCCTGTGAGCGGCATTTTTCAGATTCTATTTATCGGCGGACTTTATTTCAGCGGCGCGAAATTTTTCCGCTTATTCCTTTCCCTGAAAGATCATTCGAAATTTCTTGACCGCGTCATGACGGCTTTCCAGTATCTGAGTCTTCTGTTCGTCGCGCTCGCTCTGGTCCAGAGCCCGCTGGTCACTGCCTGCTCTCTGATCCTGATCGTTGTGAATCCCGCTTTTTCCATCGGCCTTGCTTTCTATTTCTGGCGCAAGGGCGTCGGGAACGCCGGTTATTTCGCCGTCGGGTGGGTCGTCGCGCACTGCGTTTCCGTATACGATTTCTTCCGGATCAACGGCGTACTCCCCTACCCGCCCTACGGAGAATGGCTGATTCCGTTGTCCTTCCTGGTTACGCTGCTCTTTTTATCGATTGCTCTCATCAGGCAAAACACCTCCTATCATATTCTCGCGGAAACCGACCCGCTCACGAAGCTCGCCAATAGAAGAAAGTTCGACGAAGCGCTCAGCGCCGAGTGGAACCGCTGCCGCAGGCTGCGGACTCCGTTGTCGCTCGTTATGGCCGATGTGGACAATTTCAAACACTACAATGATTCGTTCGGCCATAAAGCCGGAGACCATTGCCTGGAGCGCATCGCCCGGGCATTGGAACGAAATACGAGGCGGACCGGAGATCTTGCCGTTCGCTACGGCGGCGAGGAATTTATCCTGCTTCTGCCCAATACCGACGCCGCGGGCGCCTTTGGTATCGGGGAAAAAATCAGAAACGAAATCAGCAAAGTTCAGGAAAACGGCGGGGACCCGTTTCCCCGGAAAGTGACCATCAGCATGGGTGTTGCCTCGGCCGTGCCGGAAGAATGGAAGAATCCGGAAGGCCTTCTCGGAGAAGCGGACCGTGCTCTGTATGAGGCGAAGCGCGCCGGAAAAGACCGCATCGTGATCGGCGGCACGGTTGATATCGCCTGAATCGTGCACCACCGGCTAGCGGGATCAAAGTCCAATACCGATTTTGGGTGACGCTGCCTTGCGGATTTTCACTCAAAGCTTGCCCAGAAACTCCCGGAAGACGCTGAGCGGCTGGGCGCCGGTGATCTTGTATTTGTTGTTCACGATAAACAGAGGGATGCCGGTGAGGCCGAGTGACTCCCCTTCCCTTCGCGCATCATCGAGCCGGGATGCGTAGCGGCGGTCGCCGGCGGCGGCCAGCATTGCTTTTGCATCCAGACCGCTTTTTGCGGCAACGGCGGCAATCACCTCCCGGTCTCCGATATCCAGCCCTTCGGTGAAATAAGCGTGAAACATGTTTTCATGAAACGCCTCATAGGCGCCCGTGTCGCGCGCATTTTCCGCGGCCAGAAGCGCCAGCCGCGAATTGGAAAGAACCGTGTGGGTGTTGAACACGATGCCCAATTCTTTACCCCGCGCGCGTAACTGATCATAAAACGGCGTGAGGTCACGACCCTTGAATCGTTCGGCAAGCAGCATGCCCTGAGGCGGCGTTTCCGGATGCAGCTCATAGCTTACCCAATCATCTGCGATCGGATATTCCTTTTTCAACTGATCGACAATACCCTTGCCGATATAGCAGAAGGGTCAAATATAATCGGAAAAAATTCTAAACGTAATCATGATTTTGCTCCTTACTGGAAAAGGATTTAAGGGTCCCGGGGCCACTTTGTACTTGGAATGTACTTGGAATGTACTCGAAATGCCCGCATGCTTCAAATGGTTTTTTGAAGATGCTTTACGATGGCAAATTTTCCTGATTCTTCGTATTTTCCGTGCAACTTCCGCCTCACCGCGTGCAGCAAGACAATTTTGCCGTCCTTCTCTGGACACGGGCGGATTTGGCATTATCATAACCAGAGCGGGCTTTGGCACATGCGCCAAAAAGAGAGGAATTCATCATGAAAATGGAAGACTGGATCCGGGCCGTTGCCGGCACGTTTGTGCTGATTTCGGTCGCCCTCGGGTACTTTCATCATCCCGCGTGGCTGCTTTTTACCGCCTTTGTCGGAGCAAATCTTCTCCAATCGGCCTTCACCAAGTGGTGCCTGATGGAAAAGATCCTGGAAAAACTGGGTATTGCCCGCAGGTGCTGATACTTTCTTGATTTTTACGCGGAGACCGGACATGAAACCTCAACCGGGCAGCTTATTCCCCTCAAAAAATGTCGGGCCGGCACTCATCGCCGGTTTGTTTTTATTCCTTTCGGCCATCCCTCCCGCCGGGGCCCAGACAACGATGCCGGAAAGACGGATGAACGTCATCGACGCGGTGCGCACCGCGCTGGCTCACAACCATGAAATCAAAGCCGGGCAAAGCCTTGCGGATGCCCGGGAGAAGGAAATCGGCATCGCCCGCAGCTATCTTTTGCCGAAACTCTATGTGGAAGAACGCTACCTCCGAACCACCAACCCCGGCTATGCGTTTATGTCCCGGCTCAATCAGGAGCGCATCGCCCAGCAGGATTTCGATCCCGAGCGGTTGAACCATCCCGATCCCATCAATGATTTCCAGTCCTCACTGACCCTGGAGCAGCCGCTTTTTGTCCAGAAGGCGTTTGTCGGATTGGGGATGTCCAAAACGGAAGCCCGGGCGATGAAAGATGAATTGCAGCGGAAAAAAGAGGAAATCGCTTTTCAGGTGGTGAGGGCCTGCCTCGCCGTTACGAGCCTCCGGGAGTATTCCCTGGCTGTCGACCAGGGAGTGAAAGACGCCCTCGAGCACAAGCGGGTGGCGGATTTGCGCTATAAAAATGAAATCGGCCAGTATGCGGACACGCTGCGCGCTCAAACCGCCCTGATGGAGGCGCGCCAGAAAAAAAATGTCGCGGACAAGAATCTCAACCTCGCCAAGCGCGGCCTGGGACTCCTGCTGGCAACGACGGAATCGATTGACGTGGAAGGCGGCGGTATCAATTTTTCTTTAAACGACCTGTCCGTCTATCTGGCCGCCGCCGATTCCCGGAGCGACATCCGGGCGGCCCAGCTGCGCAGTGATAATGCCGCTCAGAATATCAAGATCGCCGAAGCCGGGTACTTCCCTTACATCGGCATCGGAGGAACCTATCAGATGAATGATCACACCCTCCCTCTGGGATCCGAGGGAACCAACTGGCAGGTCATGGCTTTTCTGCGCTGGGATTTGTTCGACGGCGCGAAGCGCGAGTATGAGCGCGCGAAAGCCAAGCATCTGGCGGCCGGGGCGCGGGAGCAGACGGCCGCCATGAAAAAAGGGGTGTCCTACAAAATTTATGAAGCTTACCTGAACGTCGAAGAAGCGCGCAAGAATATCGATCTCGCCTATGAGACGCTGAAGACGGCGGACGAAGGAACGCGCTTGCTTGGCATGCGGTACGAAAACGGTTTCTCCTCGCTTGCCGATCTGCTCGCCGCGCAGTCGAGCCTGGAGCAGGCCAGAGCCGGTCTGGTAGAGCGGCAAAACGCTTATCAAACCGCGCTGGCCGCGCTCAGTTTTGAAAGCGGAACCCTGCTTAAAGATTTAAATCTGGAGAGTGAAACGCCCTGATGGAGATCGCGTATGAATGAACAAAGACGCCGCGCCGTGACGGCCCTGGGAATCATTGCGGCAGGGCTCCTCTTGGCCATCCTGACCGCGGGATGCAAAGGCGAGCCGGAAAAAGCAACGGTTAAGCGACCGGAAATCTCCGGCGTCACCGTTGCCGTCGTCTCTTCCGCACCGATCGACAGTGTCTATGAAACCACGGGAACCGTCCGCTCCGACCGCACGAGCCTTGTCGCGAGCCGGGCGATGGGGGCCGTCACTTCTCTTCTGGTCCGGGAAGGAGATTGGGTCCGGGCCGGGCAACTGCTCCTGACGATTGACGACCGCGACGCCTCCGAGCGGGTGCGCGCCGCCCGCATGGCGCTGGAGTCGGCCAAACAGAATATGGAACTTTCCGAAAGGACCTGGCAGCGCTACAAGAACCTCTATGAGGCGAAAGCCCTGACCCGTCAGGAAATAGATCAGATAGAAACGCAGAAAAATGTGGCGGCGGCCGATTATCAGCGGGTGCAGGCGATGGCGGGGGAGGCCCGGACCTACCAGTCTTTTACACGGGTCACCGCGCCTGTCGCGGGACGCGTTACCGAGAAGCGCATCGACGTGGGCAGCATGGCCAATCCCGGCATGCCGCTTTTGATTATCGAAGGGGGAGGAAACTCCTACATCGAAGCCGCAATCGATGCGGGCATGGGCGATAAAATTAAAACCGGCATGAACGTCCAGGCCGCGATTGAAACAATCGAACAGCCCGCGCCGGGCGTCATCCGGGAGGTGCTGCCGGCTGTCGACCCGCTGTCGCGGACCTTTATCATCAAAGTGGGACTCAAAGACCTCCGTCCCCGCAGCGGACTTTTTGCCCGGATCAGAATTCCGGTCGGTAAACGGGACGGCATCCTGGTCCCCGATCAGGCGGTCATTCAAAAAGGACAGTTGACGGGCGTTTACGCCGTCGATTCTCAGGGCATCGTCACCTACCGGCTGGTCCGCACGGGGCCGGCCTCGGCCGGTTACACGGAAATTCTGTCGGGTCTGGGACCCGGCGACCGGATTGTCGCGGCCGGAGCCGAGCGCGTCATCGACGGCGGCATCATCGCGGGAGCACAATCAAAATGACAGGGATCGGAATCTCCGGGAAAATTGCCCGGGCCTTCATCAAATCCAAGCTGACGCCGCTTTTGGTCCTGGCGGCGCTTTTGCTGGGTCTGTTCGCCGTTGCGGTCACCCCTCGGGAGGAAGAACCCCAGATTGTCGTTCCCATGATCGACGTCTTTGTCAGCTATCCCGGCGCCTCTCCCCGGGAAGTTGAGGAGCGGGTAACGATCCCCATGGAGAAACTGCTCTACGAGATCAAAGGGGTCGAATACATCTATTCCATCGTCAAGCCGGGTTTCAATATCACGATCGTTCGTTTTTACGTCGGCGAAAACATGGAAGAGAGTCTGGTGAAGCTTTACAATAAGCTGATGTCGCACTACGATCTCATCCCGCCGGGCGTCTCTCAACCGCTGGTGAAACCCAAGTCCATCGACGATGTCCCCATTTTGTCGCTCACGCTCTGGAGCCCCAATCCCCAATACACCGGCTACGAGCTGAGAAGGATCGCGACCGGACTTTGCCTGGAAATAAAGAAAAATTCCTCCATTTCGGAGACCACCATCATCGGCGGCCAGCGCCGCCAGGTCCGCATTACGCTGGACCCGCAGCGCCTGCGCGCCTACCGCCTGTCGGCCTTTCAGATCATGGACACGCTCGAGAAGGCCAACGTGGCCATCCCCTCCGGCGTTTTCCCCGCGGGCAACCGCGAGATCATCGTGGAAACGGGGCGCTTTCTCAAGAGCGCGGAAGATGCGGCCGACCTGGTCGTCCATGTCTTTAACGGCCGGCCCGTTTACCTGAAGGACGTCGCCTATGTCAGCGACGGACCGGAGGAAGCGGCCAACTATGTCTTCATGGGGCTGGGTCCGCAGGCCGCGGCCAAGGGGCTTGCGGGCAGTCCCGCCTCGCAGTATGAGGCCGTGACCATTGCCGTCTCCAAACAGAAAGGGGCCAACGCGAGCGTCGTCGCCGGGGAAGCGTTCCGCAAGGTGGACGCGCTTCGTGGCGGCCTGATCCCTAAGGATGTCCAGGTGACCGTCACCCGCAACTACGGGGAAACGGCCAAAGAAAAATCCGACGAACTTCTGTTTCACATGCTTCTGGCGACCGTCTCCGTGATCATCCTGATCGCCGTATTCCTGGGCTGGCGCGAATCCATCGTCGTCGCCGTCGCGGTCCCCGTGACGCTCGCCCTGACGCTTTTGACGACCTACTTCTACGGCTACACCCTGAACCGCGTGACGCTCTTTGCGCTTATCTTTTCCATCGGCATCCTGGTCGACGATGCGATTGTCGTCGTGGAAAATATCAACCGCCACTTCCGGATGCACAAGGTCGAGCCGCTCACGGCGGTCTATGCCGTGGATGAAGTCGGCAACCCCACGATCCTCGCCACCTTCACGGTCATCGCCGCCCTGCTGCCCATGGCTTTCGTCTCGGGGCTCATGGGACCGTATATGCGCCCGATTCCGGTGGGCGCCTCGGCGGCCATGGTCTTTTCCCTGCTGGTCGCCTTTATCGTCAGCCCCTGGCTGGCCTACATTGTTTTGAAAAACGTCCGGCACCGGCCGGAAAAGGAAGGCCAAAGGCGCGGCCTGGCGGGCTTCTATGAAAAAGCCCTGGGTCCGCTGGTCGATGTCCGGAAAAAAAGAATCACTGCCTTCTTTGTGATTCTGACCTTTCTGCTCCTGTCCTTCGTCCTGGTGCCGCTCAAGCAAGTCACCATGAAGATGCTGCCCTTCGACAACAAGAGCGAGATGCAGGTCATCATCGACATGCCGGAAGGGCGGACGCTGGAGGAAACAGCCGCCCTTTCGCGGGAGCTTACGGAATACCTGAAAACGGTGCCGGAGATGACGGATTACCAGACCTATGTGGGCACGGCAGCGCCGTATAATTTCAACGGCCTCGTCCGCCATTACTTCCTGCGGACCGGAAGCAACGTGGCCGACATCCAGATCAATTTCGTCTCCAAGGATCAGCGCAAGGACCAGAGCCATGATATCGCGAAACGTCTGCGGCCGGAACTGAAGCGCATCGCCGACCGCTACGGCGCCCGGATTAAAGTCGCCGAACTGCCTCCGGGCCCACCAGTCCTCTCCACGCTGGTGGCGGAGATTTACGGCCCCGAGGCGCCGCGCCGGATCGCAATCGCCAGAACCGTGCGGGACATTTTCGACAAGACCGACGGCGTCGTGGATGTGGACTGGTTTGTGGAGGACGATCAGCAAAAGCTCACGTTCGAGGTCGATCGGGAAAAGGCCGCCCAGAACGGAATCAGCGCCGAGGCCGTCGCCCGCACCGTCCGGATCGCCCTGGCCGGAGCCTCCGCCGGAATCGCGCATATGGAGCAGGAAAAAGAGCCGGTGGACATCCTGCTGCGCCTGCCGCAGGCCGCGCGGTCCAATCTGGCGGCCCTGCAGTCGCTCACGATTCCGACGCCTGCCGGAAAACTCGTGCCGCTCGCGGAACTCGTCACGGTCCGCACGGGGATGGAAGACAAAACGATTTACCACAAGAATCTGAAGCGGGTCACCTATGTGACGGGCGACGTCGCCGGAACAGAAGAGAGCCCCGTCTACGCCATCCTGAAGATGAAGGAAGACATCAAAAATATGAAGCTGCCGGAGGGGTATGAACTTGCGCAGTATTATACGGCGCAGCCCTGGCTCGAAAACGAATATTCCATGAAGTGGGACGGCGAGTGGCACATCACCTATGAAGTCTTCCGGGATCTGGGTCTGGCGTTTGCCGTCGTCCTCATGATCATTTACATCCTGGTTGTGGCGTGGTTTAAAAACTTCGTGACGCCGCTGGTCATCATGGCCCCGATTCCCCTGACCCTCGTCGGAATCCTGCCCGGCCACTGGATTTTCGGCGCCTTCTTCACGGCGACCTCCATGATCGGCTTCATCGCCCTGGCGGGCATTGTGGTGCGCAATTCCATCCTCCTGGTGGATTTTATCCAGATGGAATGGCGCGACACGGGCGACCTCAAGCAGGCGCTGATCAAGGCGGGCGCCGTACGCTTCCGGCCGATCGTGCTGACCGCGGCGGCGGTTGTCGTCGGCTCTTTCGTCATGCTGTTCGATCCGATTTTTCAGGGACTGGCCATCGCCATGATGTTCGGAGCCGTGGCCTCGACGGCGCTCACGCTTGTCGCCGTTCCACTGCTCTATTATGAATTTTTTAAAAACAAAGCCTGTCCTCTCCGGAAAGAGCCCGAGCCTGAGGACATTTAAGGGAAGGCGTCAGCATCCATACAGTTCATCCGGCGCCTGACCAATGCGGCCGATCCGCATCGTCGAAAAATAATCATGGGATGTTTTTTGGGGCGGCTAAAAAAAAAGAGCCCCGGCGCTCTCCGGGACCAGGGGGCGGTCTATGCGGAGAGCGCCGGGGCAATAAGAAGGGGGCTAGAGGGATTTCAGGCAATCATCCGGCCAAACCCGACCGGCGCTGCCGGGCGGCACATGAACCTCTCAGCGCGGATCATGCGGATTGCCTCTTCGTTATTTCCTTAAATTTTCAATAATGGATACCACACCCTGGCCGCCGCCGCAGCACGATGAAAAGAGTCCGTAGCGGCCGCCCGTACGTTCCAGCTGCCTCATGGCGAACATGGCGACGCGGGCGCCGGAGGCCCCGTTGGCATGGCCGAAAGCAATCGCGCCGCCCAGGGGATTCCATTTGTTCAGGTCAATCCTTTCGCCGGTCTGTTTTTCCAGCTCCTTGATCACGGCCAGATTCTGCACGGCAAAGGCCTCATTGCATTCGATGACGTCGATGTCGGAAAGCTTGAGTCCCGCCCGTTTCAGGGCAATGGGGACGGCATAGGCCGGAGCGATGCCCATGATCGACGGATCCACGCCGTATTCGGCGCCGCAAATCCAGCGGGCAAAAGGCTTGTAACCCCATTCTCTGGCTTTTTCCGCGGTGGTCATCAACACGAAGGCGCCGCCGTCATTGAGGCCGGATGCATTGCCCGCGGTCACCGTACCTCCGTCTTTCTTGAAAGCCGGCGGCAGCTTGGCGAGAACGTCGAGGGGTTCCAGGCGGGGATGCTCGTCAATTCTAAACTCCAGGGGCGGTTTCTTCTTTCCCTGCGGGACGAAGACCGTCACGATTTCATCCTCAAAATAGCCTGCGTCCATCGCTTTTTTGGCGAGCGTCTGGCTGCGGAAAGCAAACTGGTCCTGCTCTTCGCGGGAGATGTTGTACATCGCCTGCAGGTTTTCCGCCGTCATGCCCATTTCAAAGGGCGGATACGCGCGGCCTTCTTTCGGCTTCGGCTGCAGCTCGTAAACCAGCTGCTTGGGGGGCGTAATGCGGTAGGGCTGGACGCTCGAAGAAAATTTGAAGGGAAGCTGGCTGAAGGATTCCATACCGCCGGCAATGATCGTGTCGGCCTGCCCGCAGAGGATCTTCCAGGCGGCATGATTGATGCTGTCAATGGCCGACCCGCACTGCATTTCTACGTAGGAGGCCGTGGTCGTTACCGGAAGGCCGGCATCCAGAATGATCCAGCGGGCCGGATCGAGAGCGCGGGCCACATGGAAGGCGGTTCCGGCGAAAACGGAATCCACCACGCCGCGTTCGACGATTTTGGTCTTGTCGACCAGACCCTTGAGGGCGATGCTGCCCAGTTCTTCCGCCGTAAAATCTTTGAGGCTGCCGCCCAATCTGCCGAAGGCCGTGCGCACGCCTTCAATAAATACTACTTCTCTGTCTTTCATTGCTTTTCCCTTTCCGTATCCAAAACGGTTGTATTTTTATTTGTTGTCGTAGGTGTAAAACCCTTCGCCGGTTTTCCGGCCAAGTTTCTTCTGGGCCAGCATCTTACCGAAAAGCGGCGACGGCTTGTAGCGTTCTTCCCCGGTCATCTGATACATGGCATCAATCGCGTTGGCGCAGACATCCACGCCCGCCAGATCGATGATTTCGGTGATCCCCATCGGCCAGTTGCAGCCCAGCTTCATGGCCTGGTCGATATCCTGCGCCGTCGAGTCTCCGCGCTCAATCATATCGGCGGCTTCGTTATAAATCAGGCACAAGAACCGGTTGACGATGAAGCCCGGAATATCCTTCACCACAATGGGTGTTTTGCCAAACGCCTTGCAGATCTCGACGGTCTTTGCGGCTGTGGCATCACTTGTCTTCGCCCCGCGGATGACTTCGACCAGACGCATCGCCGGAACCGGGCTGAAATAATGGGTGCCGATGACCCGCTCCGGATGCTTCGTTACGGCGGCAATGGATGAAATACTGAGCGTGGACGTATTGCTGGCCAGAATAACATTCGCCGGGCACAGCGCGTCGAGTTTCTGGAAGATTTCCTTCTTCAGTTCAAATTTCTCAAAAACGGCCTCCACAACCATCACCACGTCCTTCACGGCCGAGGCCATATCGGTTGTGCCCGAAAGCCGCGACAAAATGTCGTCGCACTGGGCTTGACTCAGTTTGCCTTTTTCAACTTTTTTCCCGACGAACTTGCGAATATTGGCGATGCCCCGATCCACAAATCCCTGTTCGGTGTCCACAAGATTTACCTGAAAACCCGCTTCCACGGCGACCTGGGCAATGCCCGATCCCATCGTACCCGAACCGATAACGGCTATTTTTTCTGTCATAATGAAATACCTCTTTTATTTTTTGTTTAAGTAATGCTGTTTACAAATAGCCATACGCCAGCCAGCCGCCGTCAATATTGACGATGCTGCCGGTCATATAGGCGGACTCCTCGGAGGCGATATAAACGGCCAATCCCGCAATATCCTCAACTTCGCCGATCCTGCCCTGAGGCGTGCGCCTCAGAATCGCTTCGAGCGAAATGGCTCCTTTATCAATAACGTCCTGGACCAGTTCCGTCCTCACATATCCCGGGGCGATGGCATTCACGCGGATTTTGCGGTCCGCCCATTCGATGGCCAAGACCTTGGTCAACTCATTCACCGCCGCTTTGCTGGCGCAATAAGCGGCGCGCCGGGGCGCGGCAAGAATTCCGTTGACCGATGAAATATTGATGATGTTGCCGCCGCCCTGCGGCATCATGACGCGCGCCGCCGCCTGCGACGCATAAAACACACTGAACAAATCGGTTTCCAGCGCGGCGCGCCAGTCTGCAGGCGATAGATCTTCGGACGGTCCGCCCATGGTGATGCCGGCGTTATTCACCAGCAGATCAAGACGGCCATAGCGGTCAACGGCCTTCGCAACCAGGTCATTGATGCTTTCCACGTTTCTCACGTCAACGGCAACGGCCGCGGCCTCGCCGCCCGCCGCCTTGATTTCCCGGACAGCCTCTTCCAGAACCGAGAGCGTTCGGCTGGCCAGAACAACCGAGGCCCCTTCCCGGGCGAACCTGAGCGCAATGCCTTTGCCGATGCCTTTGCTGGCGCCCGTAACGATCGCCACTTTATTCTTCAGTTTCATAAATCCTCCCGCACCGGGGTCATACAGTCTTCCGGGCGCGCAGTTCCGCTTTTTTCTGGATGGCGGCGTTGCGCAGTTCCACGGTCAATTCGCGGCCGGCGGAAAGCTCCGGAGCGAAATTGCGGATGAAATCGATTTCCGCATCCGTCGGACGTTCGGTCTCGGCGAGATCCGGCGCTACCCGCAAATCCCAGGGAATGTCTTTTTTGATGGATTCGAGGCTCACACCGGGATGAATCGTGGCGAGATACATCTCTTTCGTCACCGCATCAAAACGGAAAATCCCCTTCGTGCTGATCAGCGCCGAAGGTCCGGAGCCGATGGGGAACAGGCCCGTTTTATCGCGGCTGTCCCCGCCATCGAGGTAGCCGGGGGAAGTGAAATAGTCCAGTGTGTTGACAAAAGTGCCGCCCCGCATGGTGAGGACGGTCCGTTTGGCATAGGAAATAAAATCAGCCGCCCCGCCGGACCCCGGCAGCCGCATGGTCGGCTTTTCGTAGTCACCGATGACGGTCGTATTGAGATTGCCGTACTTATCGACCTGCGCGACACCGAGGAAACAAACATCGACAAAACCGCGGTACGTGGCGGTGAAGGCCGAGAAAAGATCCGTGGCATAGGAAAATCCGCGGGCGGAATGCGCATCGGCGATATTGTTCAGAGACAGGAGGGGACGGATGTCCACAATGCCCGATTCCATCATGAGCGTGGCGTGAGGCGCCAGCAGCTGTTTGGCCAGCGCGCCCGCCGTCATGGGGACGCCGACGCCCAGGACCACATTCTCATAATCATGAATTTCCCGGGCCACCGCAATGGCCAGCAGTTCATCGAGCGTAAAGGGTTTACCCATAAACTTTCCCTCTCTCTTTCAACAATTGTTCCAGCTCCGGAAGGGTGACGCCCATGCTTCTTTCCCGGCCTTCGCGGTCCCAGTGCGAGGTAAACGCCGCGCCGTAATCGGCCGGGGCGGAATAGAACGGTTTGGCCCTGAGTTCATCGAGCGTTTCCGAGCCGAACTTCGCGATGTAATGATCAATGTAGTGCGCGCGGTCCGGACAGCCGTAAACCCATTCCTCCATCCAGGCTTGAAGTCCGGAAGCGGTGGCCGCGGCCGCGGTAAACAGGCTGTTGTACATGAAGGTATCCACGTTATAGTATCCGAGCACTTCCGTCGGATGAGCCCCCCACGGGACCTCCACGACGGCGTTGACGCGATAGCCCGGAATAATGGTCAGATGAGGGCTCGATTCGATGATGCCGTGATCGACGATCTCCTCACAGGAGACGATGATCTTTTTGCTGGCGAGCGCCGCCGCCGCCACGGAGCCCATGGCGCCCCAGTATTGGGCGTTGCCTTCGGAATCGGCGCGCTGAACGTGAATGACGCATACATCCGGCTCGGCGGCCGGAACGGTTAATTTTTCCTTTCCCGTGTACGGGCATTTGATGATCCGGAATTTATTTTCTCCCATGAACCCGCGCCTGCGGAAGATATCCGTCACCATGACGCCTTCCAGAACCGGCATGAAGGAAAATCCGTGCATGCCGGCAACCAGCCGCGCGTTGTATTCAAAATTGGTGTAATCCTCAATTTGCAGCGTTCCCGCATTCAGGGCCCGCTCGACGGCCGAGCCGCCCTTCTTGCCGCCTGAACGCATCACATAGGTGCTGACCAGCCGTTCAACACATCCGCCGGCCACCAGGACTTCCACATCAAAAATGCCGGATTGCGAATAGAGCGTAAAGCCCTTCTTGCCCTGTCTGGTTATTTCGTAAACAAGTTCGGCGCAGCTTCCCACGGTATAGTTGCCGATCACCAGTTCGTCGCCGTCATGCACGAATCTTTCCACTGCCTCTCTGGCGCTCATGACCTTACCGTTTACTTCCGCCATATAACGTCCTCGCTCTTCATAAACCAAAAACTTACCTTTAATTTCATCTTCCGTCCCGCTGGGGATGACCCCTTCCGCCATACGCGGCTTCCGGGATCATCCCCTGAGGAGGGAAAGGATGCTCTGAAACTTGAAAGCAAATGTCCGAATCAAACAGACACGCCTTCGTCTACTTCATCTTGCAGCCCGTATCCGCGCAGGAAACTTCCACGGACTTGGCGGTCGCCATGCCTTTGGGCGCCTCGAAGGCATGCTTGAAATACTTGGTCTTGGGTACAATTTCCGTAAACCAGTAAGGCACCTGGGCCTGATGGTCGCAAGCTCTCATGGTCCAGACGCCGGCGGGGCCGTCATAGGACAGTCCTTCCCAGGCCTTGATCACAGCCGCTACGTCGGTTGAGCCGGCTTTTTTAACGGCTTCGGCCCAGAACATCGTGGCGATGTAAGCTTTACCGCGCAGCCAGGTCGGATAATACCCTTTGTCTTTGTAGAATTTGGCGACAAAGGCTTCATTCTTTTTGGTGGGAATGGACAGGGTATAAATTTCCGCGCCCATGTTGCCGATCATCAGGTTGTCGTTGCCCAGTGCTTCGATGGTGACTTCGTCATTGATATAGTAAGAGAACACCTTCTGATTCATCCCCATGGGACGGCCCTGCTTCAGAAGCAGCGTCAGGTCGTTGCCCCAGTTGGGTGTGAAAATGACATCCGGTTTTGCCGCGATGAGCTGGCTGGCGTAGGGGCCGTAATCTTTGGTGCCGGCCGGATGATAGAGTTCAGCCACAATTTTCGTGGAGGGACTGACCTTGGCGATTTCTTTTTTGAAAGCGGCCAGCGCTTCCTGACCGAAAGAATAATCCTGGGCGATAATGGCGACTTTCTTGTAACCCATTTTGGCAATCAACTGCGCCAGCGCGAAAGAACGGCCGTCCGTGCTTCCGCCGGGCCGGAAGAAATTCTTGCTGCATTTCACGCCCGTCATGCTGGCGGCATCCATTCCGTAGGTGTACATGATGACATTCTGTTTTTCCGCCAGCTGCCCCATGGCCGCGCCGACGGAGCTGCCCGTACCGCCGCCGAAGAACTTCACGCCGTCTTTCAGGATCAGACTCTGAGCTTTCCTCGTGGCGACATCCGGCTTCAGTTCGGAATCGATCCGGATAACTTCGACTTTTTTGCCCAGAAGTCCGCCGCTTTCATTGATCACTTTAACGGCATATTCCGCGCCGTCCAGATAGCGTTCACCGATGTCCTTGAATGTTCCTGAAAGGGGTTCGACTATCCCGAGTTTGATGGTGTCATCGGCCGCCGCTGCGAATCCAGGCATTGCCAGCATGAAAACCATGGAAAGAAAACACAAACCGTAAACAAGCTTTTTTCTCATAAAACACCTCCCGTTTCTTCTGTTGTTCATTTCTTTTTCACGCTTAATCATCACACAATAAAGCAGTGACCCAGTATGACGCGTACCACACAATTCAGCGCCGCCGAAGCCGCGATGAATTGCGACCTCGCTAAACTTCCAGATAATTTTTCCGCACGTCCTCCGCCGCCAGAAGCTCCGCCTGGTTGCCCGAAAAAACGATCTGTCCCTTGCTCATGATATAGAAGCGGTCCGCCACCTTGATGGCCGCCTTGAAATTCTGTTCGACCATCAGGACGGTTACTCCGGATTTCCGGACCGTGGCCAGCATCTCCAGAACGTCTTTGACGATGAGCGGGGCCAACCCTTCCGTCGGTTCATCCACCAGAATGACGCGGGGGTTCCCCATGAGCGTCCGCACCACGGTGAGCATTTGCTGTTCGCCGCCGGACAGATGACTTCCCTTGTTGTTGCACCGCTCCTTGAGGCGGGGGAAGAGTTCGTAAATTTTTTCGATGGTCCAGCCCCCTTCTGCGCTATTTTCTTTCTTTCCGCTCTTGATGCCCATCAGCAGATTCTCATGAACGGTGAGGCTGCGAAAAATCCGCCGGTCCTCGGGAACATAGCCGACGCCGAGGCGGGCGATTTCGTAAGGCTGCAGGCCCACCAGCTCCTGATCATGGAAGCGGACGCTGCCCTGCTCGGGCTTCACAACCCCCATAATGCTCTTTAATGTGGTGGATTTGCCGACGCCGTTTCTTCCCAGGAGACACACCATTTCCCCCTCCTGCAAATTCAGGGAAACGCCGTGCAGAATATGACTCTTGCCGTAATAGCTGTGAATATTTTTGACTTCTAGCATATTTATCCTTCCCCCAGATAGGCGTCCTTGACCCGCTGGTCATTGCGAATTTTTTCCGGCGTATCGGAAACGAGAATAGTCCCGTAATGAAGAACCGAAATCGTATTGGCGAGCGAAAACACCACTTCCATGTCGTGCTCGATGATGATCAGCGTTCGACCGGCCGTCACCCGATCGATCATCTGAATGGCTCTATCCGTTTCCTCCCGCGTCATTCCCGCCGTGGGTTCGTCAAGCAGGATCAACTCCGGATCCGTGGAAAGGGTGATGCCGATCTCCAAAGCCCGCTGCTTTCCATAAGACAGGGAGCTTGCCGGCTGATCCTTGACATCCATGAGTCCGACCTGGGTGAGGATATCTTCAACTTTTTCACAGATCTGCCGGTTGTGATCGGGTATTTTGAAGAAATGATACCGCAGCCCCTGATGCGAGCGCACACCGGCCAGAACGTTGTTGAAGACGCTTAATTCCTGAAACACGTTCGTAATCTGGAAGGAACGGGCCAAGCCATGACGGTTCAATATGTGGGGCGGTTTTCCGGATATATCCTGTCCCTTGAAAAGGATGGCGCCCGAGGACGGTTTGAACTTGCCGCTGATCATATTGAAGAGCGTCGTTTTTCCCGCCCCGTTGGGTCCGATGACGGCGTGACGCTCCTTTTCTTTAACCTTGAACTCCACGCCGGTCAGAACCTGCAACCCCGAAAAGTCTTTGTGAATATTCTGGATATGAAGATAATCGCTCATCGTGTCACTTCCTCCACCGCGGCGGAATCGCCGCCGTTATTGTCCTTCTTTCCGAAGAACCGTTGCCACAGGTCCATAATAATACCGGACAGGCCGCCGGGAACATACAGGACCATCAGAACAAAAATGAGTCCCATAAAGAGCGGCCAGCGATCCGTAACATTGCTCAAATAGTTCTGGAAAATGACGTAGACGAAGACCCCCAGAATCGGTCCCCAGAATGTTTTCGTTCCTCCGACAAAGACCATGAGCAAAACCGCCGTTGTCATATCGACGCTGATGGCCGAAATCGAAACAAATTGAAAATGGAAGGTGTAGAAGACGCCGGCCAGCCCGGCTATGGCCCCGGTAAAGGTGAAGAGGATCAGGCGGCTGATATTTGTGTTGTATCCCAGGAATTTCATCCGGTCTTCATTTTCGCGCATCAGCACAACCGTTTTGCCCATCGCGGTATGCGTGAAATACCAGCAAAACAGAATGGCCGCGCCCATGACCACAAGCGTCAGGTAATAATAATTCGTGAGGCTGTTAAGCGGAATCGTGGTAAATCCCAAACTCAGGTCGGGCCGCGTAATGCTCAAACCGTCGTCGCCGCCCGTGACGGAATGCCACTTGGTCGCAACGGCATAGAAGAGCGCGTTGAAAGCCAGCGTGAGCAGAGCAAAATAGGACCCTTTATGGCGCAGGAGCAAACCGCCGAGAATCAGGCCGGCCAAAACGGTGGCCGCGACGCCGATCAGGATGACGCTCCACAGGGAGATGCCGGGGATATTGATAATCGCCACCGCTGTGACGAAGGCTCCCAAACCGAAGAACGCGGCGTGGCCGAAGGACAAAAGGCCCGCGTAGCCCAGAAGTAAATTATAGCTGACGGCATAGAGTGCGAAAATGATGATCTCCGTCAGCATGTTCAGGTGATATTGCTTCAGGAGCGAGGGCATAAAAGCTCCCACCAGAAATAATGCAGCGATCGTAATTGCGGTAATGCTTTTTTGTTTCATGGTTAGGACTCCTCGCCAAACAGGCCGGACGGTTTAATGACCAGAACGATGGCCATGAGCAGGTAAACAAGCGCCACCGACAATTTCGGGATCAGGAGAACGCCGAAGGATTGAAGCTGACCGATGAGCAACGCGGCGATGATGGCTCCGCCCAGGCTGCCGAAGCCGCCGACGACAATTACGACGAAAGCGTCAATTAAAATTTCCTGGGCCATGCCGGGGAAAGTCGAAAGCAACGGTCCCGCGATCACACCTGCAAATCCGGAAAGCGCCGTTCCGAAGGCGAAGACGCCCATGAAGACGAGAGGCACGTTCACTCCCAGAATATTCGCCATTTCCGTGTCGTTGACGGCCGCCCGCAGAATGATTCCCAAACGGGTCTTGTAAAGAATGAGGGCCATGATCCCCCCCACCAGAACGGCGGACAGGAAAATAAAAATACGATAAATGGGATAAACGATGCCGAAGATCGGGATCGTCCCGCTCAGGAATCCGGTCACATTGACGGCCAGGGGATAATTGCCCCAATACCATTTGACCAGCTCCGTAACAATGTAGGCCAGGCCGAACGTCAGCAGAAGCTCGCCTAAGTGGCCCTGTTTATGCACGCGCCTGAGGAGAAATCGCTCCACCAAGGCTCCGATGATGAAAAGAATGATGGGGCAGGCAACGAGCGCCATCCAGAATTGGCCGGTCAGCTGCATGATGATGGTATACGATATATAAGCGCCTACCATGTACATGGCCGCGTGGGCAAAATTCAGAACATTCATCATTCCGAAAATTAGGGTGAGCCCCGCGGAAACCAGAAACAGCAGCCCGGCGTAGGCTAGACCGTGGAGAAAAAAGACGGGAATGTCGCTCATGTCTTTTCCTTTCTGTGACAGTTATCCCTTAAATTAAGCATAGATTCCCATGCCGGAAGATAACCGCATTGTTTTTATTTTGTCTCGGAACTAACAATGACCGTGAAACATTTAACCGGTTTATCCCCCACGGACTCTCCAAAATGGGGAATGCCGGAATCAATGTAAACACAGTCACCTTCTTCAGCTATGATTATTTCTGTGCCATGATGAAATTTCATCGTTCCCTCAAGAACAAAGAGGATTTCCTGACCCGCGTGCTGATAGCGAATCTTCTTTTTGGCATGAACAGGCAATGTGAGAATAAAAGGATCCATCATCTTGTTTTTGAAATTCTGGGCCACAGCCTCATACGAATAACCGACGCTGGTTCCGGTCCTGATGATCTTCGGTCTTTCGTCTTTCTTGACCAGACAAATGGAAGTGGTCTGGTCGTCTTCTCCCAGAAGATTGGAAATACTGACGCCCAGAGCGCGGGCGAGAATGCCCAGGGTGGAAACCGGCGGCGACTTCTCTGATTTTTCCACTTTGGAAAGATAGCCTTTGGTAAAACCTGTCTGCAAAGCCAGATCCTCCAGCGTAACCCGCTTGGCGTTGCGCAGGGCTTTGATCCTTCTGCCGATATCGGCTTCATTGATGACGGGTTGTTGTTTCATTGCAGCAAACCTCTGCACGGCCGAAATGGGGCGGGATAATTGTTTTCCAGACCAGGTTTCCATAAATCGCTTTGTTGCAGCCCCCTTTAT
>SBEK01000184.1:0-3599 GCA_009668925.1 Deltaproteobacteria bacterium
ATTGATCTGGGCAATATGTGCGATGTCGATGAAACGGATTGCCTGGAATACCTCGGGAATGACGAGAGCACGGATGTCATTTCTCTCTACATGGAACACTCCCGGCGCCCCGGCGAATTTCTGGACGTCCTGAACAAGGTTTCTCTAAAAAAGCCTGTTTTGTGCCTGAAGCCCGGCGGATCGCCTGCCGCCGCTTTGGCCATGTCGTCGCATACGGGGTCCATGGCCGGCAACGCCGCCCTCTATGAGGCCGTCTTAAAGCAGGGCGGGGCCCTCCGGGTCCTGGAATACGAAGACCTTCGCGACTGCGCAACTCCGTTCCTGCGTTATCCCCTGCCCCGGGGAAACCGTCTTGGTGTCATCACTTTTTCCGGGGCGATCGGCATCCAGTGTATCGACGCAGCAGCAGCCAACGGCCTTGCTCTGGGAGAGCTTTCCCCGGCCGGCCGGCGGAGACTTGCCGCCCTCGGCGATACGCTGGGCAACCACCCCGTTGACGTGGGACCCGCTTCCGCCGTGGTCGGCGCCGGAATATTCGATCTGTATAAAAAGTGCTTCGACATCCTCCGGGAAGATGAAAATATCGACTGCATTTACCTGAACGGCTACGTCTCGCACGCCTTAAGACCGGCTTATTACGAGGAGTTGCTCCGCTATATCGGATCCTTCCGCGACAAACCGATCGTCAGCTGGTGCTATGGGCCGTCGAGGCAGCTGGTTCTGGAATTCGGAGAACTGGCCGAACGTTTGGGCATACCCTTTTATTTGACAACCGCCAAGGCCATCCGATCTCTGTCCTACATGGCCGCGTATGCGCTAAGGAAAGCAGCAAAGGACAAGAGCCGCGGGGCAACCTTCCGGTCGTCGGCCACCGTGTAACGGCCGTGCCGGCGGCGCGAAGAATCCGAAGCGGCGGTGCGGTCCGTGTAGAGAAAGCGATTGTATGCTAAAATTGAAAATGATCCGGACCTGGCGAAAAAATTGATTCAGATTTAAAGCGCTCCGGTCAAATGTCAAGAATAAAGATTTGACCCCATTTTTTCTGAAGGAGTCATTATGTCGAAAAGCAAAGGGCGAGCAATTAACGTCAAAAAAATAGGGCCGCTGATCTTCTTGTTGTTGCTCCTGATAGGCGGATGTGCGACTTTTGAGCGCAAGGATATCACGTATCCCCTGCCCCACGGTTATCACGTCAACCAGCCGCTTCCTTATTCCGTGATCGTCAAGCGGTTCAATGATGAAAGGCCGATGTCGGAACGCGCTTCCCGGTCGCCGGTCGGCGGAACGAAATCGGGGGACGATTGGTTCCAGGGCTCTTTGAGCGAAGAAATTCCGAAAATGATCGCGAGGGATATCGCGGCGGCGAAGCTCTTTGCAGCCTCCGTCTACGACGGAAACACAAAGGCCGCTGCCGGGGCCGGTACGCTTTATCTGGAGGGAAAAATCCATTCGTTTGAATATGCCGATGGAAGTCTGGCGACGTCGGGAGGCTATAACGACGCCCGCGTGAAATTATCGGTCCAGCTTCTGGACGCACAGCACAATGTCCTCTGGACCTCACCCGCGCGGGAGGCTTTCCGTTTCCCCAAATATGTTGCTGTTCATTGGAATCAATCCCAGCAGCTGGGTTTTCCGCACCTCGTAGCGGCTTTTGCGGAGTGCGTCGATCAATTAAAGCAGGATCTCTATTCGAACTCGCCGAAATGGACCGCGGGCATCGGCGCATCTGCGAAAAAGGTTGACCCGGCGGCTCCGCCCGCCGTCCGGCAGAGTCCTCCCCCCGCGCCGCTGGCCGCAAAGTGGGCCGTGGTGGTCGGCATTTCCCGGTATAAAGATTCCCGTATTGCGGGCTTGCGCTATGCGGCAGCCGACGCGCGGGCGTTTTATGACTGGCTCGTCTCCCGGGAGGGCGGCGGATACGCGCCGGTAAGAGTCAGACTGCTCACGGATTCGCAGGCCACCGCGCAAAACATCAGGGGCGCGCTGTTCAACTGGCTCAAGCAAGCCCTGGAGGAGGATATGGTCACCATTTATTTTGCCGGGCACGGCTCACCGGAATCTCCGGACTCGCTTAACAATCTCTTCCTGCTGCCCTACGATGTGGACTATGCCGATATCGCGACGACCGGATTCCCCATGTGGGATATTGAAACGGCCCTCAAGCGTTTTATCCGGGCCCGGAAAGTGGTTGTAGTTGCCGATGCCTGCCATTCGGGCGGCGTCGGCCGCTCTTTTGACGTTGCCCGGAGAGGCAGCCGGGGCATCGAGATCAATCCGATCGGTTCAGGACTGCAGAATCTGTCGCAGCTGGCCGACGGCATCGCCGTTATCAGCGCGTCGGATGACAAGCAGTTTTCTCAGGAAGGGCAGCAGTGGGGCGACGGCCACGGCGTCTTTACGTATTTTCTTCTGAAGGGCCTTAAGGGAGAGGCGGATTACAATAAGGACGGGCAAGTTACGCTGGGAGAACTGATTCCCTATTTGTCGGAAAAAGTTCGCCGAGAAACCCAAAACGCCCAAAGCCCGACAGTGGCCGGAAAGTTTGATCCGGCGCTCAGCATCGGCCGCTGAAGGATGCCACCCGTGTGACTGGGGTGAATGGGTCAGGTTGAACCTCTCCCAGTTTAGCGGACACTTCAGAACGTGTACAGAATGATATGCCATGAAGAAGAAAGGAGTGCCCAATGAGAAACAGGGAGGACGCTGACGCTGTTAACGTGATGAACTTTCTGATGCCGCGACTATTCAATTGACTCTCCCGGAACACTTCCGCTATACTCTTACCCGCACCGCATCCCGCAAAACAAGCCAAAGGGGTAAATCATGATGAGACCCTCAAAAAAGAAATCCCCGAATAAGCCGGAAATTCTCCCGATAAGCAGGCTTTTCCTGCACCTTGTCGCCTGTGCCTTGCTGACATTGCTTTTCGCCGGATGCGCCGCAACGGAACCCAACCGGATGATCTTCCATGGCGGTGACATCATCACCATGAGCGAAACGCCCGCCGGCGCCGTGGAAGCCGTATTGGTCGAAAACGGCAAAATCGTCTCGACGGGCGCAAGAGACGCGATTTTGAAACACAGAACGGCTGACACGCGAATCATCGATCTTCAGGGCAAAACCCTGATGCCGGGATTTATCGCCGTTCACACCCACCCGGATTTGAGCGCGTATCTGCACGGGTACGTCGATCTCAGCGGCTTTACCTACCGGACGAAAGAAGAGGTATGGGCCAAGCTCAAGCAAACCGTCGCCCAAACCCCGAAGGGACAATGGATTTTCTGCAGGGGCTTCGATCCGATGCTTGTTGCCGGACTTACGGCGCCGGACATCGGCTTTCTGGATGCCCTGGCTCCGGATCATCCCGTGCTCATCCTGGCCCAGAGCATACACTCGGCCTGGGCCAATACCCCGGCCTTTAAAAAAATGGGCATCACGGCCGCCACACCCGACCCGGCCCCGGGAAGCTATTTTGAAAAGGACGGCCGGGGAAATCTGACGGGCTTTATTGTGGAAACCGCAGCCGTCAAGGTGATGTCCGAAGACGTGCTCAAGACATTCGACATCAAGGACAATGTTCTGAAAGTCAACGAAGAGCA
>SBEK01000184.1:3943-7841 GCA_009668925.1 Deltaproteobacteria bacterium
GAACCTTACCTGAATTCCGAACTGATGATCAAAGGGCTTAAAATCCCCGCCAACCACCGCGGGCAAACCGTCATCGGTAAGCAGGATTTTGTAAATGCGGTCAAAAAGTACCATGACCTCGGCTGGCAGGTCAGCGTGCACTCCCAGGGCGACCGGTCCACCGAAGAAGTCCTGGAGGTTTTGGACCGGATCCAGTCCGAATCCAAGGCCATGAATTTGCGCCACCGCATCGAACACGGCGTTTTGCTGCCCCCGGAACTCCTGGAAAAATCGCGACAACTGGGCATCACCCCCAGTTTCCATATCAATCACCTGTACTATTACGGCAAAGCCCTGCGCGACGATATCCTGGGCGCTGAACGTACTGCAAAAATGCTGCCGGTCGGGAGCACACAGAAGGCGGGGCTGTATTATTCCCTGCATGCCGACGCCCCCATGTATCCGGAAGAGCCCTTAAGCCTGCTGCAGACGGCGGTGACGCGAAAAACCCGCGAAGGCGAAATCATCGGGCCTGAGGAAGCGATCTCCGTCCCGGATGGATTGAAAGCGCTGACCACGTATGCCGCCTGGCAGATCAACATGGAGAAAAAAATAGGCAGCATCGAACCCGGCAAGTATGCTGATCTGATCATCCTAGACCGCAACCCGCTCACCGTGAACCCCGACTCGCTTCGGGAAATCCAGGTGCAAAGCACCTTTGTCAACGGCAAGGAAGTCTGGAGCCGGGGAAGATAGGGAAGTCCTGAAGAGGAGGATGGAAGCGGCGCTTTTTCTGAAAGGGAAATGTTCTTTTCCCGGTTTCCGCTTGACAGCATCTTTTCGCTTCGTCATACTTCGCCTTGCGCACCATTGACATATTGCCTGTTGCTGACGCGATTCCCGACGGGAGGTTCACTATGGCCAGATACAAAATCGAATTCGAAATCGTGGAGGGCAAAGGAGGACAGCTGAAAAAAGACGGCAAGCGGGTCCTCATGCCCCCCGATATGGTCCGGCAGGGCCTTTGCGAGTGGATGTACCGCGGCGACGGACAGACGAGCTATCAGACGGGACAGAAATTTTCTTATCCCCAGGACATCGGCAGACTGTGTCCCTGGCTGCTCGGCTCTTTGCAGAATTTTATTCAGGCGCTCGGCCATGGGGCCGTCCTGGATTGGACATACGAAGGCACTCCCTACGAAAAGACGATTGACCCCGAGGCAATAACGACGGAGTTTATCCGCTGTCCCGATCCGACAGCGGCGGGCATCGTGGTCAAGCTGATCCGGACCAGACTGCCCGACCATCCGAAGACCTGACGGATAGAATACCGTTTATCTCACGATTACCGCGCCAATTATATTCTCTTATTTCATGAGCGCTGTCGATAAATAGCGGTTCTCATATTCATGCTGCCGTGAGGCGCGCCGCAGCCCCGATCCTTGAGAGAGGCGATTCGGAAGAAGGGACGCCCCTGCCTGGTCTTGCTGTTTCCCGGCGCCCTCGCCTTTTCCCCGGCTTTGACCGGCTCCGCCATGTATGCTATGCACAAAGCGATTGGTAAAAAAATTACTTAAGCGAAAGGAATAACGTATTATGGATCTTTCACAGTTTTCTCTTGAAGGAAAAGTTGCTGTGGTCACCGGAGGAAGCCGGGGCATCGGCCGCGCCGCCGCGTTGGCGATGGCGGACGCCGGCGCCAACGTGGTGGTGAGCAGTCGGAAAATCGCCGATCTCGAACCCGTCGCTGCGGAAATAGCGGCCAAAGGCGTCAAAGGCAGGGCCATTGCGGCCCATGTCGGCAAGATGGATGATTCCAAAGTGTTGATTGATCACGTGATGAAGGAATTCGGCCGCATCGACGTTCTCTTCAATAACGCCGGGACCAATCCCTACTACGGACCGATGATGGACCAGGATGAAAAAACCTACGACATCACCATGAACGTCAACGTGAAGAGCCTCTTCTTTCTGAGCCAGATGGCGGCAAAGATTATGAAGACGCAGGGCGGCGGATCGATCATCAACACGTCTTCCATCGGCGGAATCCGGGCGGGCGAACTGGGCGTTTACTGCGCCACCAAAGCCGCCGTCATCATGCTCACCGAGGTGATGGCCAAAGAATGGGGACAGTACAACATTCGCGTGAACGCCATCGCCCCGGGCATCATCAAGACGCGCCTCAGCGAAGCCCTATGGAAAAACCCGGAGGTGAACGCCAGGGCGATCTCTCAGATCCCGCTCCTGCGCCTGGGCGAACCGGAAGAGCTGGCCGGCATCGTTGTGTTCCTGGCCTCCCAGGCGGGAAGCTATGTCACCGGCGAAACGATCGTCGTCGACGGCGGCCGTGTTCACAATGAACCGTCCTGGCGGGAAAAGAAATAGAAAAACCCGGGAATCCCAAATGTCCCAAAAGGGCGCGGCTGGCTTACCGCGCCCTTTTTCAATACTTTCACCTACTGTCAAGACAATTTGAACGAAGGATCAAATTTATTCGGCGAAACCGAAAATGATGCTTTGCATGATTCGGGTAACCTCACGGATCTGTCCGACCGTCATGTAGACGCCCCGTAGCCGGTGCGTGGTTTTCCGATATTCCCGGGCATGTTCTTCTGACCAGAAGAAGATGCTCTCCTTTCAAAAGGCCTCGACAATGCTTTCGTCCTCGAGGCCGATGAGGTCGACATCCGGCACAAAGACGATGGGGGCGCAGTCATCTTTCGCCCGGAAACCGAGTTCGCTGTCGATCAGCAAGGTCATGGGCTTTCCGCAGTGGACACAGGTTGTCTCGACGGTAACGGCAAGCGGTTTATTCCTCAGTCGCCCTTGCACGAAGGGCGTCGCAAATGCGTCAACCGCTCAGGCGGCGTAAATCTGCTCGCCCGTGTCCAAGGTGACGCGGTGCGGCGTTTTTTCGACGGTCACCGGATAGGCCCACACAACCTCGTCCTTTTCATTTCTGCAAAGGAACGTCATATGCTCTTCCAGATCATTGAGAATCCCCTTGACTTTTTCGATCGGCAGATTCAAAGCGCCGGCAATGGAACCCGGCGGAAGCGGCTGATCCCGACCCGGAAGCTCGCGAACGGCAAAGTGGTGGACCCTCCGATGCTCCGCCGTCATAAACGCCAGATTGGCGGCCATTTTGGCTTTGCCTTTCGCCCGCTGTTTCTCCAATAAGGACGGCGGGACATTGAGCATGTACCGCCACATCCCCAGCATAATCTTACTTTTCATCACTCCTCCTGTCTTCATCACTTGAATCGTCAACGCGGTTCCACGGACTTCTTTACCGCCTGCAGATGCGATCCTGCACTATGAAGCTGTAGTCGGGTCAAGTGTTTCTTTTCAGAAAAAAGCAGGATGAATCAGGGCGGGACGAAGGATAAGCCCGTCTGCCGGACGGCTTGGATCAAAGCCACTGATTTATTTAATCCTCGCTTTTGCAATAAATCTGTGAACACAATTTCGCATGGAAACTGAAAATTTTCGTTCTTTCCCACAGGAGACAGTTATGAGAGTTAAGACCCGGGAGTTTTTCAACATATACTCGCACCTTGCCGGGATGATCGCCGCTATCGTCGGCACGGTCTTTCTGGCCATCGTCGCCAGCGATTCCACCTCCGGCCTGGTGACGGCACTTATTTACGGCGTTTCCGTCGTCTTCCTTTTTGCGGCAAGCACGCTCTACCATGTTTTCAAGAAAGAGGAAAACGAGTTGTCCTTCTGGCGCAGAATGGACCGGCTGGCCATCTTTTTCATGATTGCCGGCACGTCGACGCCGATCTTATATTTTTGCCTAGACGGCTCATACAAATGGTGGATGATCGCCCTGCAGTGGGGCCTGGTCGGCGTGGGGATGATCTCGCAGATTTATTTCCCCAGAGCGCCCAGAAAGCTTTACGCCGTCATCTACATG
>SBEK01000185.1 GCA_009668925.1 Deltaproteobacteria bacterium
CATTGCACTCAACGCAAACATTTCATATTTGGACTCTTACTTTTATTAGATACTTGATAATTATTTGATTTTCAACAGATATTTTTAAATCAATGAATTGCCCCTGTCAATTTTGGCACTGAAGACAATAAATGCACCGCCGGCTTTCAGGGCTGTTCAAAAGTGCTGAGATGCTAGGCGCGCAAGAGCCGGGTCGTGAGGCGTACTTTACGGTACGTTGAACGACACGGGTTCGCAGCGCAACAACGCAGATCGGCGCTTTTCAACAGCCCTGCCTAGTGGGCTTCGTCCCAGTTTGCCCCCGCCGCAATTTCAACCTTTAAAGGCACCTTGAGCTTGATGACCTCTTCCATTTCTTTTTTGACCAGCGCCATGACCTCTGCTTTTTCTTCCTCAGGCGCTTCCACGACCAGTTCGTCGTGCACCTGCATGATCAGCCGGGCGGCCAGTTTCTTTTTGGACAGCAGATAATCGATATTCACCATCGCCACTTTAATGAGGTCGGCCGCGCTGCCTTGAATGGGTGCGTTGATCGCCATACGCTCGGCGAACTGACGAACGGAGGGAATCGGACTTTTTAATTCGGGCAGGTAGCGGCGGCGGTTGAGGAGCGTGCAGACATAACCGTCGCGCTTCGCGCCTTCCAGAATGCCGTCCAGGTATTCACGCACCTTCTTGTAGCGCGCAAAGTAGCCGTCGATATAAATCTGCGCGGTTTTCTGGGGCACGCCCAGCTCTTTCGCCAGGCCGAACGCGCTCATGCCGTAGAGAATGCCGAAATTGATGACTTTGGCCTGCCGGCGCATTTCGGGATTCACCATCTGGGGAAAGACGCCGAAGACGTCGGAGGCGGTGCGGGTGTGAATATCTTCGTCGGAGTGAAACGCCGCAAGCAGCGTTTCGTCTTCGCACAGGTGCGCAAGCACCCGGAGTTCAATTTGCGAATAGTCGGCGGAGATGAGGACGCATCCGGGATCGGCAATAAACGCCTGGCGGATTCTTTTTCCTTCCAGTGTCCGGATGGGAATGTTCTGCAGGTTGGGATTGCTGCTGGAGAGCCTCCCGGTGGCCGCCACCGTCTGGTTGTAGGAGGTGTGAATCCGGCCGGTTTGCGGATTGATCAGAGCGGGAAGCGCATCCACGTAGGTGGATTTGAGCTTGGCAAGCGACCGGTAAGCCAGGATCTCGGCGGGCAACTCATGGCTGCGGGCAAGCTCGGTGAGCACATCAACATCGGTGGAATAGCCTTCTTTGGTCTTCTTGCCCCGGGGCAGCTTCATTTTTTCAAACAGGATGGTCTGCAGCTGCTTGGGGGAATTGATATTGAATTTTTCCCCCGCCAGGCGGTGAATTTTTTCTTCGGAGAGACCAAGCAGCTGTCCCAGTTCTTCGGACATCTGCTGCAAAAGGCCGCAATCGATGAGAACGCCCTTCTTTTCCATTGACGCCAGCGTAAAGAGGAGCGGCATTTCCACATCCTTGTATAGTCCGGCAGCCCCGGCTTCGGCAAGTCCTCCGGCAAGAACCGCAGCAAGCGCCGCTATTGCCTCCGCCCGCGCTCCGGCATATGCGGCCATGCGCTCAACGGGCACAAGCGCCAGCGGATAGGTTTTCCCCTTGCCGCCCGCCACGTCATTGGGCGCGGGAATCCTTTCATGGAGATACTCCCAGGCGATTTCATCAAGTTCATAGGAATGCCGGGCCGGATTGAGCAGATACGCTGCCAGCTGCCAATCTTCCGCTTGCCGGACCGCCAGAAAAGGCAGGGCCACGAGCGTTGTTTTCAGGTCGTAGACATATTTCCCGATTTCGGCATCCGCCAGGGCAGGCGCGAGGGCAGCAAATACGTCCTTGGCCGGCAATTGTGCTTTGGCCTGCGTATGGCCAATGGGAATATAAAATGAATCGCCGCCCGCCTGGATGCAGATCCCGATTAATTCGGGAGGGGGATTTTTTTCCCAGACGAATTCGCAGGCCAACGCCGCGCTCCCCTGCAGCCGCAACGCCGTTTCCGCAAGCGCCGTTTTGTCATAAACGATCGTGCAGGCCCGGACGGGCCTGGCCGCATTGGTTTTAATTTGCTGCAATAGCGACGAAAATTCAAATTCACTGAAGAGCCGCGTTAATTGTTCCCGGTCCGGTTCTTTCCGCGCCGCGTCGTGCAAATCAAACGGGAGGTCCACATCCGTGCGGATCAGCGCCAGTTGGCGGCTGAGCTTCGCCTGTTCGGCGTGCTGCCGGAAACTCTCGCGCAGTTTCACATTGTGGAGTTTTTCGGCGTTGGCAATCACCGCATCGACGGAGCCGTATTCTTCTATAAGCCGCCTGGCCGTTTTTGGCCCGATGCCCGGAACGCCGGGGATATTGTCGGACGTGTCGCCCATCAGGCCCAGGATTTCCGCAACCTTGTCGGGACCCACGCCGAACTTTTCACGGACGGCTGCGGCATCATAGGTCTTGTCCTTCATCGTATCGACCATCGTGACGGAATCATTGACGAGCTGCATCAGATCCTTGTCGCCGGAAATGATGGCCGTGCGCCACCCCTTCTCCCGCGCCTTTTGAGCAAGCGTCCCGATGATGTCATCCGCCTCTATTCCCTGCTTTTCCAAAACGCAGATCGCAAAGGCCCGAACCACATCCTTGATGGATGAAATCTGCGGCACCAGATCGTCGGGCATCGGTTTGCGCGTCGCCTTATAATCTTCGAACTCTCCATGCCTCGTCGTCGGCCCTTTGAGATCGAACGTCACGGCAACATAGTCCGGCGCCAGATCGCGCAGCAGCTTCATCAGCATGGTTGTGAAGCCATAGATGGCATTGGTGGGAAACCCTTTGGAGTTGGTCAGCGCGGGAATCGCGTAATAGGCGCGGTACAGATAATTGCTTCCGTCCACCAGCGCAAAGAGCGGTGACTTCTTTTCTTCGGTCATAAATTATTCCGGCTTTAGAAATTTTTCGTGCGCACCCATCCGGGCGTCGCAAGTCGGGCGCGCACGAAGCGCTGCGTCCATTTTACTCGTTTTTTTCGGCTTGCTTTTGTGCTTCCTCAGCCTGCTCTCTGGCTTGTTTAACCATTTCCTCGGCCTGTTTGCGCATCTCATCGGATGATTTTTCGATATCTTTGGCCGACTTTTCAAATTCCTTGCCCATCTTTTGCCACTTACCCAGTTCGGAGGCCATATTTCTGGCTTTGTTTTCTGCAACAATTCCCAGGATGGCGAAGATCACGCCGATGATGCCGAACACCATCCAGGCTTTCTGGGACGGAATATGATGAACATGAATGCTGGCTGTTACCAGAAAATACACATAGATGGCCATGGTGATGATGCCGCCGGCGTAAGGGATCACACCGATGATCGCGGTAATGGGGGCCACGGCCATCAGATAAGCGCCGCAACGATAGGCCGTTTCATAGTTTTCCTCGGAACCCATCAACTTCCAGATCACGAACAGGATGGCCGCGCCGATGAAGCTGCCGATCGCCGCGGCAATCGGCATGAAGATGATAGAACCAAATCCACCCATCACGCCGCCGGCGTAGCCTGCTCCCGGAGCAAGGCCGATGACGTTCAGAATGGCCTGAATGATGCCGGTGATCAATCCCATGACTACGGCAAAAACAAGGGGCTCCAGGAATCCGCCCGCTTTGGGCATGGCCTGAAAAAATTCCACAGGCTTCGTCACAACGCTGATTGCTTTTTGGGGCATGGCCGCAAAATCGATGTCCTTGGGTTCCATCTTTCCATCCTCCTTTTTTATTTTTGGGCAAACCGGAAATTTTGTGGAATATGTGTCTCACGGTTACGGCTTTCCGTCAACCCGCGATTTCGCAGCACCAGGAAATTTGGTAATCCTTTAGCCGCCGGACTTCTCGGCGCGGTCGAAGTGACAGAAGCGAGTTATACATCAAAGGAAGCGTTAATTTTGAACACTCTCACCGCCCGCATATCCAGGATATCCTTTACGCCGGTCTTCTCTTTGATGTGCTTAAGAAAATCGGTCAGTGCCTCGGCGGTTTCCGCATTGGCGGTAAACCAGATATTGTATTCATGTCTGCGGCGATAATTATGCGTGACCCCTTTATTGGCGTTCACAACCCGAACGAACTCGTCAATCTTGTCCTGGGGCACCCGCGCGGCAAAGAGCGCGCTCACGCGTCCGAGAGCTGTCCCGTCGAAGACCGCGCCGATGCGGCGGATGATGCCTTCGTCCTTCATTTTTTGAACGCGGGCCAGCACCTCGTCCTCGCTGACGCCGCAGCGCCCGGCCACGGCCAGAAACGGCTGCTCCACCAGCGGAAATTCCTTCTGCAGAATATTCAGTATTTTTTTATCGATATCGTCCATTGCCATAATTCTTTATCGCGTCATTCCGGCGAAGGCCGGAATCCAGTTAAATGATTCCATTATACAAATCATTCCATTGTGGATTCTGCATTTCTATAAGTTTGAGTTTCCAGGCTCTCTTCCACTCCTTCAGATTCTTTTCCCTTTCGATTGCTGAATCAATATTCGCATGAAACTCATACCAAACAAGATGATCTATCTTATAGCGTTTTGTAAATCCTTCAACCAGATCGTTCTTATGTTCCCACACTCGTTTGACAAGATTAGAAGTCACTCCGATATAGAGCGTGCCATTCTTTTGACTCGCCATCATATACACGGCCGGTTGTTTGATCATTCCTCTTTCTTCCTGGATTCCGGCCTTCGCCGGAATGACGAATACTGATCCTTGCCCTTTTCAAAAATGCCCAGATGCAAGGCCCCCGAACCCTGAGGAGTGAGGCGTATAGTACCACGCGTGACCTCGTGTGACCTTCAGGTCATTAGGTTGTACGCCGCAGCGGCGATTGGTCCTTCCATTTTTTGATGTTCTTCTCTCAGTCTTCAAGGCCGCTCAAAACTGCCCGGGGTGCAAGGATCGCACAAAGCATGCATCCGGCTGTTCAAATACCGTGACCACCCGAAGGTGGCAAAGAGTCACATCAACAACACTTGTTTTAACTTCTACACCTCCGGGCTTTTCAAAAATGTCCAGATGCAAGGCCCCCAAGCCGCGAGGAGTGAGGCGTATAGTACCATACGCCGCAACGACGAAGGGCGAGGGAAACGCAGCAGATGGGCATTTTTCAAAAGCCTGGCTGGTATAGGCACAGGGGTTCTTCTGATAGGTAATCCCCCGTCGCCTCATACGCCCTTGCCCGGCAGCCGCCGCAGACCTTGATGAATTCGCACCGGCCGCATTTGCCGCCGTATTTGCAGTAATCACGCAGATTGCAGAACACCTCGGAGGCTTCCCAGATCTTGCCGAAGCTCTGTTTTTGGACGTTGCCGCAGTCGAGTTCCAGATAGCCGCAGGGCTGCACCTGTCCCACATGCGAAATAAAGCAAAACGAAATGCCGCCCAGACAGCCGCGCGTCGATTCGTGAAAGTGGCCGCCCGCTTTCTTTACCGGCTTTGCCCCTTTGGACTTATTCTGGTGCATGATGCGAAAATAATGGGGCGCGCACGTGGCCTTGAGCTGGATTTCGCAGGTCAGGCTCTCCTGGTGAAACCAATTCAGCGTCTCTTCATAGTCGGCGGCGGTAATGGCTTGCTGGGCCAGATCCTTGCCCCGCCCGGTGGGAACCAGAAGGAAAATGTGATGCGCCGCCGCGCCGATTTTGAGGGCGAGGTCGTGAATGTCTTTAATCTGATGCAGATTGGCCGTGGTGATCGTCGTGTTAATCTGAAACTCCATCCCCACGGACTTCATGGCTGCGATGCCGCCGAGCGCGCCGTCAAACGCGCCCGGTTCATTGCGGAAATCGTCATGGCTTTGGGCATCCGGTCCGTCGATGCTGATGCTCACGCGCTGGATGCCGCTTTCGATCATCTTGCGCGCGACGGCCTCATCCACCAGCGTCCCGTTCGTCGCCATGACCATACGCAGACCTTTTTGAGTGCCGTAGGCCGCCAGATCAAAAATGTCCGGCCGCAAGAGCGGCTCGCCGCCCGTCAGAATGATGACCGGTTTGGATACGGAGGCGATATCGTCAATCAGCCTGAGACATTGCTCCGTGGACAGCTCTCCCGGGTAAGGCCCGAGGCGCGAGGCGGCGCGGCAATGCTTGCAGTTGAGATTGCAGCTGCGCGTCACTTCCCACGCGATCATGCGGACTGCATTTTCCTTGGATGGCAAGATAGCCGATGGTTGCATCATATTTTATTTTTCCGTCATTCCGGCGAAGGCCGGAATCCAGTTAAGTAATTTCTTCATACAAATCATTCCAGTTCGGATTACTTTTTTCAATCAAATTGAGATTCCATGCCCTCTTCCATTCTTTTAAATTCTTTTCGCGTTCAATAGCAGAAGTCATATTTTCATGCACTTCATACCAGACAAGCTGGTGGACGTGATATTTTCCGGTAAATCCCTCAATAATATTATTCTTATGCTCCCATACTCGCTTGACGAGATCCGACGTTACTCCAATGTAAAGAGCTCCATTTCTTGCAATCGCCAGAATATACACAGTCGGTTGCTTGATTAACGCTTCACCTTTCTGGATTCCGGCCTTCGCCGGAATGACAAACTGGGTATGGAAACCAAAAGTAAATCGACGTTATTTCTTCAGCCCCTGCGCAAACTGTTTGGCCCAATACGTGATGATAATATCCGCGCCGGCCCGCCGGATGGCGGTGAGGCTCTCGAGCATGGTCTTTTCTTCATCGAGCCAGCCCAATTGCGCCGCGGCTTTAATCATCGCATATTCGCCGCTCACGTTGTAGGCGGCCAGCGGCAGATCGAATTCCTGTTTGGCCCGGCAGATGACATCCAGGTAAGGCAGCGCCGGTTTCACCATGATAATGTCCGCGCCCTCGGAGACATCAAGCGATATTTCCCGAATCGCCTCGTCGGCGTTGGCCGAATCCATCTGGTAGGCTTTCCGGTCGCCGAATTGCGGCGCACTGTCGGCCGCCTCGCGGAAAGGTCCGTAGAAAGACGATGCATATTTCGCCGAATACGCCATGATCGGAATGTCCTCCAGGGCATTTTCATCGAGCACTTCGCGGATTGCCGCAATCTGTCCGTCCATCATGGCCGAGGGCGCCACCATATCCGCGCCGGCCTTCACCTGCGACAGAGCCGTTTCGGCCAGCACGTCGATCGTCATGTCGTTGTGCACCTGGCCTTTTTCCAGAATGCCGCAATGGCCGTGGCTGGTGTATTCACACAGGCAGACATCGGTGATCACGACCATGTCCGGAACTTCCTTTTTGACACTTCTTACCGCCTGCTGCACGATGCCGTCTTTGGCAAAGGCGCCGCTGGCCTGCTCATCCTTTTTGGAGGGAAGACCGAAAAGCAAGATGGCCGGAATGCCCAGATCAAAAGCCTCCCTGGCTTCCTTCGCGATAGTGTCCACGGACATCTGAAACTGGCCCGGCATCGAGTTAATCGGTTTTTTTACGCCCTTGCCGGGAACGGCAAACAGCGGATAAACGAGATGATCCACGCCCAATGTCGTCTCCCGAACCAGGCGTCTCAGATTTTCATTTTTTCTCAACCGGCGCGGCCGGTATTCAGGAAATTGCATACTCTAGTCCTCCCTTGTCGATATTTCTTTGTCCGTCAAATAGCAGGCCGGATCCGGTCCCCAAACGTCGCCCGCCGACTCGGCCCGCGCCCGGAAATTGCCGCCGCAGACGGAGAGCCATGCGCACGTCGCGCAGCGTCCGTGGACATGCTTCTTTTTATCTTTCAGTTTCATCAGGAATTCATTGGTCTCGTCCGTCCAGATTTGACTGAACGGTTTTTGCCGGACATT
>SBEK01000186.1 GCA_009668925.1 Deltaproteobacteria bacterium
CCGCTTCGCTCTGCGGGATAAGTTCGACTAACAAATTTCAGTGCGCTTCGCTTCTCCTATTTGAGGAACTAACCCCGCGCCGCTTCGCTCTGCGGGATAAGTTCGACTAACAAATTTCAGTGCGCTTCGCTTCTCCTATTTGAGGAACTAACCCCGCGCCGCTTCGCTCTGCGGGATAAGTTCGACTAACAAATTTCAGTGCGCTTCGCTTCTCCTATTTGAGGAACTAACCCCGCGCCGCTTCGCTCTGCGGGATAAGTTCGACTAACAAATTTCAGTGCGCTTCGCTTCTGAAATTTGAGTCGAACTAAAAAAAAATGCACCTTTTAAGGGTGCATTTTCAGATAACCTGATCGTAACTTACGTTCTGTGCCGTGACATGACGGTTGGAACCGTCTTCTCACGGCCATGGCGTCAACGGCAGCGTCGCAACAACTCCTTGCTTGTGAAAATCGCTTTTTTCCGTCCATCTCTAAAATTCCGTTACTGCAAAATTTGGTGGGCCCACCTGGGATCGAACCAGGGACCTACCGGTTATGAGCCGGTGGCTCTACCAATTGAGCTATAGGCCCGCCCTTATTCACTTCATCGTGGCTTCTTCTACTTCGGCCGCCCGTGCGGCGACGGCAACCAGGCCATTTCACCGTCGACAAATCCAGAATCTGTGCGGATCAAACCGGCATCGAAGTTCGATCAGATATACCCAATTCCGACGCTTGTCAATACTATTTTGCCGCGCGCTTCCTGGATAAACTCTTTGTTTTCTTTAACGGCTCTTCTTCGACCGGCTCCGGTTCTTCGTTGTCCGATTCCACAAGATCCACCGGCGCATTTTCCTCCGGACCAACGGCACCGAGGCGGTCGCTGATTCCAAAACGCATTCGCAGAACCTTCTCCTCACGCGGCGTAAGGGTGGCCAGGATTTTGCGCGTCTGATCCGCCAGATCCATGCTGATCGTGGCTTCTGACGGCGACATGATCTTCTTGTCTTCGATAAAATCACCCAGGTGGCTGTCTTCTTCCTCTCCGATCGGCGTTTCCAGGGAGATGGGCTCCTTGGCAATCTTAAGCACCTTGCGCACCTTCTCCAGCGGGTATTCCATCTTATTGGCGATTTCCTCCGGGGTCGGTTCGCGGCCCAGCTCCTGCACCAGATAGCGCGACGTCCGGATCAATTTATTGATGGTTTCAATCATATGGACGGGAATCCGGATGGTCCGCGCCTGATCGGCGATAGCGCGCGTGATGGCCTGACGGATCCACCACGTTGCATAGGTGGAAAATTTATAGCCGCGCTGGTACTCAAACTTATCCACGGCCTTCATCAGTCCGATGTTGCCTTCCTGAATCAGATCCAGAAACTGCAGACCGCGGTTGGTATATTTTTTGGCAATGCTGACCACCAGACGAAGATTGGCTTCCACGAGCTTTCGCTTGGCGATCTCCGCCTTGGCTTCGCCTTCCTCGATCGACTCGACAACATTCTTTAAGGTGGCTGTCGGGATGCCGACCTCCTTCGAAATGTGCTTGATGCGCTTTTGCGCTTCCGAGATGGCGTCATGGCTCCGGTGCAGCCAATCGATGGAAACCTTCGCTTCCTTCGCCGCCTGCTTCTCGTCGGCCTTGGACTTCTTCATTTTGGACCAGGCCTTTTCCATCAGCGTCAGCGTTAAACCCGATTCCTTCTTGAACTGGTTGATCACGCGTTCGGACCGTTCAATCTCATCCGTAAAGAACCTCAGCCGCGCAATGAACCGGTGCATCTGCTTTTTGCTGAAGCGGATTTTGCGGCAAAGCGTGATAATATTCTTTGTATTCTTTTCCAGCTCCGCGGTCAGTGTCTCCCGCTGCTTGGGTTTCATGGTTTTGGATTTAAGTTTTTCCCTCAGGACCTCATTGCGTTCGTTAAAAAGCCTGATCCGGCCGATCAATCGGAGCACGCGGTCCTTGTGTTCATCCTCCTCCATGAACCCTTCTTCATCTTCGATATTGTCCACCACATTCTTGACGCGAATATCACCGGACACCAGCTTCTCGCCGATGCTCAGCACTTCAGCAATGGAAACGGTCAGGCTGAAAATCGCCCACATGGTTTCCCGGGCGCCTTCTTCAATCTTCTTGGCGATCTCCACCTCGCCTTCGCGGCTCAAAAGGGATACGAGGCCCATTTCGCGTAAATACATCTTGACCGGATCACCGGTCTTGCCCGCGCCGGGCACCAGCGTCAGGGCCTCCACGAATTTTGACGGCAAGACGTCCTCAACCGGCTTTTTAACCACCAGCTTCTCTCCCTGTTCGGTGTCAATAATATCGATATTCTTCTCACCGAACAGCATGATGATATCATCGATCTGGTCCGAAGAATTGACATCGGGCGGCAACATGTCATTGACATCGTCATAGGTTAAAAAGCCTTTTTCCGCTCCCAGCGAAAGTAATTTTTTAAATTCATCGGATGGTATTTCTTTAGCCATCGGGCATCCCCCAAATTTCATTATTTTTAATGTAATTCTTTTTCTTTTCTCAACAAATCCTGTTTTTCATAAGTCAGTTTGTGAGTCAGTTCTCCATCGCCGTTTTCTTCCGCTTGCCTCAACCTCAGCTGAATCAGACGCTTTTGTTCCTTGTACCACTTTTCTTTGATTCTCCGGATATTATCGGAAAAATTGCGTTCCACCATATTATCATCGGTTGACGGCGCCTCAATACTTAATTTATAAATCATTTCCCGCAGCGGCTTGTCTTCAGCGGACGACAAAATAACATTAATGTCAATATATCCGAGCAGTTTGTAAGTCTGCGCGATTTTTTCTCCCAGATCTTTAAGCCGGGGCTCCATAAAGAAGTCCCATATTTTTTCATCTTCCATCTGGAAAGCTTTCTCGGGATATTCCAGAATAAGCCGTATCAGATTCAGTTCCAGAGGATTCAAACCCGGCCGAACACCCTGTTTCGGCTTAACCGACGCGGGTTTCTGCCCGATTTCTTTGTGATGAATTTCCCTTTTCAACAACGCCTGGTCGATGCCCAGTCTTTCCGCAATCCGCTTGATGAAAAGGTTTTTTTCTATTTCATCATTGATTTTGTTCACGAATTCCATGGCCGTCTTCACCAGGTCACGGTTTTCTTCAAAAGTCTTTCCATCCCCCAGAACGTTATCAATATAGTAATCGCTGATGGACGGCGCAACCGCGATCAATTCCTCAAGTTTTTCCCGGCCGAATTTCTTGACAAAGTCATCCGGATCGTCTCCCCCGGGAAGAATTAAAGCCCGGGCGCGCATATTCGCGCCGAGGAACAGCTCCAGGGAACGATCCAGCGCTTTTCGTCCGGCCGCATCGGGATCGAACAGCGCCACAACATCCTGAGTATACCGCCTGAGGAGCTCCAGGTGGTCGCGCGTCAGCGCCGTGCCAAGGGTCGCCACGACGTTCCGCACACCGGCATTCCAGAGGGATATGACATCAAAATATCCCTCGACAATCAGGCAAAATCCTTTCTCGCGAATGGATTCTTTCGCTTTCTGCAGCCCGTAAAGGTTTTTGCCTTTGATATAAACCGGCGATTCCGGCGAGTTTAAGTACTTCGGTTCGCCTTCTCCCAGAATCCGGCCGCCAAAGGCAATGATTTCTCCAAAGATATTTTCTATCGGAAACATCAACCGCCCGCGAAAGCGATCGTAATAGCTTCCCTCTTTGCCGGCGATGACAAGCCCCGCCTGTTCCGCCAGCGTAAGCGATAATCCGCTCTTTTCCAGATCATCGGCCAGCGATCGCCATGTGTCCGGCACAAACCCCAGACGGAATTGCCGGACGGTCTCTTCGGTCACCGCCCTCTTCTGCACGTAATCACGGGCGGTTCTTCCGGCCCCGGACGCCAGAATCCGCGCATAGTGCTGCGCCGCTCTCAAATTCAGACTGACGATCTCGTCATGCAGACTTTCTTTTTCCCGGCCTTCTCTGCTCAGGGTCCGCACGGGCAGGATAACGCCTGTTTTTTCCGCGAGATGTTTGATCGCTTCGGGGAAACTTTTATTGGCAATCTTCATCAACAGGGTAATGACGTTTCCCCCCTCTCCGCAACCGAAGCAATAAAAAATTTGTTTCTCACGGTTGACGGTGAAGGACGGCGTCTTCTCCTGATGAAACGGGCAGAGGCCCAGATAATTCCTGCCCGCCTTTTTTAAAGTCAGGTATTCGGAGGCAAGCTCGACAATGTCCACCCTGCTTTTAATTTCTTCAATCTTACTGTCATCGAAACGCACGAATGATGGCCTTGCCTGATTCAAGATAATTCAACGCTTAGGGAATAAAGCCCTTATTGTGACAACAGCGCCTTTACCTTTTCACCGGCGGCCTTTCCATCCGCCTTACCGGTGATCTGCGGCATCAGCACTTTCATGACCTTCCCCATATCCTTGACGGAAACGGCGCCTACTTCAGCGATCGCTTTCCTGATGATCCCTTCCACATCTTCATCGGACATCTGCTGAGGCATAAATTCCTGAAGAATCTTCAGTTCCGCTTCTTCCTTTTCCACCAGATCATTCCTGCCGCCTTTGGCGAACTGTTCGATGGAGTCCTTTCTCTGCTTGACGAGTCCGGACAGGATCTGCATGGTTTCCGTTTCACTGAGCGGCCGCATCAGATCAATTTCCTTGTTATGCAGAGCGGTTTTCAGCATGCGGATGGCCGACAGCCTGATCTTGTCTTTGGCTTTGGCCGCCGTCACCATTTGTTCATTGATCATTGTATTGATATCCATAATCTTACCTCCAGTCAGCACATGCGCTCGGACAGGCGTTTACCGCCGATCAGATGCATATGCAGATGATATACGAGCTGCGTTCCGTCGGCCTTGACGTTGGCGACCAGCCTAAATCCGCTCTCGTCGACATTCTTAATCTTGGCCACGGCCTGCACGCCGGCCATAAGTTGTCGGGACAGATCCGATCGAGCGGTGTCGACGTCCATCAGCGTCGGAATGTGCTCTTTGGGAATAATCACCACATGCACGGGGGCGGCCGGTTGAATGTCGTCAAAGGCCAGCACGGCATCGTCCTCGTAGACTTTCGTACAGGGGATCTCCCCTTTCACAATTTTGCAGAATATACAATCCATCGTCGTCTCCCTTCCCGCTATCTCAGGCGACCTCGCGCGTCTTCGCGACGGCGTCTTCCAGATCGATCGCTCCCGTGTAAAGCGCGCGCCCGACAATCACGCCGAAAAATGAGCAGTCCCGGACGGCGAGCAACCGGTCGATATCGGCAAGCGTTCCCACGCCGCCGGAGGCGATCACCGGTATGGAGACCGCCTTGGCGAGCGCCCGCGTCTGCTCCACGTTCACGCCGGTTTCCATGCCGTCGCGGTGGATATCCGTGTAGATAATCGCCCCGATTCCGCTATTTTCATAGCGCGCGGCGAGCTCGACCGCGTTTTGGCCGGTCTTTTCGGTCCAGCCCCGGACAGCGACCTCGCCGCCCAGCGCATCGATTCCCAGAATGATTTTTCCCGGATGGCTCCGGGCGGCCGTTCGGACGAAATCCCCGTCCTGAATCGCCGCGGTCCCCAGGATGACGCTCCCCACGCCATTTTGCAGATAATAATTAACCGTGTCCATGCTGCGAATCCCGCCACCGACTTCAATCGGTACGGAAACCGATCTGGCGATCTCCAGAATAACGGAGTCGTTTTGCGGCACACCGGCAACCGAACCGTCCAAATCAACAATATGAATTCGCTCGGCGCCTTTCGCCGCCCAGAGGCGGGCCATGTCCACGGGGTTCTCGGCATAGACCGTGACACGGTTGAAATCGCCCTGGGCCAGGCGGACGCATCGACCGCCTTTTATGTCAACCGCCGGGATAATCAGCAACTTAAAACTCCTTCAGAGAAAAGTAATTCAGAATACCAACTCGAGATACTCTGCCAGGGAAACAATGCTCGGTTCACGGGAGGTCTCCGGACAAGGCACCCGACGAACTCGCTATGGGGATCCGTTATTGTTCAAACCCGGTGAACGTCGAAAAGACTTCATCAACACCCAATTTCGTCAATTGGCGCGCAGTCAGCCATTTGGCGCCTCCCTTGAAAAAAGAAGACGCCTGGAAGACGTCTTCCATGAGTGATTTTTGCGTCTGGTCAAAAATGCCGCGCCACAGCGTGCTCCCGTTCTTGACGGATATCATATGAATCTCAAAGGCGACCGACGCGGGACGCTCCGCGGAATAGTCATAGCCGACGCGTTCGCGATAGCGGTAGACGTAGCCGATGACCATCACATCGGCGTGCAGTTCATTCCCGACGCGCTGAAGAATCTGCATGACCGTTTGTTTCAGGGAATCCGCGGATATCCGCTGATAGACACCCGCCACTCTTTCCAGCGGGATGATGTCCGCATTTTTCACATTCGCCAGCTTGTCCATGAAAATCCCCTGAACAATCTGTTCAGCGCCTTTGACAATACTGCCGCTGGAATTCACGCTGCCGCAAATCGGGCACCGGACGGTCGCGGATTCGTCTTCCGGAATCATGGTCTTAAATGGAATCACCGCCAGACGGACATGATTTTTGTCCACGGGCTTCGCTGCGTCCTGCGCGCCAAGGCCCAGGGGCAAAAACACCATGACCCCGAAACACACTATTGCTAAGCAAATTTTCACCGGGAATATATTTCTCACCTCAGGAAACCTGGCCTTTCTATGAGAGCGTTCCTTTCGTCGACGGAACCCCGGAAACTTCCGGATTGACGGTGACAGCCTGCCTCAGCGCGCGGGCAAAGGCTTTAAACAAGGCTTCAATAATATGGTGACTGTTGCTGCCGTAAACAAGATTGATGTGCAGCGTAATGCCGCTGTGATCGGTAAAAGCCTTGAAAAATTCCTTAACGAGCGCCGGATCAAAACCGCCGATCTTCCGGCGCTCATACCGGACCTTGTAAATAAGATAAGGCCGGCCGGAAACATCAAGGTCGACCCGGCACAGGCATTCGTCCATCGGAACGGACGCCGACCCGTAACGGTTGATGCCGGTTTTTTTACCCAGCGCCTCGCCTACCGCCCGTCCCAGGCAAATCCCCAGATCTTCAACCAGGTGGTGATCATCGATTTCCGTATCTCCGGTGCTTTTAATCACCAGTTTAAACCGGCCGTGACGGACAAAGAGATCCAGCATGTGATTCAAGAAGGGGATCGTCGTATCGATTTTACTGCCGGTTGATTGATCGAGATCTATATTGAGCGCAATATCCGTTTCGGTTGTTTTGCGGACAACTTTTGCTTTCCTGGACATGCCTGCCTCCGTTTAAATGACTTTGTTGAGCGGATATTCAATGATCCCCTGGGCGCCTGCATCCACAAGCTGCGGGATCAGATCGCGCACAACACCTGTATCGACAACGGTTTCAATCGCAAACCATTCTTCCGAATAAAGGCTGGAGATCGTAGGCGCCTTGAGCGACGGCAGCAGTTTCATCACACGGTCCAGATTCGCTTTGGCCACGTTGAGTTTGAGACCTACTTTGCCCATCGCCAGGAGGGAACCGGTCAAAAGCGTCCGGATCTGTTCTATTTTCTTGCGCTTCCAGGGATCATTCCAGGCGTCGCGGTTGGCGATTAATTGCGTGTTGGTCCTCATCAGCTCATGCACGATCCGCAATTTGTTGGCCCGGATCGTCGAGCCGGTTTCCGTAACTTCGACAACGGCATCAACCAGACCGTCCACAACTTTCGCCTCCGTCGCGCCCCAGGAAAATTCTACGCTGACCTTGATGTTCTTTTCGGCAAAATACCGTTT
>SBEK01000370.1 GCA_009668925.1 Deltaproteobacteria bacterium
TGGGAATTGTGTTCGGAGACATCGGCACAAGCCCCATCTATACCTTGACCGTCGTCTTCGCCCTCACGCCGCGAACAGAGGCCAACGTCCTGGGAATCCTTTCTCTGGTGGTCTGGACGCTCCTGATTCTGGTCACCGCTGAATACGCCTGGCTGGCCATGAGCCTTTCCTATAAAGGGCAGGGCGGAGAAATCATGCTCCGGGAGATTCTGGCCAAAACGCTCAAACCGGGACGCAAGTTCGCCTTTGCCGGATTTCTGGCCTTTGTCGGCGTCTCGCTCCTGCTCGGAGACGGCGTCATCACACCGGCCATTACGCTTCTGTCCGCCGTGGAAGGCATTCTGCTCGTTCCCGGTATGCAAAATACCCAGCTGCATCTTCTGATTCTGATCGCCGTCATCATCGCCATTATTCTATTTGCCGCCCAATCCCGAGGGACGGATAAAGTCGCCGGCGTCTTCGGGCCGATTATGCTGGTCTGGTTTATTTGCCTGGCCGTAACGGGCATAGTTTCCATTGCCACCATGCCGGGAATCCTGAAGGCGGCGAGCCCCCATTATGCCTTTACGTTTCTTTCGGAAAACGGGCTCGCCGGGTTTTTTGTGCTCTCCGAGGTCATCCTGTGCGCCACGGGCGGCGAGGCCATGTATGCCGACATGGGGCACCTGGGAAGGAAACCGATCCTCAATGCCTGGTATTTCGTTTTCGTCGCCATCCTTCTTAACTATATGGGCCAGGGGGTCTTCGCCATTGAACATCCGGATGTTAAATATCTGCTTTTCGGCATGGTTCAACATCAGGCGTCTCTTTTATACATTCCCTTTCTTCTGCTCACCGTCGCCGCGACTGTTATCGCATCGCAGTCGATCATCAGCGGAACATTTTCGGTTGTTTACCAGGGAATCACGACAAGGCTCATGCCGCTCATGAAGGTGGCTTATACGTCGAGCCAGTTGAAATCCCAGATCTTCATCCCCGTCGTCAACGGAACGCTGATGTGCGCGGTCATTTTCATGATCCTGATCTTTCAAAAATCGGAAAACCTGGCGGCGGCTTACGGCATGGCGGTGACCGGATCGATGACGATCACCGGCCTGATGATGATTCTGGTATTTTCGCAGATCAGGAAATGGCGATGGAAGCTGCCTTTTGCCGTCGTCGTGAGCGTCATCGCCCTGACGTTCTTCATCTCCACGCTCAGCAAACTTCCTCACGGCGCTTACTGGTCGCTCATCCTGGCCGCCATTCCGCTTGGTCTGATCCTCATCTGGACAAAGGGGCAGGACAAGCTGTTCCGGTCGCTGCGCCCGCTGGATTTTGAAACCTTTCTGATCAGCTA
>SBEK01000187.1 GCA_009668925.1 Deltaproteobacteria bacterium
GAAATGATCCGTCCCGGGCAGAATAATCAACTCCGAATGAATGGATTGGGCTTTCTCCCTTAAGTCATCCGCATCGCAGAACTGATCTTCCGCCCCGCAGATAATGAAATTCACTGCATTCTTAAGCCGCGTCCAATCAAAATCGAAATATTTTTGCGGCGGAGAAATCAACAGGACCGAACTGAAAACATTTTTTTCGGCAATCAGACGGCAGGCGACCCACGCACCGAAGGAATAGCCGGCCAGAATGATCTTTTCTACGCCCTGGCTCTTCAAAAATTCGCAGGCCGACAAAATATCCTGCGTCTCTCCCCTGCCCTCGTCATACCTGCCGGTGCTCCCTCCCACACCGCGAAAGTTGAACCGCAATGTGGAATGATCACATGAGGAAAAAACATCGCTGACGGTTTCCACAACATTATTGTACATCGATCCGCCCATCAGAGGATGCGGATGACAAACGACAACGCCGCAAGTTCCATGTGATCGATGCCATAACCCTTCCCCGACGAAAGGATCGTTCTTCCAGAATACTCTTTCCTCTTCATTTTCCCGCATCAGATTTCACCCGCACGATGACAGGCGCATAACGCTTTTTCTCCGCAGGGGGTCAGTACCGGCTTCTCTTCATCGCAAATTGGTATGCGATAGATACAACGATTTTTAAAGTTGCACCCCTGCACATCTCTATCGGCAGGTTCTCCTAAAATAATGTTTGACTTTTCCCTATTCTGGGGTCCGCAGGAAGGCATGGCGGAAAGCAGCATTTGCGTATAGGGGTGAAGCGGACGTTGAAATAAATTCTTTCGATCTGCCAGCTCGACGATTCGTCCCAGATACATGACGGCAATGCGATCAGAAACGTGGCGAATGACATTGAGGTCATGCGAGATAAACAGATACGTTAAACCGAATTCCTTCTTCAGGTCTTTCAGCAGATTGAGAATTTGCGCCTGAATCGAGGCGTCAAGCGCGGAAACCGGCTCATCGGCTACGACCAGCGCTGGCTTGAGCGCCAGCGCCCTGGCGATACCGATCCGCTGCCTCTGACCGCCGCTGAATTCATGCGGATAGCGTTTGGACTGCTCTTCAGTCAAACCGACCTTGATCATCAAGTCCACCGCCGTTTTTCGGTTTTCATCGCGCTTCGCAATATGATGAATATTGAGCGGTTCCTGAACGATGTGGAGCGCCGACTTCCTGGGATTCAAGGATGAATACGGATCCTGAAAAATCATCTGCACGCGGCGTCGATAATTTTTCAAGTCATTCGAAGGCATCTCAAATATATTTTCATCTTTAAAGAATACATGCCCCGCATCCGGTACTTCAAGCCTCATCAGCAGTCTGGCCAGGGTTGATTTACCGCAGCCCGATTCGCCGACCAATCCGAGTGTTTCTCCTTCATATATTTTCAAATCAATTCCATCAACCGCCCAGACAGTCCTCGAGCGGTTCTCCAGGAATCCCCGGCCCAGCGAATATTTTTTTTCCAGTTGTTGAACATCAATTAAAACGGCCGACACGAATACCCTGTCCTTAGCGTTTTTGTCATTGCACTTTAAAGCAGGACACAAAATGCCCCGCTTCGATTTCGAGTAATTCAGGCTCGGAAATCCGGCACTCCCCGGACGCCAAGGGGCATCGTTCGGAAAACCGGCAGCCAGGCGGCAGATCGTACAGGCTGGGCACCGTCCCGGAAATTGTTTTCAAATAGCCATTTTCATTCCCCGAGTCGTCCAGACATCCGGGGCGCGACTCGATCAGACCGCGGGTGTAGGGATGTGAGGGACGAGCGAACAACCTATCCGCATCGGCGGTTTCTACCACCTTACCCGCATACATAACCGCAATTTTCTGCGTCACTTCCGCAACGACCCCCAGATCATGCGTGATGAGCACAACAGCCATATTGCTTTTTTCTTTCAGCTCGGCAATCAACTTCAAAATCTGCGCCTGAATTGTAACATCCAGCGCCGTCGTCGGCTCGTCGGCCAGGAGCAGCTTGGGATGACAGGACATGGCCATAGCAATCATCACGCGCTGGCGCATCCCGCCGCTCAGTTGATGCGGATAATCTCTGATTCGTCTCTGGGGCTCCGGTATGCCGACCTCGCCCAATAGTTTGACGCTCATGGACAAAGCTTCTTCGTCCGGCACCTGCTGATGCAAACGGATCGCCTCCGCAATCTGTTCTCCGATGCGCAAAACAGGATTCAGGGACGTCATCGGTTCCTGAAAGATCATGGCGATATCTTTACCGCGCTTCTCCCGCATGGCTTCTTCGGGCAAAGACAACAGGTCCTGTCCGTCAAACACTACGCGCCCTTCGTCGATTCGGCCGCCGGACGGAATCAACCTCATCACGGAAAGCGCCAGCATGGTCTTCCCGCAACCCGACTCTCCCACAATGCCCAGCGTCTCGCCGGCATTCAAGGTCAAAGAAACACCGTCCACCGCTTTAATGACACCCCTGGCCGTTGAAAACACGGTTCGTAAATCTTTGATGCTGAGAAGACTTTGCATAGCTATTGTTTTTTGCGATTCTGTATGTATTCGAGAAGCAGGCGCACCGCCACACCGGATGCCCCTTTCGGGGTATACGCCTTATCCTTTGTCGTCCAGGAAGGCCCGGCGATATCCAGATGCACCCACGGCAGGCCGTCCACGAATTTACTTAAGAAGGCCGCCGCCGTAATCGCTCCTGCCATTCGACCCGCACTGTTCTTGTAGTCAGCGATATCGCTTTTGATCATCTCCGAATAGTTGTCCCAAAGGGGCAATTCCCAGACCAATTCTCCGGTAGTCTGCGCGGCCTGATAAATCTCCTTTTTCGCTTTCTCGTCCGTCCCCAGCATCCCGATGACGTCTTCTCCCAGCGCCACAACGCAGGCTCCGGTCAGGGTGGCGATGTCAATAATGCCCGCCGGTTTATATTTCGATGCGTACGTCAATGCGTCGGCCAGAATCAGACGCCCTTCGGCATCCGTATTCAACACTTCTATCGTTCGGCCCGAATAAGATCTCAGGATATCGCCGGGCTTCAGCGCGCCTCCGCCCGACATGTTTTCCGTAGCCGGTACCAGCCCCACGAGATTCACCGGCAGTTGCAAATCCGCAGCGGCCATAATCACGGCCAGGACCGCCGCACCGCCGGACATATCCGTCTTCATCTCATCCATTTTTTCCGCGGGCTTTAAAGAAATTCCGCCGCTGTCAAAGGTCAACCCCTTGCCGACGAGTGCCAGCGGGGCATCCCCTTTTTTCCCGCCGTTATATTCCAGGATAATGAGCTTCGGCGGCTGGTGACTGCCCGCCGCAACGCCCAGGAGCGCATTCATGCCCAGCGCTTTCATTTTCCCCTTATCCAGAACGATGCATTTGACGTTCTTCCTCCTGGCGATGGCGGCGGCATGCGCGGCCAGAATCGCCGGCGTCATCTCGTTGGCGGGCGCGGAAATGAGATCACGCGCAAAGCACACGGCATCGGTAACGATCGTTGCCTTCCTGATTTCCTCCACAAGTACGGGATACTCACCGGGATCGGTCACAATCGCCAATCGGCGCATTTCCTTGATTTCATCGCAGCTGACGGTTTTGTATGGTGTGAATTGATACAACCCGAGGCGCACGCCCTCCACCACCGCGGCTATCAATTTATTCTTCTGATCAGGCAGCAGACGCCAGTCCAGGCTCGTCGCTGCTTCCTTAATATTCAACCCCCGCAGATGCTGCATGATTCTGGAAAAAGCGCTGCGGATTTTTTCCAGATTCAATTCCTTTCTCTTCCCCAGGCCTACCAGGGCAATTCTTTTTGCCCTCATTGCACCCCGCGCATAGACAACAAATATTTCAGACGGCCGGCCCGTGAAATCACCACTTTTCAGAACATCGCCGAGTAGTCCTTTCACCTTTTTATCCACGTCAACCGCCGCGCCCGTCAGCTCTTTTTCGTCTTCACAAAAAACCAGGATAACGGCCTCGCTTTTCGCATCCGCAAGCTTTCCTTTTTGAACCGTAATCTTCACGTAAACCTCCTTAGGCCTAAACCCGGATAGTCGATGGGTTTTTTCGTAATAGCATATCAATAATAAAAGTCAATTGTTAGTCAGACGGCAAATGTAGAAAAACGTTTTGTTATCCAAACACGGGTCTCGACGCCCGCTCATTCAGCGGCGAGACTCCTGCTTGTTGCAGGGAAATCCCTTCTCGGGCAGGGATGATTAGAGTTGTTTTCGAGAACTCTGAAAGAAGATTGCGACCTTTGCTATTCAAAAATAGAGAAGCGTTAGACGCACCAAATCCCATCTTTCTCATAAAACAACTAATAGGGTGGAAAGAAAATATCAAAGCGGGTAATTTCCAAGTTTTGAGTTGCGCCGCCTGTCCCCTGTGTAAAACCGAAAAACATCTTGTGAAAATTTGCATGTAGTGTCGGCGTGAGCTCTATCGTTCGGTTGATTTGTGGTGCAGAACCCGAAAATGCCGTACTCACATCATTACATGCGGTACAGTCTATCCATGCTTTCACGTTGTAATCATAATTTCCACTGCCATTAGGTGTCGCCGCCCGTGTAACTTCGATTCTAAATTCACGTGTCGTGGTATCGGCAAATGATGTATTAAAGTAGCCGCGCGATCCGTCGGCAACGCTGTCACCCGATGTCGAATTTCTCGGAACAACAGCGCTCCCCCAAGTACCCTGTCCATGTACATTATCGTCATAACTCACCGCCGGCAGGCCATTGCTGCAATTTCCCGCGGTATTGTTGCCCCACAACATTAAAGCCATATGATTTCCTGCGGCATCATTTCTTCCGTTGCCGCAACCGGCGCTGTTGATACCCGGATTATTATATCTGTCAAATTCAATAGATATCTTCGGAGGTTGCAGGCCTAACCCATCCAGGGGCGGCGTGGCCCTGGGCAGCGCTGATGTGGGGTGGGTGTTCCCCGGCCCCGCATAACCCATCAATTCGCCCATTCCTGCAGCGGAAGGTGTTCCGCCCCTTTTTGTCGTATCATTCAGTATGCCGTTCATGATCATGAACATGAAACCATCGCCACTGTCGGCGGAGCCGTTCGTATCCCTGAACTCAAAATAGGCGCGAATGCCGACACCGAAATCGCACAACCCGGCGGCGCAATTAGCCGAGACAGAATCCCCCGCATACCAGGCGACGCCGGCCGTGTCGTTATCTCCCTGCCCCAAGAAGACGATTTGATTCGCCGGGTCCGGATCACTAGCGTCAATTGCCACGCCCGTACCTATTCTGACCCAGTTATCAAATCCCGGTACGTTATGCGGAACATTATCGCTGAAACCTCCCGGATTCAAACCCAGAATTGCCGTGCGGGAAAATGTGCTGCTGACTTGAGATGCGGAACCCGGATTAAATGTGCCGGTGGAAGTGATTTGAGCAGCGGTGTGAACATAAATCAGTCTGGTCGTATTGGTCGTGGTATAAGAAAATACTCTATCAGGTTGATTCGCATCTCGTATCCCATAAAGGGTATCTCCGATGCGGTGATCGTAGTAAAACACATAACCGGAAGCGTTTGATCCCCGCGGCATTTCAAAAAATCCGAAACGGTCAGGTAAAATACCGCCTGTGCCGTTGGCGACCGTCAGGTTACCGTTCGTTGCTAAGGTCTGATTACTGGAAAGAGAAAGAACCGGTACAACACTTTCGCCGACTTGAATAGTAAACGGTTGGCCATCGGGCGGATTAGTATTTGATAGATTAAGACGATAACTATTTACTCCCAGGGTTGTAACAGTTGTGTAGTAGAAACGCCGCCAGCCTGACGAGGTAAAAACGGCCATAAGTTTGTCGGTACCAGATGATGGAATAGCATAGGAAACGTCGCCGGGAAATTCTACGTTAAGTCTCAGACCATTTGCATTTGTAACCGTCAATATTTGTTGCGATATCATATAATTAGGTTTTACGTTTAAGCTAAAACTGCCCCCGTTATTCACTAATTGATAATTTGCGTTGTGCAGGTTTTCGAGGACTGCGTTTTTTGCAGCTTCAGTGGCCGCACTTTTAAACTGACTCGCCAGATAATTGTAACCGGACTTGGCAAGGTATGTCGCTTCCGTCGTGGATGCCGTGTTCAGCTGACCGAATAGAGCGGTGCCCGTTAACGAGACCATCACTGCGGCCAGAACGGCAAAAGCAAGTATTGTTACAATCAAAACAATGAGTACACTCCCCTTATCGGGGAACGTCATACCGCGTCGCAATTTTGTATTCTGAAATATCATGTCGACTTCCCGCAATCTTTTACGATGCTCACTTGTTCCAATTCAACGGCATATCGCCCCAGCCGATTTTGCCGTTTCTTCTGACGTCAAACAGGGTGGAAAAAGTTAGTGTCCCGCCGCTCCCATCTGTTCTATTGAGTATAAGATCAGCCCGAATGGAAGCCAGACTGGAAATGAGATCTGCCGGAGTCCAGGTTCCGCTTCCTGTAAAAGAATCGGCAAAACTATACAAATCGAGCCTGAAGACATTGACATTATCGATGAGGACAGATCCGGTGCCGGCAGTCGGAGGCGTCGCTCCGTCCACGATCTTGATTTGACTGCCCACACGGCCGATACAACGGTTTACGTCGATTGTATTATCCGCGGCACCGTCATAATATCGTAATGTGTAGCAAATGGAGCTGCTGTCGGATTCAGTTATCGCACTTATGGCGCTGATGTCTTCAAATTCGAGAATCATCCTGTCCAGAGCGAGTTGCGTCTTGTGAGAAAGAGCATTATTCGCCTTCGCGGTAACATAACCTTGTGCGCCCTGAGCAATCAGCATGCCCGCAATAGCCCCCATCATTCCGAGAATAACAAGGGTAACGATAATCTCGATCAAGGTAAAACCTGCGTCTTTTTTCATGACATAACCCATTGGATAGTTATTTTGTAAAAAGGGTTGTTATCGTCTGATCATCCCTTGTAATTGTTACTTTCAATGTATTTGAACCCGGGGTCTCGGCCGATTGTTCAACATGCGTAGAGGGATCGAAAGTAATAAACTTCGTCACTTGCGTATATTGGCCAAAATAGGGGGTATTCCCCACAACGTTTCCGGTTTGAATGTGGGATCTCAGGGTTACAAGCGCATTCGTGTCTCCGGCTTTCATCAGATTACTATAGTCGATGTTTATTTTCTCCATGATCTTAATTAATTCGTAATGATTTTGTACGCGAACAACGGAAACTGAGCTGCCGGCCAGATTTGATCCCAGGAACTGAACAAACAAAGCCGCGACGATCGCCGCGATAACAAGGGTAACGATCACTTCAACAAGTGTAAAACCTTCCTCTTTCAAATATGCCAAGTCTTTTTTCATGGAATAAATCCTGTATTCGCTGCAATCGTTATATTTCCTCCCGATGTAGACACTGTAATACCTGCTGCGCCGGGCGACCCGAACCCGTCAAAAGTTATGGTCTGCGGCGCCGACGTTATTGAAAGATTGGATAGAGTAATGTCGGTTTGACCTTCTCCGGCAATCCCTTTTTTATTGGCGGTAGTCGTTTGAAAAAGCCAATACGTATTGGAAGAATTGAACCTGATGCCCCAGCTGGAGTTCGTTCTGATGGCCTTGCCCTGCGCATACCTCAAATGGCTTTCGACTCTTTCCAGTTCACTACTTGTTGCATAAGTATCAGTCGAGTTGATCCGGGCAACAGCGACCGCCGCCAGAATCCCGATCACGACAATAATTGCGGCGGTCTCTAAGAAAGTAAACCCTCTCTC
>SBEK01000188.1 GCA_009668925.1 Deltaproteobacteria bacterium
GGGGTACCGGGGTTGGTGGACATCGACCGTAGCGCGTTCGCCAGCAATCCGCTCGTACATGCGCTGTTTGCCAGCCCGGCCGACATCGACCTGATGCTTGGTCGCAGCATGCATCTGCGCGACTACCTGGCATCCGCTCCGGCGCTCTCCGGCGACTATCTATATTCGCTTCTGGCGATGCGTCGGTGTGAAAAAGCGACCTTCGGTATGGAACTGGAAGGTGACGCCCTGCGGGCTGACGTGCCGCAAAACCTGCTTTACTTCACTGACCACACCCTGGTGGAACTTGGAGACGATCTCGACACCACGAGGGCCAAACTGTGCCTCGACGCCTTCGACAGTCTGATGACCAGCTTTGCCGACCACTTCAAGGCCATCTTTGACGAGCAGCAGAGCCTCAAGAACCATCGCGCCTTCGAAAGTGCCCATATGGCGGTAATGCGGGGCAAGACGGGGGGGCCTGAGTTCGTCGTCCGCACCCGAAAAGTGAGCGAACTCGACGAACGCCTGAGGGCCGTGGCTGAGCTATTGCAGCCCGGTCCGATGCTGGACGCTTTGGCTAACTTTCTTGCCCATCCCGAGTCTTCGCTACGCCTGGAGCCGGTCGAAGTCTGTGTGGACCGCAGTGGTGTCATCCTTACTGGCGACGCCGCAGCCGCTAGATCGGCAAACATCATTGGCTTCCCTGAACTCGTTGCCCGGGACCGCCGCCGTCATGTTGTGGTTCTCAGCCGTTTCCTCCGTCAGGATGCCCAGAGGGCGGTTGAGGAGATCCGGGACCAGCAGGCCCGTTTTCTCGTCATCTGATCGCTTATTGTAGTTATAGACGATTTAACATAATACACATTGTTCCGGAGTGGTTATTCTGCGTTCCCTGTCCTGCTGCGGCTTCGCGGGGTAGGGCAGTGGCTCCGGTTATCGCAGATAACACAATCGCAGCTATCCACGAAGCGGCCTTCCCGTAAACAAAAGGGCGCCAGAATTCTTTTTCTTCCTCTGGCGCCTTTGCATAGTTCCGGGCGGAAATAACGGAAAACGGAGTTTCTCCGATATAACTGGCAAGTTTTACGCAAGCTTTATCTGGCAGGCCGCGCCGGCCGTGGGCTGCGTCTGTGATGCTGTTTGCGGCAACATCAATTATTTCAGCGAGTGCCTTCACGGTACCAGCAGATTCAATTCCCTTATCAATGTAATAAGAAAATTCCATGACAAAAACCTCCTCGCTTCATTGACACACAATGTTGTGTGATGTAATCTCCGTAAAGGATCACACATTATTGTGTGGTCCTCGCAATATTGAGTGATTACTTAATACGTGCAAATTGGGAGGTTGTCAACAATGGCAGTCTGGAATCCTTACGAAGAGTTGCGCAACAAATACCAGGCGATGGATGCCTGTCCTCATGAGTCGATCAGGAGAGCGCATGCCCGCGCCATTGATCGGCTTGTGTCTCGCGCCGTTCGTCTTGGGTTCAATGCCGAAGTCCTCCGGTCTATTCAGAATCGGCGGGGCCAGTAATGTATTTCGTCCCAGGTGTCACTAATCCCTACGGCCTGCCGCGCAAGCGGGGGCGTAAATCAGACCTTGCCAAGTTCCTCGCGCGGCAGGGTGAATTCTTTTTGGCTGCCCGCTTGGTAGCGGAGGGCAAAGCCGGGGCGCGGCGCGAGTGCTCGCAGTCGCCGGCCCCCGGCTTTGCCCCCCCCTACTAAAAGGGGGGGAACCGAAAACAGGAACCCAACCCCATGCGTACTGAACCCAAAGCCCGCACCCTTGAAACCGTTGCCGCTGCCGAAGTCTTGCGGCGCTGCATGGCCGAAGCCGATAACGTCGGGGCCTTCCGTGCTGGTTTCACCGACTACATGGAAAAGATCATCCATGCCCCGGAAGGTGAAACCCTCAAGGTGATTCCCAAAGCCCGCCAGGGTGCGGGGCGCGTCGGCTTTGTCGACTGGGTGACATTCACGGCACATGAAGACAGCATACAGCCCGCATGCGGCTTTCCCCTGGTTCCGGTGTCCGATGAAGAGGCCATGGCGCTACTTAGCGCTAAGCTCGAAATGATCCTGGGGTACGGGATTACCAGTAAGCGGCCCATTGGACTTAACTTCTATCAGCGGTCTTACGTCCTCGGCGATAACTGGGGCCACGTTTGCCATGGCGGGCAGCGGAATACCTTCTGCGTGATTATCAGCGGCGAAGGTTGCGCAGCGGCCCGTGAAGGATGGGAGCAGCGGCTTTATGAGTTCCTGCAAAAGCTCATTAACGCCAGGATCACGCGCCTTGACGTGTCCCATGACGATATCGCAGGTCATTACACAGTCGACAACGCTAGGAAAGACTTCGATGAGGGTCTGTTCCGTTGTCACGCCAGGAACCCCCAAATCGAAATGGCCGGTAACTGGGTCGAGCCGAATGGCAAGGGCCGGACCCTTTACATAGGTCGCCGTCAGTCCGGGAAGTTCGCGCGCATTTATGAAAAGGGAAAACAACTAGGCGATGTTGCAAGTCCGTGGGTTCGCATTGAAGTCGAATTCAAAAATGAAGATCGTGTTATCCCTTTCCGCGCGCTACTCGAACCCGGCGAATATTTGGCCGGTGCGTTTCCGGCCTTCGCATTCCTGACCGATACGCAGGAACGGATTTTGACGAAATCCACGAAGGCGAAATGCGACCTTAACGCGACCCTTTCATGGCTGCGCCGTCAATGCGGTAAGACTTTGTTCTGCGTTTCTGTGGTTCTCGGCGGGCATGCCCAGGCCATGGAAGCCATTACCCCGGCGGACCTCGACGAATCGGACGTACCCAAGCGATTCAAGATCGCTGATTGGCAAAACGCGCCTCGCGCGGTTCACAAATTCATAAACGCTAACCAGGAACCCGCGCCCATGTGGATCGGAGAGCCGGCGTTTGGTGAAAAGATTTTCGCATGCGAAAACATGCGTCCATAGGGGGCCGTTCCTCGTCGTCCTCCGACTTCTCTATCTACGGGGTAATTCTTGAAAGGAAAACAGAAATGGAAATGATCGTTCGCGGCATCGTCACTGGCATGAAGGCTTTCAATGACAACGTGGAAGGCACTCATTACGACAGCACTACGCTTTTTGTCGAAACCGATCTGGACGACGGCACCAGCATGGCGAAGGGTAAAGCTACCCAGGCGTTTAAGTTCGGGACTAGCGAGGAATATAAGAAATTGCAGCACAACCCTTTTCCGTTCTCTGCGGAATTGACCATGAAGCAGGTCACGAATGGTAAGAACGGCATGAAAACCGTGGTCACGGCGATTAAGCCGATCAAGCTGGAACAGCCGAAGCAATGAAAAAGAAAAGCCCCGGTTTTAGGGCCGGGGCTGAATTCCTTCCGTAAGGGTCGTTACCGGCCTTTATGAAAGGTAAACGTAATGAAAACTCTAAAAGTGTTTGGTCTTGTTGTCAATGTGCGTCGTGATAGCGATGACCCTTATCACGTATTCGGTTGTGCTAATCGGGACGGGTGGCTAGAGCTAGTCCAAATGGGCAACACGGAGGGCTATTTGAGGTTTCGCGATGCTATGAAAGTGGCGCGGTCTGAAATCAAATGTCTTACCAACTATTGGGATTGCCCCTGCTATGTCCAGATAAAGCGCGGTGACGAAATAGTGTGGGAGTCGGAATCAATAGAAGTGCGCAAGTTTGTATTTGTAGAAACAAAGTTCAGTTAATCGTTAATTAAATCGTTGCCGGTTTCGGCCCTTACGAAAGGAATTGAAAAATGGAGTGCAAGGTGTTGGCGGTTCGTAAGACATTTTACGGTCACAGCATTGCGCATGTGAGTGTGGATGGCATGTTCGGCGACGTGCCGGCATCGGATGGCGTGGCGGAAGGTGTAGCGGAAATTCAAACAAGGATTGCAGTCGTAGACGGGCGATTGGTCGCGCGTCTACGTGTTGAAGCGGTTAAGGCGAATTGATAGGAGGCGGCAACGATGGACCCGGCACTTACCCAGGCGGTTAATGATTTGACGGCGCTACTTGCGTCGGTGTTTTCTGTGCCGGATGGCGTGGTATTGGCGCAAGTCTGGGCGTTGGGGTTCTCTACTCCGATGGCGGCTGGGCTGGCGGCGTATGCCGTGAAAAGCATTCTCCATATGTTCGACCGTCGCGGACATTGATATTTGCAGTACCGGGCAGGGGACCGCGCGCCCCCCGTTTCCTGGCCGGCTTATACCTTGTGGGCGTAGGAGTAAATGTCATGAAAAACGCAATCGTGTGGTATCGCAAGTCCGTTGTTGCCGGTGGTGCTGCTGCTGCTGCTGGTTCGACCTTTGCCGCTGGTGTGGACCTGTCCCCGCTGACCGGTGCGGTCGATCTTTCCACCGTCATTGCCGGCGTGGTCGCTGTCGGCGCTCTGCTTCTGTCCCCCCAGATCGCGAAGTACGCCGTCAGTTCCATTCGTCGCATGTTCCCGCGCTAATCCGGGCGGGTTCTAAAGGTCGGGGCTTCGGCCCCGGCTTTTGACTCAAAAACGGGGGGTAATCATGTTCTGGCTTCTTCTTTTATTCATGTCCGGTATGTTGTCCGGCGTGGTCGTGGCCTGGGTGATGTTATGAGAAACATTACTAGGCAAGCATTGTTTTTGATTCTGGGCGTGGTACTCGGTGCGGTGTCGGTGTTCTCGTTTGCCGAAACTATAAGTGCGTCGATAACCTATCAATATCAACAGACCTTTTCGAGCCCGGTCGGTAACTGTACCCCGTCGCAGGCGTGGGCATCATCGCCTACAGGAGCGTGTAATAACGCATGCTGGTCGGCGGGCTACACGTTGCAAGGGCCGGATGCAAACGGCGTGTATTCATGTAAGTCTGGGCTGAGCGGTGCCGTGTATGCACTGAACCGGCAACAAGTAGGTTATTCCTGTCCATCGGGGCAAAACTGGTCGTTGGTCGGCGTTAACTGTACTCGGCCGGATTGTCCGGCGCCTCAAGTGAGGAACGCGGATGGCACTTGCCCGACTGGGTGTAGCTCTACGGCGTTGGCGTCGGCGTCTGCGTTATATGATTTTGGGACAGACCCGAATGGAAGGGGGCCGGTTGTAGTCTGCAAGTCGAATTGTTACGCGTCGTTCACGGGTAGCGTGACAAAAACCGCGTTGGTGGCAGGGGTCCGGCATTATTACGCGCAAGGGTTTTACACATTTTTGGGGGACGGGGTGGCGTGTACGCCGGGTGTATCCGGCGCGGTCGTTTCTCCGGTAGCGTTGAATGACGTGCCGGCTAGCACGTGTCCCAGTGGTCAGAGTCCGGGCACGGTTAACGGCGTCACCAAATGTTATTCCTCGACCGGGCAGCCGGCAGCGGAAACGGTCGCGGCGTCGTCGGTTAATACTACGTATTCAAAAACGACTAATGCGGATAATACGGTCACGGTCACCAAAACCACGACTGACACAAAAACCAATACCAGCACGACTAGTCAAACGGTATATCCCAATGCAGCGGCGGTGCCGTCTAATCTTCCGGTATCGGAATCCGGGGTGCAAACGGCACAAACGGGGGCGGGGGGTATGTCGGAGTTTTGCGCGGTCAATCCGACTGCATCGGCGTGTGTAACTGTCAATCCGGGTACGGCGGCGGAAACGGGTGGGCTTTACACTAAAGATACCAGTGGAAAGACATTTACTAGCGTCGTCACGGCGGCGAAACAAACAATCACGTCGTCGGCGTTTTATAACGCGACGGCGGGATTTTTTCAAGTGGGAACTATTGCCGGAAGCTGTAGCGGTTTGAGTACGGATGTGTCGCTGCCGTGGACCGTTCTCCATATCGATGCGGGGCAATATCTCTGCGGAACGACTGCGGACGCGCTTTATAGCCTTCTCGCGGCGGCCATGTTGTTGTTGTCGTTAGGCGTAGCGTTCGCGATCGCCATACTCTAAGGGGCGGCAAAATGGATAATTGGTTTGGCAAGGTAACGCAGTGGTATCACGATATATGGGCGTCGATTTTCGGCTTTCTTGTCGATTGGATACATGATGCGGCGGTGTGGGTGTTCGATGGCGTGGTGTCGGCCCTGGCGGGTTTGATTGCATCGGTGCCGGTGCCGTCGTTCATGTCCTCGGGCGTCAATATCGGGACGATTTTCAGCGGATTCCCGCCGTTCGCTTTGTACCTTATCTCCCATATGGGGCTTGCTAATTGTTTTGCGGTGGTCGGGGCTGGCGTAGCGTTCCGGCTCGTGCGTAAGATCGTCACGTTGGGGCAATGGTAAATGATTACGTTCTATGAAGGTTTGCCCAGGTCTGGAAAGTCTTTTACCGTGGTGCGGGATGAAATTATTCCCGCACTCGAAAAGGGTAGGGCGGTGGTTGCCTATATCGAGGGGTTGAATCACGAAAAGATTGCCAGCTTGGCCGGTATTACCCTGGAACGTTGCCATGAGCTACTGATAGCGCTACGGCGGGATCAGGCCAAAGACTGGAATACGCTCACGCCTAATGACGCGTTGGTGGTCCTCGATGAGGCCCAAAACTTTTGGCCCAATCGCCAAAAGCCTTTAGATGAGGAAACGACTCAAGCCATTACGGAGCATGGCCATCGTGGTCTAGATATTGTCTTGATGGGGCAGTTCCTCAAGGACGTTCATGCACTCTGGAAAAACCGTGTTGAACGTAAGCTGTATTTCCTGAAAAAAACCGCACTGGGTAAGCCTGACGAATACAGTTGTACGGTTAGCACGGCTATCCCCCAGGGCGATAAAGTCGTCTTTGAAAAAGTGGCGACCTATGATTACAAATATGACCCGAAGTATTTCGGGACATATAAAAGCCATGAGGACGGGACGGCAAACAAGGAAACGAAAGTTGACCCGCGCGTTGTTATTTGGAATCAGCCCTTATTCCGTAAATATTTGCCGGTCGCATTCGTGGTCATGTGCGGCCTGATTTATTATGTGTGGGGGCTTTTCCATGGGGGTCTTGACAAAGAGCTAGTCAAAGGCAAGGCAAGCGGATCGGTGCCGGCAGCGGAAGTGCCCCGCGTGATTCAAACATCAGCGGCGGTTCCGGCGAAGGATGAGCGGCTTGGGTTAATGTCCGGTGTGGTGCCAGAAGAGGCCCCGGACATGATTCAAAAGCTGACAGCGGAAAACCGGGCGCGGCTGGTGGGCTATGCGGAGTTCCGGGGGAATCGGGTTGGGATAATTGAATGGCGCGACCCAGGTGGTGCCCAGGTGCAAAGTTTTACGCTAAAGGATATCGAGGGCTTTGGTTATTCGGTGTTCGTTAATACCGCGCAAACGCTGGCGGTATTGGTGAAGGGTCAAACCCGGCTAGTAGTGTCGTCTTGGACTATTGATAAACGGGAAGGAGTCGCAACGGAAACGCAACAACGGTCCGTAAGGGGTGATCCGGGGCCGGTGGCGGTGCCTGTGGATCGGGGTATTGTGCAAGGATAGTTTTCGCATGCGAAAATAAACTAAGTGGGACGGCGTAAGCCGGGTGTAATTCTCATTCCGCAAAGCGGAACAAAATAGAAACCGCGACCAAAAAAAAACCGGCCAAGGCCGGTTTTATTATCTGGAAAACTTAAATATTTCCTTGGGGTATATGGTCCCTTTCTCGTTGATCTTCCATTCAACGGCCCCGGCGATGGGGTGTCGAAGGAGTACCCCGGCCTCAATCCATCGGCGGTAAAGCCATTCCCAAATCGTAGCCGGAGGGGGTGCAACATCCTTTCCGGTTACGGCGCGGATATGGTGCTTGCGCATATCTTCTTTACTGGGGGG
>SBEK01000189.1 GCA_009668925.1 Deltaproteobacteria bacterium
CCTTCTTCCCCTGCGCATCAAGCGGAGCCTAGCCGCGGGCTTGTCCCGCCTGGCCTATTATCTCCTGCACAAGCACAAGGTGATCGCCCTGCATAATCTGATGCGGTCGTTTCCGGAAAAGTCTCCCGCTGAAATTTTGCGCATTATCAAGAATTCCTATGCGAGCTTTGCCATGCTTTTTGCCGAGTTCCTGCAGATTCTTTATCTCAACAAAACCAACCTGTCGCGCTGGGTGACGGTGCAGGGGCTCCCGCACTATGAGAAAGCCTGCCGCGAAGGCAAAGGCGTTTTGCTTTTTACCGCGCACTTCGGCAACTGGGAAATCGGCAATGCCGCGCTGGCCATTTTGTCGACGCCGCCGTACTTCATGGCGCGCGCCCTGGACAGTCCGCTCCTGGAAGCAATCACCACCTCGGCCCGAAAGCCCCTGGGCATTGTCACCCTGCATAAAGAAAACGCCATGCGCATGCTCCTGCCGCTTTTGCGGAAAGGAAAAGCCGTCATTTTGCTGATCGATCAAAATGTCGCCGCCAAAGAAGGGGTATTTGTCGATTTTTTCGGACGCCCGGCCTGCGCCACCACGGGGATCGCCCTTATGGCGATGCATACGGGAGCGGCCGTCCTGCCCATTTTCACGACGCGCCTGCCCGACGGCCGCTACCTGACGGAAATCGGTCCGCAAGTAGAAACCGTCCAGACCGGCAACCGCGATCAGGACCTGCTGGTCAACACGCAAAACTACGCCAAAGTCATCGAAGACCATGTCCGCAAGTATCCCGACCAATGGCTCTGGCTGCATCAGCGCTGGAAGACAAAACCCTGCCAGGCCAGGAGGCGCACGCTTTGATGATCGAAGCCAACAAACTGCCTTCAGGCCTCAACAAGATATTGATCCGCGGCACCAACTGGATCGGCGACGCCATCATGACCCTGCCGGCGGTGAACTCCATCCGTGCGGCCTTCCCGAGAGCACATCTGGCGGTTCTGGCCAAGCCGCCGGTTACCGATGTTTACGGCATGTTTTCGCCCGCGGATGAAATCATTCCTTATGAGAGCAAGTTTGACAACCCGCTGGGCGTCCTGCGCCTGGCGCATAAGTTCAGGCAGAAAAAATTTGACGCGGCGATTCTTCTCCAGAACGCCATAGAAGCGGCGATCATCGCCCGGGCGGCGGGAATACCGCTGCGGGCGGGCTACAATTCCGACGGCCGCGGGTTTCTGCTGACGCACGCGATCCGGCGAACCGAAAGCATCTTCAAGGTGCATCAGATTCATTATTACCTGGAAATGGTGAAAGCCCTCGGGTGCCGGGATGTGGACAACACCCTGCATCTGGAAGCGCTCATCTCTCCCGCCAATGCCCGAGAAGTTATGCGGCAATGCCTTCCCGGCAACACCCGGAGCATCATCGGCATCGCGCCCGGCGCCACCTACGGCCCGGCCAAGAAGTGGCTGGCCGACAGGTTTGCCGCGGCGGCGGATCGCCTCGCCCTGGATTTAAATGCGCAGGTCGTTCTCTTCGGCGGGAAAATGGACCGGGAAACCGCGGCGGAAGTCTGCCGGCAGGCCCATACAAACATCATCAATCTGGCCGGCAAATCGTCGCTTACCGAATCGATTTATCTGATCTCGCAATGCCGGCTCTTTATCAGCAACGATTCGGGGCTGATGCATGTGGCGGGCGCGCTCAATATCCCCACGGTTGCCGTCTTTGGATCGACCAATCCCGCAACCACGTCGCCCGCCGGAGAAAAGACCGTCCTCGTGCGCAAGGAAGTGGAATGCAGCCCCTGTCTCAAGAAGACGTGCCCGACGGACTTCCGCTGCATGACATTGATCACGGTCGACGATGTCGTGGCGGCGGCCAATACCCTATTGAAAAGAAACTGAAGCCTATGGAAAAGAAAGCCGCCGTTTTTCTGGATCGTGACGGAACCATCAACGAAGAAGTCGGTTATCTCGACCGGGCGGAAAAGCTCAAGATCATCCCGGCTGCTTTTGAGGCCATCCGCCTCATCAATCAAAGCGGCCTGGAGGCCGTCGTGGTGAGCAATCAGGCCGGCGTCGCCAAAGGGCTGTTTACGGAAAGCTTCGTGCAGGAAATAAACGGTTTGATTCAAAATGCCCTTTCGGAAAAAGGCGCGCGAATCGATGCCTTCTATTTTTGTCCGCACCACCCGACGGAAGGGAGCGCTCCCTACCGCACCATCTGCACTTGCCGCAAACCCGCGGCGGGACTGCTGCATCAGGCCGCGGCGGACCGGAACATCGATCTTGCGCAATCCTATGTGATCGGCGACCGCCTGCGCGATGTCGAGACAGCCCACCGGGCCGGAGCGAAAGGCGTCCTGGTGGCCACGGGATACGGACAGGATGTGATCGCAAACGGCGGACAGGACGCGCCCAATGAACTGAACACGCCGGACGCCATCGCCCAGGATATTCTGGAGGCGGTGCGCTGGATATTGAAGGACCGCCCGTGAATATTTTAATCGTCAAACTAAGCGCCATCGGCGACGTGATTCACACCCTGCCGTCGCTTGATGCCCTGCGCCGCCTTTACCCCGATGCGCATATCACCTGGGTTGTGGAGGAAGAAGCGGCGGACCTCGTCGTCCATCATCCGCAGCTTGATCGCGTCATCGTTTTCAAACGCAAAAGCTGGATGAATAAAGTCAAGGCCGGGCAGTTCCGGCAAGCGTGGCGCGATGCGCGGTCATTTCTGGCCCGGCTGCACAGCCGACGGTATGATCTCGTGATCGACTTCCACGGTCTTTTCAAAAGCTCGATTGTCGTCTGCTTAAGCCGGGGCCAAAGAAAGCTGGGATATGACTCCTGGCAGGAACTCACCCGCCTGTTTCTCAACGACAGAATTCCGGAAGATATGAATAAACATGCGGTCGACCGCTACCTGGACTTTCCGCGGCATCTGGGCGCAGCGATCGGCAAGCCGGAGTTCATCGTGCCGATCTCGCCTGCGGCAAAAGCGAAAAGCCGCGCGCTTCTGGATTTGCATCAACTGGAGGCGAAAAAATATATTGCGGTTAATCCCGTTGCCCTGTGGGATACCAAATTGTGGGATGATCAGAAGTTTGCCAGGCTTGCGGATCTTATTTCGCGGCAGATGAACATTCCCGTGGTCTTTACCGGCCGGGACAAAGAATCCCTTGACAAAATCACTGCGCAGATGGCTACAAAAGCAATCAATATCGGTGGACAAACGACCCTGCCGGAGCTGGCCTGCATCTATCGGGATGCCCTGGCCGTCATTACCACGGATTCCGGACCGATGCATCTGGCCGCCGCCGTCGGCACGCCGGTGATCGCTCTTTTCGGCCCGACGGATCCGACCAGAACCGGCCCCTACGGAGAAAACCATGTGATTATCAGAACCGGAATTTCCTGCAGCCCATGCTTTTTGAAAAAATGCCCGACCCAGCAATGCATGGAAGATATTACGCCCGAGCAGGTGTTGGAAGCAGTCGAAAAAACAGTTTTAAGTTTTAAGTTTTAAGTTTTAAATAAGAAAAACGCGAATGCTGAAAGAAATAATGTTCTAGGTTCAATGTTCAATGTTAAAGAAAAAACAGTTTTAAGTTTTAAGTAATTAAGTTCTAAGGAAGAAAAACGTAAAAGGGGAAGAGAGTCATTGCGGGCGGACCCTCGGTCCGCGTGGCAATCTCATGGATTGATCCGCTCCCCAGAAGGGCACGATGCACGGTCTGTCATTGCGAGGCGAGCCTGGCGAGCCGTGGCAATCTCAACGGAGTGCCAATCTCAAACGGGTTTTGTTTATGGATAAACAATTTTACGTTTATATCATGACAAACAGAAGCATACGGTTCTTTACACCGGCGTGACCAATGATTTACATAGAAGAGTCTTTGAACACAAAAGCAAATTGCAAGACGGATTCACGAAGAAGTATAATGTTAACAAACTGGTATTTTATGAAATATACGATGATGTCCGTAATGCGATTTCCAGAGAAAAGCAGATCAAGAGCGGGACAAGGGCCAGGAAGATAGAATTAATTGAAGAGATGAACAGCGGATGGACGGACCTTTATGAGGCCATATAGATTGCCACAGCGCCAGAGTGGCGCTTCGCAATGACAATACGAGCTGCCACGCCGCCCCGTCGTCATTGCGAGGCGAGCCTTGCGAGCCGCGGCAATTCCGGGCATTCAGTTGCTTATAAGATTGCCACGCTGATTGAGAATCGGCTCGCAACGACTCTGTCGGATTGCCACAGCGCCTGAGAGGCGCTTCGCAATGACAGACAAGGCCGGAAGCGGCACGGCACAGTGACAAGAAAGGCAACACACCAGTAATGACGGAAAAGGGACCAGGGATTGCCAAGCCGACTTAAACGCCGGCTCGCGATAACTGAAAGGCAACACACCCGCAATGACGAAGCCGGGATTTTTAACATATGTGCATGCAACTTAGAAAGCAGGCCGTTATGAAAAGACAATTTTCGCGAATCGCCGTCGTTGTATTTTCAATTCTTTTTGCGCCCTTTTTTCTGGCGCCGGTGTACGCCGCCTCTTCGCCCAACGTGACCCTGGATCGCGATCTTTACCGCGACATCGAATTCTGGGCGGCCGAAGGCCTCATCACCAGCAACATGAATTCAATAAAACCCTTCTCCAGAACAGAAGTCGGCAGGCAGCTGGCCGAAGCACTGGACAAATGCAGCGCCATGGATACCCCTTCCGCGGCCTGCCGGGATATCCAAAACCGCTATGCGCAATTGTTCCAAGCGGAAATCGCTGAGGCGCGCTCAGCCGATAATATCAAACATACTTACATCAAGCCTCTGGAAGCCGTTACCTTGCACTACAACTACCAGAGTGGTCCATTCTCCACCTACAACAATGAAGGCATTGATTACGGAAGAGGCAGCAACGTCGTCCTGCGCGCGCAGTCGCAAGCCCGCGTCGGCCGCGTGCTTTCCTTTTTTGTCGAGCCGGCGCTGATCTACAATCAGCACTTCGGCAGGGAAGAAGACGGCGAAGGCAATGCCCGGACCACCCTGCGCCTGCACAAGGGCTACGCCAAACTGACCGTTTTCAATGTCGAACTGGAGGCGGGACGGGATTCTCTATGGTGGGGGCCGGGTTACCACGGATCGCTGCTCATGTCGAACAACGCCCATCCCTTTGACATGCTCAAATTATCCAACCCGGAGCCGGTGCGCCTGCCGTGGATTTTTTCATATCTCGGGCACTGGCAATTCAACCTGATATTTTCTCAACTGAACGATGAGCGATTCGGCACAGAACTGGCCAATCCTTTTCTCTATGGCTTTCGCCTGGGGCTGAAGCCGCTGCAGTATCTGGAACTGGGCGTTTCGCATCTGGTTGTTTTTGGCGGACCGGAGCGGCGCAGCCTGAGCTTGAGCGAGATCAATCAGATTCTTTACGGCAACACCGACAGAAATGGAGAGAAAACAGAAAGCAATCAGCAGGTCTCCGCGGATTTCGCCATCACGCTGCCGAATCTGAAGAAATACATTTTTGTCGCCGACGGAATCAAACTGTATGGAGAAATCGGCGGAGAGGACAACGGCTATCCTCCGACCAGCCGGGCCTGGCTGGCGGGCGTCAGCATCTTCAAGCCCTTCGGCCTGGAGAGAACGGCAATTCACGCAGAGTATGCGACGACCGTTTTAGGACCCTACAACTCACCTGATTCGTGGTATAAGCATCCGGCCTATCCGATGCGCTACGAAGGCCGCGTCTTTGGACATCACATGGGCACGGAAGCGGAAGACTTCTTTATCGAATGGTCACAGAGCTTTGAAAAGATTTATTACAAGCTGAGTTTTGATCTGGAAAGAAGCGGCTACAAATCCAAACCCGCAACCCAGTCCAAAAAACAGTACCTGGGAGAAATAGGCTATCGACTCCCCTACAATACAAATCTCACCTTAAGGTATTCGTATGAAGACATCGACAACCTCGACCACATTGAAAATCAAACTCAGAGAAATCACTTCATCGGCCTCGACGCCGCTATCTATTTCTGAACGCAAAAAACCCTCATTTATCAGAGGGTTTGTTGCTGTCATTGCGATCCGTCTCTCAGACGGCAGCTTGCCCGGCGTATGCCGGATGGCAATTTCAGCATTTGCCACAGCCTCGGGATTGCCACGGCTCGCAAGGCTCGCCTCGCAATGACTCTTTTCACCATTCACTTTTCACGTTCTTCTGCTTCGCGTCTGTTAACGTTGAACTTTGAACATAGAACTTTTTGGCCTGAATCTTTTTCCATTCACTTTTCACTCTTCAGGGTGTTAACGTAGAACATCGAACATCGAACATTGAACATAGAACAGTTCTTCCTTTTCACTTTTCACCTTTCACTTTTCACCCTTCACGTTTTTCTTCCTTAAAATTTAACTACTTAAATCTTAAAACTTAATACTGGGTTCTCTTTCCTTAAAACTTAAAACTGTTTTCTTTTCTTCAATAGCCAAATCCTGAAACATTCAACTTATCAAGCATCTCATCCATGGCCGTTACGGGGTATATATGGAAATTACCGCGTTTTTGGATCTCCCGGCCGCCATAAATCAGGCCTCCGCCATAAGGCGGTTCGCCGATGACACGCGAAAAATGTCTCAATCCCTTAAAGAAGTCATCAGTGATCGTTGCGCCTGCCTTCACTTCCAGAGGAAATACTTCGCGACCGCTTTCCAGAATCATATCCACTTCATTGCCCCGACTGTCCCGATAAAACGTAACCGTATTTTTTTTACCTCTGTTGAAGCGATACTTGATCGCCTCCATCAGGGCTAGATTTTCAAACAAATTACCCCTGAGCGGATCACGGCTGACATGAATTTCGTTTTCAATGCCGAGCAAATAGGCCGCCAGGCCGACATCATAGAAATATAATTTGGGGGATTTGATGAGCCGTCGGGAAATATTACGGTACCAGGGCTGAAGCAGAAAAATAATATAACCTGCTTCAAGAACAGATAGCCACGCCATTACAGTTGTGTGAGACACGCCCGTATCATTTGCCAGACTCTGCATGTTCACGACCTGCCCGATACGGCCGGCACAGAGTCGGATGAACTTTTGAAAAACATTTAAATCGCGGATAGACGTCAACTGCCTCAAATCTCTTTCCGCATAGGTTTCATAATAATCCCCCAAGGCCTGCGTAGGATTCAAACCCTGATCATGGATTCGCGGGTAAAATCCTTTCAGCAGCATCATATCCACCGAATCCGGAAGAGTCTTTCCTTGGATTTCAGCAATACTAAAGGGCAGAAGCCGTAAAAGACCGGTGCGGCCGGCCAGCGATTGATTGATCGTGTCCGTCACCTCGAACTGCTGGCTGCCTGTCAGGATAAATTGGCCCGGTGTTTTGCGTTCATCAACTATCACCTGAATATAGGAAACAAGCTGCGGTGCACGCTGGATTTCATCAAGAATTACACCACTCGTGTAGGCAGCCAAAAATCCCCGCGGATCGGTGACGGCGTACTGACGAACATCGGGGCTCTCTAAGTTTGCATAAGCCATGTCCGGAAAGACTTTACGACATAGCGTTGTCTTGCCACTTTGCCTCGGTCCTGTCAGCGTAACAACCGGATACTGAGTGGCCAAATCACGAAGAATCGGCTCAATTTTTCTATCAATCATGTTGAATACTTACCATAATAATGCGCATATTGCAACTAAAATATTCATATTACAC
>SBEK01000371.1 GCA_009668925.1 Deltaproteobacteria bacterium
TCCACCCATGGAAAACGACAAGGGGCGGTCCGGCGCCGCTCTTCTTGAACGATACCGAGCGCCCGTTAATCAAGATGGACGATGACGTCTCCCCGGGATCGCTTATCTCCGGTGATTGACATTTTGAGGAATCAGAATTCATCGATGATTGATACATACCCTTTCTAACAGATCAAATTTAGGGATTCCCGCAGGAGTTCTTTTCAACGCATACCCGGCAAGGCGTCCGTCACTGTCCCCCCCTGCCACTATGGCGCGTTTCTGTTCAATCTTACTATCCCGACTCAGGGCTCACATTGCTCCTGCTCACGACACATACGGGAATGTTCAGTCTTTATGTCAATTCTTTCGGAATAATCCTGATCGCTTCAAATAAGTTGCGGATGAGCGAAAGGGAAAAACATTACGGAAACCTGTCCGTATTTGTCGTTCTCAGGAAATTCCTTTCGCGGTCTGCTTATTACTGGTTTCTAGGGACTTCCATTTCTTCACGGCCAAATATATGACCCCGATGCAGAGGATGATCAACAGGATGTCCGTAACGGACAAGGCAATATTGTTCTTAGGAATGTACTTGTTGATCAGAAGAGAAAGAAGCGAGTAAATGGTGGTGACCATCATGAAAATCGCCGGCAATATGGTAAACCACGCCGTCTTTTTTCTTTTCGCCAGCCACGCAGAGACGGCGATCAGTGCAAGAGAGGCCAGTAATTGATTGGCGGAACCGAAGATCGGCCAGATCGCGGCAAAAGCGTTGGTGTATGCCAGAAAGTACATCAAGACGACGCACAGCAAGGCATTGAACAGATACGACTTCATGATTTTCGGGACATTCTTGAAAATCACTTGCCAGAGTTCTTCGAACAGGTACCGGTTCAGCCGCACGGCCGTGTCCAGCGTCGTAATGACAAAACCTTCGACCATCAGAATTCCGAAAACAGTCCCATAAACGGGTGGAATGCCCAGGGCCTTATCCAGCAGGCCGCCTACGCCAATGGCAAACGCCAGAATCGGGTTGGCTTTCACGCCGGCAGCAGTGGGAAAGGCGATGCTCACATAGTCGCTGAAGGCGATGCCGCAGCCGACCGCAATCATGACGCCGATCGCCAGCAGACCCTCCAGCAGCATCCCGCCAAAGGCAATTTTCTTAACATGCGATTCTTTGGAAATCTGCTTGCTGGATGTTCCTCCCGCGACCAGCGAATGAAACCCGGAAACAGCGCCACATGCTACCGTGATGAAAAGAAAAGGCCAGATGGGACCCAGTTTACCGGCTCCCTCCGCCACATTGAGCGCGGGGGCCGCAAAAGTTACGCCTTTGATACC
>SBEK01000372.1 GCA_009668925.1 Deltaproteobacteria bacterium
CCCTGCGCCTCCATGAGCGGAATCAATTCACGCGCCACAAACGGAAATGTAACAAAAATGGTCGCGAGCACGATCCCCGGCGTGGCGAAAATGATTTTAATCCCGGAGTGATCCAGCCACGGCCCCAGCCAGCCCTGCAGGCCGAAGATCAGCACAAAAATCAGGCCCGAAATAACCGGCGACACGGAAAAAGGGAGATCGATGAGCGTCACCAGAATATTCTTCCCCGGAAATTGAAATTTGGTAATCGCCCAGGCGGCAGCCAGCCCGAAAACGAGATTGAGCGGTACGCTGATCGCGGCGACCAAGAGCGTCAGGCGGATGGCCGCGAGCGCATCTGCTTCACGAAGCGATGCAAAATAAACCGCCAGCCCCTTTTCCAGAGCCTGGGCAAACACCGCCGCCAGCGGCAAAAGCAAGAACAGTCCTAGGAAAAGCGTGGCTACGCCGGTCAGAAGCCAGCGGATTGCCGCGGGTTCCGTAACATCCCTGCGTCCGGCCCGGGTTTTGACCGGTTGATGTTGTAAGGTATCTGCCATATCCATATCCTCTATCTAAACGTCCGTCACTTTCCGGCTCCAGCGCTGGAGCATATTGATGGCGAAAAGCAGAATAAAAGAGGCAACCAGCATGACCAGGGCAATGGCGGTCGCGCCGTTGTAGTCATACTGCTCCAGTTTGGTGATGATCAGTAGCGACGTAATCTCCGAAACCATGGGCATATTGCCGGCAATAAAAATCACGGAGCCGTATTCCCCCACCGCCCGCGCAAAGGCCAGCGCAAAGCCGGTCAAAATCGACGGAACCATCAGCGGAAACAAAACATGACGGAAGGTCTGCCAGCGGTCTGCCCCCAGAGAGGCCGCCGCCTCTTCCATCTCTTGCTCGATGTCCTCGATTACGGGCTGCAGTGTCCTGACTACAAAGGGCAGGCCGATCACCGTCATGGCAATGACAATGCCCAGCGGCGTAAAGGCCACTTTGATGCCCCGCGGCTCGAGCAGCGCGCCCACCCATCCGTTGCCGGAATAAATCGTGGCCAGCGTGATGCCGACCACGGCCGTGGGCAGGGCGAAAGGCAGATCGACTATGGCATCCATGATCTTGCGGCCGGGAAAGTCATACCGGACCAGCACCCAGGCAACGAGCGTGCCGAACACGGCATTGATCAGCGCGGCAATCAAAGCGGCGCCGAACGTGACGCGGTACGACGCCATCACCCGCGGCGAAGTCACGGCAGCCGTAAAAGCATCCCACGTCATCCCCGCGGTGTTGATGGCCAGCGCGGAGAGCGGTATCAGGACAATCAGGCTCAGATAAAAAAC
>SBEK01000373.1 GCA_009668925.1 Deltaproteobacteria bacterium
CATCAAGACAAGACGCAAGGCCCGGCGAGCAATCGCCGGCCTTTTTTGTTGGTATCGGACCCGGCCGTTGATGAAGAAATTATTTTTCGGGAAAGCACATTGCGAACTCGTTGGAAAGCCGATGATTGTCGATCGGCCGCAATCGCGCCTGTGGGCCGAGTCCGCGGTTTGATCGTGCCCCTCCGGCTAGTCCATCCCAACAACCATTTGGTGCGCCCCCGCGTTCTCCTTCCGGCGCATTTTGCTTGACTAATTCGGTTCCATTTATTACAAGAAGCGACACTTAAGAGATTTAAACCGGCAATGCGAAGAACATGCGTTTTTGCATGATTCGCGGCACCCGTTTCATCCTGATGAGAGGAGGCATGGTTGTTGTATGGCTGTTTAAACTTCAATTTCTTTGAATGGAGGAAAAACAATCATGAAACGATTGATTTTGTCCGTGCTTTGCATCGCCATGCTCGCGGCGACCGCGCACGCCGCCACCAACATCCGGATTCCGACCGATCAGGCCAACCTGAATCTCGCCGTCGCGGCGGCCAACGATGGAGACACGATCACTTTCACCGACAGCGCGACCTACGTCGGCAATTTCAAGATCACCAAGCCGAACCTGACGATCATCGCCGCGCCCGGCCAGAAGCCGACGATCCAGAGCGGATCCGGCGGAACGACCCCCACGCTGTTGTTCGACACGGACTCGGGCGGCACAAAATTCGGTTCCCTTACCGGCGGCCGGATCCGCGTCAACTTCGTCAAGCCGTCCGTCAACACGGCGACCGTCCCCACCGGCTTTGTGAAGTTCGGTCAAAGCACCGACAGCCTGGTGACGATGGAAAACGTCCTGATCGATGAATCCGGGCCCACTGACGGCTCCGGCTATGGCGTCAACGCCATCGCGCACGACATCAACAATCATAACCAGGTCGTGTTGCGCTACGTCGACATCAATACCTCCCACAGCATTACCGGCGCGGCCACGACAAACGGCATTATCATCGGCAACCCCGCGCCGGCGCTCAACACCGGGTATCCTTCCTACCTGTATAACAGCAGGGGCGGCCCGACCTACACGATGGATCACGTCAAGGTTAAGTATTACTGCGTGGCGGGCATCATGCAGGTCATGACCAGCACCACGCTCAATATGAGCTACTGCGACGTCGGCGTCCTGGGCGACTCCGGCCGCGAACCGGGCAACACCAGCCGTCCGTGGGGCAGCTTCAACCAGAACGGCGTTTCCAACGCGTCGAGCACGATCCGGATGGACCACTGCATCTGGAGAGGCTCGAGAGCCGGCAACAACTTCCAGGTTGACG
>SBEK01000374.1 GCA_009668925.1 Deltaproteobacteria bacterium
ATACACCACCAGCACGTCCATCTTGGCGACACGCGACAGCACTTCTTCGCTATCCGCCTTGGACACCTTCAACACGGCCGTGTCGCCGTAGTGTTTCAACCGATAACAACGCCGGCAAAGCGTCTGCCCATCCTTGACGATATAGCCGGCCGCCTCGGGATCCTGCATCTGCAGCATCGCCCCGCATCCGACACATTTCTTCAGTTCGCTCATCGTAATCCTCCTTGACGCAAAACCCATTGTTCGATCTTGCGGATCCATCGTGTATAAAAATAATCCTTGGGGCTGATCTGGCGGACCATGATCCCCATCATGCCGAGGCGGTAGGCCGCCCACATGTCGGTGAACAACTGGTCCCCGATGAAACAACACGTCGACGCGTCGACTTGATGCTTCCGGATGAACCGTTTGATCCGAAAGACGAACGGCTTGTAGGCCCTGGGCAACCCTTCGACATCCAAATCCCGCGACAAATCGGAGATTCTTTTGGACGTATTGTTTGAAACCAAAAACACCCGAATCCCCTGCGCCTTGACGCGGTTGATCCATAGTTTAAGTTCTTCGGAAGAAAGACGCTCCCTGGGGGCGAGCAAGGTGTTATCGACATCGATGAACACCGTGTCGATCTTGTGCTTCGCCAAAAACGGAATTTCGATCCCCAAGGGGGAATCAACCAGCATCTTCGGATAGATCGTTCGCATTGTCTTCCTCCGTTGTCTCATTATACCAAAAAAGCGGACGGATTGAAACGCGGAAACGGGCATATCGAGTGCCCGTTTCACTGACTTAGGGTAAGATGGAAACGGTGATTTTAATGAAAAGAAACTTGATTCTGATTAACGTCGACGCCACGATCTTCGATGTCGTCGAACCCATCCACAGTGCCTATGCCCGCCTCGCCGCGGAATCCTCCATCCCGCTTCCCGCTTCGTTTCTCAAACGCGTCATCGATGCGCGGGGAACGTCGCGTGAAAAGCTGGATCGCGAATTCCCCGCCTTAGCCAACCTTCACAGCGAAGCGCAAAAACTCTATCTTCCGCAAATCAAGCGCAAGATCGAAGAACGGCGGATCCTTGCGCCCGATGCCCGCGACTTTCTCGCTTCCCTCTCAGAGCGTCATTTCGAGTACGGATTCGTCTCTTCGATGCCGCGGGATCTGCTTGACACCTTGGTTTCGATGCATGCGTTCATGCATCCCGTGGTAAGCGTGGTTCAATCCGAGGTCAACGAAGGCAAACCCGAACCGGATCTTTACCTCAAAGCCTGCCGCATGGCCGCCCTTCATCCCAATAAGGTCCTGGTTGTCGAGAAC
>SBEK01000011.1 GCA_009668925.1 Deltaproteobacteria bacterium
GATACGAAGGGCATCAAAACCAAGCTCAAAGAAATCGTTCCCGAATTCACGCCGCAGGAAAATGAGAGCGTTCTTTGACGCCACGGGAGGGTGATGGTAAAATAAATATTCGTGACCGCAATAAGCGATCAGAAATAAACTCCGGTCATGGATCTTATCATCTTTACCCATAAGCGTGACGCAAGTTTCCTGAAAAAATACGCCTCCGCAGCCCGGAGAGCGGATTTGTACCCCAGAGAATTTTTTGAACCTCTGGGGAAATTTTTCTGCTGAAGGACGAGGGTAAATGATGGTTGACGCTTTGAATGTTTCTGCCGGCTGAAAGATTAATCCGTTGTCTTTGGCGCGTTCGGCACCGGGCCGCGCCAACGGCCGAACGGATGGTTTCAGCTGATATTTGACCTATTCCCAATGGTTACGGAAATTTGCTTTTTCTTGGGTCTTTTAAACTCGCTTCAAATGAGGTACTACTGCAAAACGTGATAAAAAATGATGTCGGGAGTTTCGATGTTTCGATTGGCCAAATCCGGTTGGCGTGACATATACGCTGCGTTAAGAAAATATGAGTTGGCAGGCGTTCTGGGCTGGCAGGATATTCGTCAGCGATACAGGCGGTCGTCTCTGGGGCCTTTCTGGCTCACCATCAGCATGGGCGTGTTAATCGGCGCCCTTGGTTTCGTCTTCAGTAATCTCTTTGGCGCGCCGATGAAGGAGTTTTTACCCTTCCTGACCATCGGGTTCACCTTATGGGTGCTGATTACGACAATACTCAATGAAGCCTGCACGGGATTCATCGACGCTGAAGCGATGATCAAGCAAATCTCATTGCCGCTTTTTATCCATATTCTTCGTGTTCTTTGGCGGGATTTGATTATTTTTGCTCATAACCTCGTTATTTTTCCCGTTGTCTTAATTGTGCTCTGGGTGCCCCTGAAGGCCATGGCCTTCCTGTCCCTCGCCGGCCTCGTGCTGTTGATCATCAACCTGATCTGGATGGCTCTGCTACTGGGTGTTCTTTGCACCCGTTACCGCGATATTCCCCAGATCGTCTCCAATCTCTTACAGGTTTTCTTTTATCTGACGCCGATCATCTGGATGCCCCACCTGTTGCCCAAACGGGCAAGCATGCTTCTGCTGGATGCCAATCCTTTTTTTCATTTGATCGAAATCGTCCGCGCCCCTTTGCTTGGATCATTGCCTTCCGCCTTGAACTGGCAGGTCAGCATTATCGTTGCGGTTGTCGGGTGGTTTATTACCCTCCCGTTTTACGGCCGGTTTCGTTCGCGCATCGCTTATTGGTTATAGGGGATAACAATGTCGCATCTTTTACTTGATAACGTGAGCGTTGATTTTCCAATCTATAACACGACGGGACGTTCTCTGAAAAATCAGCTGATGCAGGCGGCCACAGGCGGCCGTATGGGCTCCAATGAAAAGGGCCGGGTGGTGGTGAGGGCTCTGCAAAACATTTGCCTTGATTTGAAGGAAGGAGATCGCCTCGGCGTTGTCGGCCATAATGGCGCGGGCAAGAGCACCCTGCTGCGCGTCATTTCCGGCGTTTATGAGCCGACGGAGGGCTTGATGAAGGTAGAAGGCAAGATCACCAGTATGATTGATCTGAGCCTGGGGATGGATGGCGAGGCAACGGGGATCGAAAATATTTTTCTGCGCGGTGCCCTTCTCGGTTTCAACCGAAAGGGGCTGGCCTCAAAGATCAGCGATATTGTGGATTTTGCGGGGCTCGGCGATTTTATCCGCATGCCGCTTCGGACGTATTCCACCGGCATGCAGATGCGGTTGGCCTTTTCCATCGCGACGCTCGTACAACCGGAGATTCTCCTGATGGATGAATGGCTGAATGTCGGTGACGCTGATTTTCAGGAAAAAGCGCAGCATCGGCTTCAGGAAATTGTCAACAAGTCAAGCATTCTGGTGATCGCGACGCACTCGCCGGAGCTTGTGGCGCAAGTCTGCAACCGGACGATACGGTTGGATCGCGGCGCTTTGATTGCATCATAGATGGATGCTTTAAAATGATAATCTCCGCCTGCTCAATTGAAAAAAGGCTGTCCCATGTTGACGAGTGAAAAAAGGTTCCCCGCGGTTCATTTTTATAATCCTGCACTTGTGGAGGTACAGGATGAAGTGCTGATTGGCGCCGGTACCCGCGTCGGGTCCTTCACACTGATCCATCAGGGCGCGATGATCGGCTCGGGCTGCACGATCGGCTCACACTGCAATATATGCAAATGCACGATCGGGGATCGGGTTTCCATACAGACGTCCTGCCATATCACGCGGGGGGTTGTCATCGAAGATGACGTCTTTATCGGCCCCGGCGTGATTACCCTGAACGACAAACTGATGGGCGGCGCACTGGCGTATCCGCGAATATGCCGCGGTGCCAGGATAGGCGGCGGCAGCGTGATCCTGCCCGGGATTGTCATTGGCGAAAACGCAACGGTCGGAGCCGGCAGTGTGGTAACGCTTAATGTGCCTCCCCGTGTAACGGTGATAGGTCATCCGGCACGAATGTTTCAAAAGATGTCAACCGAATAGAGAGTTTTGTGTCTATGCTGGATGGAATAATGATTAACATGGCGCCGACGGGGATGATACCGACGAAAGCAATGACGCCCCATGTCCCGATGTCGATCTCGGAAATTGTGGAAGAGGCGAAGCGTTGCGTTGAGCTGGGCGTTTCCATCCTGCACTTGCATGCCAGGGACAATACAGGAGCGCCGACCTACCGGAAGGAAATTTATGCCCGCTTGATCGGTTCTATCCGGGAAGCCTGCCCGGACGTGATTATCTGCGTGTCTTTGAGCGGAAGAAATTTCAATGCTTTCGAGCAGCGGGCGGACCCCTTGGCTCTGGTCGGTGACGTGAAACCCGACATGGGCAGCCTGACGCTGGCATCCATGAACTTCAGCAGATCTACCAGCATGAACAGCCCCGAAATCATAAGGCGCCTAGCCGAACGTATGGCGGAGGCCGGCATTAAGCCGGAACTGGAGATTTTTGATTCCGGGATGGTCAATTACGCGTGTTATCTGGCTGATCGCCGCATTATTTCTCCCCCGTATTATTTCAATATAGTGTTGGGTAATATAGCTACGGCCCAGGCCAAACCGGCTCATCTGGGGTTGCTGATTCATGAATTGCCGCCCGATTCGTATTGGACGGGAGGCGGTATCGGCACCTGTCAGCTGCGCATGAATGCCCTGGGGCTCCTTTACGGCCACGGCGTCCGTGTCGGATTGGAAGATAGTTTATGGTTTGATGAGACGCGCGAGGTTTTGGCAACCAATCAAATGCTGGTGCAACGGGTGCGGGAGCTGGCCGGGATCCTGGGCAAGCGGATTGCTTCTCCCGGCGAAGTCAGAAAAGCACTTGGATTATCGTTAAAGGTCTGATTCATGCCCGATCGTTTGCGGATACTGATTACCAACAATACGCTTGCCGGCAGAGCGGGATCTGAGTTGTATGTGCGCGATCTGGCCCTGGCTCTGATGAAGCGGGGGCATTATCCGGTGGCCTACAGTACTGTTTTGGGGGATGTGGCGGAAGAACTGCGCCGGGCAACGGTGCCGGTCATCGACAATCTGGCGTACCTTGGACGAGCTCCCGATATTATCCATGGTCAGCATCATTTGGATGCGATGACGGCCATGATGTATTTTCCGAAAACCCCGGCAGTTTTCGTCTGCCATGGGTGGCTGCCCTGGGAGGAATGGCCGCCGGTCTTCCCTTCGATTCGGCGATATATTGCGGTTGACGATTTATGTCGGGAAAGATTGCTGACAACAGAGGGAATCCTGGAACGGGATATCGAGATCATCTATAACTTTGTTGACACCGAACGGTTCCAGCAGCGTCCCCCTTTGCCGGAGAAGCCGCGGTCGGCGCTTATTTTCAGCAACTATGCGGGCGATAACCGGACGACCGATGCCCTTCGCGCAGCTTGCGCCCGGGCGGGCGTCGGAAAGGTTGATGTTGCGGGCGCCGGGTCCGGAAATATCGTTGATCATCCGGAAAGAATTCTGGCCGGCTATGACGTGGTGTTTGCAAAAGGGCGGTGTGCTCTGGAAGCGATGGCTGTAGGATGCGCAGTCATTATCGCCGATTTTTCGGGGTTGGGCGGCATGGTCACAACCGATAATGTCGCCAGCCTCAGGAAACTCAATTTCGGTGTCCGAACGATGCAGTCAAGCAAAGTCAATGAGGAGAGCGTATTTCGCGAACTGCAAAAGTATAGCGCAAATGATGCAAAGCAAGTTAGCGACTGGATTCGAAACGAGGGGAACATGTCAACGGCAATCGACAAATGGCTGCGTGTTTACGAACACGTTCTGGTAGATTGGGTTGCGCTTCCGGAGGAGTCCGTCAATCAGATGGCCAACGCGCAATTGCCGGCGTCGTCAAAATACCTGCGTTCGCTTGCGACGATGGTCAAGGATAGATATGAGTTAGCGTATCGGTATCAGCAGGTGAACCAGGAAAGGCAAATGCTGGAAAGCTCCTGGGATGAGATACGGCGATCGCGAGCCTGGAAAATGATAGCCGGTTACAGAAAATTCAGAGCATGGTTACACCGGCTATAGCGTCTTTAAAGGACATCTGCGCGGGAGCATTAAGAAAAATGCATTTTGGCAAAAGCAACGGCAGCGGCAGGGTCTGCATGGAAGAAGCCCTTTTCACGCCTCTTCATGAAGTTCTTGAAATAATTCAAACAAGGATTTTAACGGACTCGACCTACTTTGGAATCCCGTGTCAGCGCAGTCCCCTGGATTTTTGGATATATCAGGAAATAATTTTTGCTTCGAAACCGGATGTGATTATAGAAATTGGCAGCTACTGCGGAGGCAGCGCCCTCTCCCTGGCGCATTTATGCGACCATCTGAACAAGGGTCGCATTATAGCTGTCGATATCGATCATTCCCGGCTTCACCAAACCGTCAGGAATCATCCACGGATATCGTTTGTTACCGGTGACGCCTGTGAAGTTTTTGATGAAGTAGCCGCAATGTGCAGGGACTGTGCATCCGTCATGGTGATCGAAGACAGCTCTCATGAATATCAAAATACACTCCACGTCTTGAAGAAATATTCGCAGCTCGTAACGATGGGGAATTATCTGATCGTCGAAGACGGCATCTGTCATCACGGCCTTCATGCAGGTCCGAGCCCCGGGCCCTATGAAGCCATTGTGGACTTCATGGAAGCCAATGAAAATTTCATCATCGACAGAGCAAAAGAGGCTTTTCTTATAACCTGGAACCCCAAAGGTTACCTGAAAAGAGAAAAATAACATGCACCAAAGTTCGATGGATAAAATGACCGCGTTTCGCGATCGATATCTGACTGCAAAACAAAGCCAACCGCTGCGAATATTGGATTTGGGCTCTCAGGATGTGAACGGGAGCTACCGCCCGCTGTTTTCGAAAGAGCCCTGGAAATACATCGGGTTGGATAGGGTTGCCGGTCATAACGTTGATATTGTATTGCACACGCCCTATATTTGGAGTGGGATTTCCGGCGAATCCGCCGATGTTGTCATTTCCGGGCAGGCATTGGAGCATATTGAGTATTTCTGGATAACGATCCTGGAGGTGGCGCGGGTACTCAAACCCGGCGGTCTGTGCTGTATTCTGGCCCCCTCGAGTGGACCGGAGCATCGTTATCCACGGGACTGTTGGCGTTTTTATCCCGACGGACTGATTTCGCTTGCGCGTTACGCTCAAATGGAAGTGCTGGAAGCGGCGACCCAGTGGCAAGACTTGGGTTATGCCGATGGGAGCGATTTATGGCACGATTCAATGCTGGTTTGCCGCAAACCGGATAAAGGCGTTTGGCGCAATAAAAAGGGCAGTCTTCAGCGGTGGCTCAAGCATTGGACGATTCGCGCAGGCATGAAATAAATTCTATGGATGCGCGGGTATCTTATTAAAATTGTCCTCAGACGTTTGAAGTAATCGCATGAATCAAAACAATTTAATTGCGGCGGCATCATTTGTCCCAAGATCTCTCCAGTCCCCCGGCACCTGGGTAGGGCATCTCCCGTTTGCCGCATGGGTCATTCGGGAAATCGCGCCTGGGATATTTGTGGAATTGGGCACCCATAGCGGTAATTCGTATTTTACTTTTTGTCAGGCCGTTGTTGAGGCTGGTCTTTTGACCCAATGCTATGCAGTGGATACATGGCTGGGCGATGAACATGCGGGCCTTTACAGCGAAGACATTTTCGCCCGGGTCAACAAACATAACGCGGAATATTATGCAGGTTTCTCCCGGTTGTTGCGGATGACGTTTGACGATGCCGTTATCGGTTTTGCGGATGAATCCATTAATCTGCTGCATATTGACGGAATGCACACCTATGAAGCGGTGCGACATGATTTTGATACCTGGCTGCCGAAATTAGCACCGGGTGCCGTTGTCATTTTTCACGACACTAATGTTCATGAGCGCAACTTTGGCGTTTGGAAATTCTGGAAAGAATTGCAGGCGCGTTATCCGAGAAATATAGAGTTTTTAAATTCTTTCGGGCTTGGTGTATTGCAGCTCAACAATGCTTTAGATGATCAGGCACTGGAGTGGCTGCAAACCACTGCGGATGAAAAACAAGGACTGATCCGCTATTTTGTTGCACTTGGCTCACGCCAATGGGAACGTTTTGAGTCAAATGAATTGAAAAAAGAGGCGGGCGGCCTCACACGGATCTTATCGGAGCATGACATGGAGATTGGCAGCCTCCATAAAGCCTTAGCCGAACGCGACTTAAAGATTTCCAGTCTCAGCGAAGCTATAATGGAACGTGATGCGCAGATTGCCAATCTTAATCAATCCTTGGTTGAACAGGGCCGTCGGATCACCGAATTCTTATCTTCAACCAGTTGGAAGATAACATGGCCGCTGCGTATCATCGGGCAACAGTTAAAAAGATTCCGTCACATGGATTTGCGAAGGAGAATAGCTTGTCTTTTGGGTATAAGGTATTGGCAGGATGGGGTGCCGAAAATATCGCAGGGGTTCGCGGGGGAAGAGCTATCCATTCCCGGTGCAAATGTCGACAACCCGCTCATTTCAGCGGTGATGCCCGCCTACAATGCATGCCGAAGCGGAAAGAAGCACTTCCTCAGCGCATTGGAAAGCGTCGCCAATCAGTCATACAGGAACATAGAGTTGATTATTGTTGACGATGGCTCGACCGATGACACGCGCCAGGTCTGCAATGATTTCTTATCAACCCGGCCTGATCTCCGCGCGCGTTATCTCAACAAGAAAAATGGCGGGCAATCAAGCGCCAGGAATTTTGGTGTGCAATGCTGCAGCGGCGAATACATCTCGTTCATCGATCAGGATGATGAATGGTATACTGACAAATTGGAAAAAATTGTCCCCTGGCTGGGAGATAAAAGCATCGACGTCCTGTACACGGATGCGGATACCATCGACAGCGAGGGGAACGTCATACATCATCAAATCCATCAAAACCTGCTTGCCGGGTGGCCGCATCCGAAAAGGGACATCGAGGATATCCTGTTTAGAGACATTTTTGTAATGCCCGGATTGATGACGCTCAAGAAAGCGGTCTTCGCCAAGGTGGGGGGGTTTGATGAAAACCTGTCCGGATATGAGGATGACGACCTGTTCCTGAGGTTGTTTGAAAATGGCAGAATATTCTACCTGCCCGTGCCGACGCTGCGCTGGAGATTTCATGGCGCCAACTACAGCTTTTCGAGTCGGATGTTGAAGAGCCGCTTATACTACTGGAGAAAACTCCTTAAAAACTACACGGACAACGGCGCCAATCACGTCAGGGACAGGAGAATCTCTTTGCGGTTTTTCTGGGAGTTTATCTTCAGAGCTTTGGATCAGTACGAAGCCGGCAATGTGTTGTATGAGAGCAGTATGGATGGTGCGCGGGATATTCTGCCGCATCTGCCCAGAATCCATCGGTTCCTCTTCGGCTTTATATTCCTGTTGCCGATGAAGTTCACGATGTCCATGTTGATTCTGCCCATTAAGGTCCTGAATTTTTTTAAATAGCGCTGACACACGCCGAGTAACGAAGAACCGTATGTAGCGATATAAATTCCTGATAGTAATCGGCACGGGTTATTGGGATTAGTGGTGAGATAGAACAATTTGGTTAATGCAACGTTTTTGAGAGATTACATTTATGAATCGCACAGAAAAAGCCTTGTCATCTATAAATATGAAGGGGGTTGGATTGGAGATCGGACCTTCCTACAATCCGATTTTGCCCAAATCGTCAGGTGCCAAAATCAAGACGGTTGATCATTTAAATCGTGAAGGCCTTCTCCAAAAATATAGCAAGCACTTGTCCGCTGACTTGCTGGCCAGAATAGAAGAAGTGGATTACATATGGTCAGGCGAATCATTAAGCGAACTTATTGGTGAAACAAATGCATTTGATTATATCATTGCCTCGCATTTTATAGAACATACAACGGACCTCATAGGCTTTCTTCAGGATTGTGATAACCTGTTAAAGCCGAACGGAGTGCTTTCCCTGATCGTGCCCGACAAGCGTTTTTGTTTTGATAGATTTAAACCTTTATCCACGGTAGGGATGGTCCTTGATGCCTATTTAAAGAAGGAAAAAATTCATTCTCCGGGTACGGTGCTTGATCATCTCTGTTATGGGGTCGTCCGGGGTGATAATATTCTTGGATGGGATGCAGCGCATGACGATGCGCTCAAGCTTCATCACGCTGATTTGGGTTTGCTGAAAGATACAATGCAGGACTTCATTAACGAACCGTCGTACCGGGATTGTCACCGCTGGATCTTTACGCCAAAATCATTTGCACTGCTTGTGCAGGATCTTCGGGAATTAAATTATCATCATTTGTCGGAAATCGGCGGCTTTGGGACGGCAGGCTTTGAATTCTTCATAAGCCTGTCCAGATCTCCAGCGCAATTCGCAAGACGCGACAGGCTGACGATGCTCATGGAGGTGGAAGAGGAAATGAAAGCCGTGGCTGGTGCGTCTTGCGATCTTTCGATCTCCGCCTTTGCGAAAAAAATGATAATCGGCAAATGGCGGTCGTTGGCTTATTTCAGGCGGCAGAGGACGGCTTGCCGAAAATGAGACGCTGAAGCGGAGGAGGCGGATAAGAGACCATGATCGATGAGACCATTTATAAAAAAGTGCTGGCTATGCATCAGCCGACTGTTGCCGGCCTCTGGCGCGCACGGGCCATCGCCGTTGCACCATGGCCGTTTTTCTTCCGCTGCAATATCTGCGGCCGCATCACCCCAACAGTGCTGCGCTGGGCGGTCTATCGCGATTATCCATCCTGCTCCCATTGTGGGTCCACCTCCCGTGTCCGGCAGATCGTGCATGCGTTGTCTTATGAACTGTTCGCGAAGGATATATCCCTGTTCAGCTTCCCCAAGCGGCTGGACATTTTCGGCTGCGATCTTTCGGGCTGGTCCGGATATGCGTTACGGTTGGCGTCGACCTTCAACTACCGCAATACTTTCTATCATCAGGATCCCCACCTGGACATCACGGCAGTGCCCGATGACTGGATTGGCCGCTTTGATTTCGTGATTGCCAGCGATGTCTTCGAGCATGTCTTGCCCCCGGTTGAGCAGGCCTTTGCCGGCCTGCGAGCCTTGCTTAAGCCTGATGGGTTTGCAATTTTTTCCGTTCCGTATCTGCCGATTTCAGAAACCGAGGAGCGCTATCCGGAATTGCATGACTTCCGCATCGAAAATGACGAGCAGGGCCCGATTCTCATCAACAGGACCCGGGATGGAAGAAGGCAGGAGTTCCGTGATCTCGTTTTTCACGGCGGTGATGGACTGGTGCTGGAGATGCGGTGCTTTGCCGAGAGTGACCTTCTGGCGCAATTTTCGAAAGCCGGATTTACGGCAACACAGGTGCCGAGGTATGTCCCGCGCCGCGGCATACTGGACTTCTCGGCTCATTCCCATCTCTTCGTGCTCAGGCCTGCCGAATCGGCCGCAGTCTGAGGGGGGAAGGCGCAGCAGGCAAAAAAAATATATCAGATTGGCTTCATCACGGATAAGAATACCTATGAATGCATTCGACAATGTTTCAGCGATTGTAGTAACCTATCATCCGAAAATCGTTGTCCTGCAAAAGCTGCTGGACGCATTGGGTGAACAAATCGGCTCGATTGTACTTGTGGACAATGGTTCAGGTGAGTATTTACAAGAATTTATGGAATCGCGGCGGAGGGATAATGAATACCTGATTTGCTTAGGCAGCAACCTTGGCGTCGCAGCGGCCCATAATAGAGGAATGGCGTGGGCAAGGGGGATGGGTAAGACGCATGTTGTTTTATTTGATCAGGACAGTATGCCCGCGCCTGATATGGTTTTTCAGTTGACGTCCAATCTTTTGAAAATAGAGGGCCAGGGCATCAAAGTGGCGGCTGTCGGACCGCGTTACCAGGATGAACGGAATATGGATCGTCCTTCATTTATTAGCGTTTCAGGCTTTAAAGTTGTCAAACACTTTTGCCGGCCGGAGGACCACCTGATCGAATCAGATGTGCTTATATCATCAGGATCGTTGATTCCCCTGTCCGTTTTGGATGAAGTCGGCGGTCCTTTAAATGCATTATTTATTGATCAAGTCGATTTCGAATGGTGTTTTCGGGTCAGGTCTTGCGGCTATCGATTATTTGGGGTGTGCGGCGCCGTGCTGCATCATTCCATGGGCGAGAATCCCGGAATGATTCTGGGGAAGAAGTTTCTGCATCACGGCCCGCTGCGCCATTACTATATTTTTCGCAATGCGGTATGGCTGCTTGGAAAAAACTATGTTCCGCCAGGGTGGAAATTCTTATTCATTCGTACTATGCTTGTTCGCCTTATGGTCTATGGCGGTTTTATTTCACCGCGGCTTGACTACCTGAAAATGATGACCAAGGGAATTTGGCACGGGATAAAAGGGCAATTGGGTGAACTGGGAACATCTGGAAAAGACTAAGATTGGTGATGGATGTCATTGCCTGTTCATTTTATGTTGGATAAGCGGTTCTTACACGGATTAAAGCAACTTCGGAAGAGGTGGTTCTAAAATGCCGAGCGCCTGCGCAATCATTGTCAATTACGATGCAGGTCCATTTTTGAAACAGGTCGTCAACTCTGTTTTGTGTTCACAGGCCGTGCGTAAAGTAATCGTTGTCGATAATCATTCGACGGATCAAAGCATGGATGAGGCGGAGTGGATCGCTGTTTCGCAATCACGCCTGACGTGCATTCGTAATCAAGAGAATCTCGGTTTTGCGAAAGCCTGCAATATCGGGGTGGCTGCCGCCGGTGAAAGCGAATATCTGCTCTTTCTGAACCCGGATTGTCTGATGGAAGAAAATGCTTTGGAAACGCTGCTGGCGTTTATGGCGTCATCGCCGGAAACGGGAATGGCCGGACCGTTGCTCTTGAATCCGGATGGAACGGAACAGGCAGGGGGAAGAAGAGCCATACCGACGCCGTGGCGCGCATTTGTCCGCGCTTTCGGCTTGTCAAAACTTGGTGAAAGATACCCGCGTCTTTTTTCTGATTTTTTGCTCCATCAGCAGCCGCTGCCGGAACGCCCCATGGAAGTGGAAGCTATTTCGGGCTCCTGCATGCTGGTGCGGCGAGAGGCCATCAAGGATATTGGTCTGCTGGATGAAGGGTATTTTGTGCACTGTGAAGATCTGGATTGGTGCACACGCTTTCGCCGCGGAAAGTGGAAGATAATGTTTGTGCCCGATGCCAGTGTCATTCACTATAAAGGGGTGTGCAGCAAAGGCCGTCCCTTATGGGTCGAATGGCACAAACACAGAGGCATGATCCGGTTCTACCAGAAATTTTTCCGCCATCGATACCCGGGGATGTTGATGTGGATTGTGGCGCTGGGAGTATGGATGCGTTTTGGAGTGCTGGCCGCATCGCAATTCATTCGCAAATAGGTGTGATGATTCCTACAGGGATGAGTAAACAACAGGTTGGCGTACTTGGAGCCACGGGTCTTGTCGGCCGATGTCTCTTGCCGTTGCTGAAAAAAAACGGCTGGTCGGTCAAAGCGTTTTCCCGGCATAAGATGGACAGCGCTGATCCCGACATCCGGTGGCTCCGGATTCCGGAATCTCCTGATGGTTTTCATGGCCCGGCGGGCGAAAGCGGCGAAATCGGCTTCTGGATTTGTGCTGAATCCATTTGGCGATTGCCGGATTACTTTCCGCTGCTGGAAAAAAAGGGCGCGAGGCGGATTGTCGCGGTGTCTTCAACCAGCATTTTTGCCAAGAGCCGTTCGGGTTCCGCGGACGAAAGATCAACGGCTCTGAAATTGTCCGGCGCCGAAAACCGTCTTGGAGAGTGGTCGGCGGACAGGGGTGTTGAATGGGTTGTCCTGAGGCCGACGTTGATTTACGGACGGGGAATGGATAAAAATATTTCAGAAATTGTCCGCCTGATCCGCCGATTTGGCTTCTTTCCCCTGTTGGGGAAAGGCGACGGCCGAAGGCAGCCTGTTCATGCCGAAGATGTCGCGATGGCCTGCCTGTCCGCTCTGGAAAAAACGGATGTTGTGAATCGGGCGTATAATCTTTCCGGCGGCGAGACGCTCCGTTACCGGGAGATGATCAAGCGCTTGTTTGCGGCTCTTGGCCGCCGCCCCAGGGTGATTCACGTGCCGCTTGTTTTTTTTCGTATGGCCGCTGCGCTGCTTCGCTTGTCTTCACGCTATCGTGACTGGACGCCGCAAATGGCCGAGCGGATGAATACGGATTTGGTTTTTGATCATGCCGATGCGCGGCGTGACTTGAATTTTCACCCGCGACCTTTTCACCCGGATCCGGAAGATCTGCCTTCATAAAGAGTGCTCGCAAAACTGCCCGCTTTTCAAATATCGTCCATCATTGTTCCTGGTCTAATAGGAAATATAGCTTGATTCATCAGAAGGCCGGCGAGGGCAAGGCCTGGCCGCGAATCATAATTTGACGGACGGGGAAGTATGTTATAAGGTATTTGACCGTGAGGCGATCGATCAAATGGAATGAAACTTACAAAATTCGGCGTTTGGATGGGGGGCGTATAGAACAGTCTGCTTACGCAGTTATTGGAAAAGGATGCGGAAACCCTTTGAATCCCTGTTGGTCCGTCATCGCGAACCAAAGGGTGGAACCTCACCAAGATTCCTCACTGCGCCCGTTAAAGAGTTTCCACATCGTCCCGGCGCATCGGGACGACGTATACATGGAGTTGCGTAAGACTCTCATTTGTGCGGTTTTTCTTCATCCATGACTGATACCTGATGATACGCGGTGAAAAGGAGGTTGACAGTGAAGCACATTCTAGTGACCGGCGGATGCGGTTTTATCGGGTCCAATTTTATCCGCCATACCCTGCAGCATTTTCCCGGCTGCACAATTATAAATCTGGACAAACTAACCTATGCCGGCAATCCGGGCAATTTAACGGATGTGGAAAAGAACCCCCGATACCGGTTTGTGAAAGGGGACATCGGCGACGCCGCTCTGGTGCGGCAACTTTTCGCCAAAGCAGAAATAGACACCGTGGTTCATTTCGCCGCGGAATCTCACGTGGACCGCAGCATTACCGGGCCCGCGGCATTTGTCGAGACCAACATCCTGGGGACGTTTAATCTGCTCGAGGCGGCTCGTGAATCCTGGCTAAACGGTTCCGGAGGGCCGCCGGCGCAAGACCGCCGGTTTCTTCATGTCAGCACGGATGAGGTTTACGGATCTCTGGGTGAAACCGGTGCGTTTCAGGAGACCACGCCGTATGATCCGCGGTCTCCGTATTCCGCCAGCAAAGCGTCCTCCGATCATCTGGTCAGCGCTTATTTTCATACCTACGGACTGCCGACCCTGATCACCAATTGCTCCAATAACTATGGACCCTACCAGTTTCCGGAGAAGCTCATTCCCCTGATCATCAACAATGCCCTGCAAGGGAAGCCTTTACCGGTGTACGGCGACGGCAAGAATGTCCGCGATTGGCTCTATGTCATTGATCATTGCGCGGCGATCCTCACGGTCCTCGGGCGGGGGGAGATCGGGGAAACCTATAATATCGGCGGCCAAAGCGAAAAGCAGAATATCGAGATCGTCCACACCATTTGCGATATTTTAGACGAAAAAGTCGGCCTTCTTCCCGGCGGCAAAAACAGGCGGTCGCTCGTGGCGTATGTCAAGGACCGCGCGGGCCATGACCGCCGCTATGCCATTGACGCCACAAAAATCCGCACCCGCCTGGGCTGGTCTCCTCAGGTAAACTTTGCGGAGGGCATGCAAAAAACCGTCGGGTGGTATCTGGACAACAAGGCCTGGATCGCCTCGGTTACCGACGGCAGCTATCGCGACTATTATGAAAAAATGTATGGCGGAAGATAGCCGACGGCACCCGGCGCGCAGTTCAGGATGGTCGAGAAGGAAAGAGGATTCCTGTCGGGGAAGCGAGAAACGTCCGGTCCGGCAACGTGGAACATCGAACATAGAACGTAGAACATTCTAAGGAGTATCTTATGAACAAGGTTGCGCTCATTACGGGCATTACAGGGCAGGATGGATCTTACCTGGCGGAATTTCTTCTCGAAAAAGGGTATGAAGTCCACGGTATCAAACGCCGTTCGTCCCTTTTCAATACGGACCGGATCGACCACCTCTATCAGGATCCGCATATGGAGAATCGCAAATTCATCCTCCATCACGGGGATCTGACGGATTCATCGAACTTGATTCGGATCATTCAGCAGGTCCAACCGGCGGAGATATACAATCTCGCCGCGCAGTCCCATGTGGCTGTGTCTTTTGAAGAACCGGAATATACGGCCAATTCCGACGCGCTGGGCACATTGCGCATTCTCGAAGGATTGCGCATTTTGGGCATGGAGAAGACCGCCCGGTTCTATCAGGCGTCCACGTCCGAGCTTTTCGGCAAGGTGCAGGAAATTCCGCAAAAGGAAACGACGCCGTTTTACCCCAGAAGCCCTTATGCCGTAGCGAAATTATACGCCTACTGGATTACGGTGAACTATCGGGAGGCTTACGGGATTTACGCCTGCAACGGCATCCTCTTTAATCACGAATCCCCGGTTCGCGGAGAGACCTTCGTCACCCGCAAAATCACCCGCGCCCTGGCCCGCATTAAGCTGGGCCTCCAGGACGCCCTCTATCTCGGCAATCTGGATGCGAAACGGGACTGGGGGCACGCCCGGGATTATGTGGAAATGCAGTGGCTCATGCTGCAGCAGGACGCACCCGATGACTTCGTGATTGCCACGGGCGTGCAGTACAGTGTCCGCGACTTCATTAATGCCGGTGCCGGCGAGCTGGGAATGACCATCCGCTGGGAAGGCCGGGGGCTCGATGAAGTCGGCTACTGGCAGGAAAAGCCCATCGTGCGAGTGGATCCCCGTTATTTCCGCCCGACGGAGGTGGAGACCCTTTTGGGTGATCCCACGAAAGCCCATCAAAAGCTCGGCTGGAAACCGAAAATATCCTTCGAAGCGTTGGTTGCCGAAATGGTCAGAGAGGATCTCAAGACGGCGGAGCGCGACGAACTGGTCAGAAAGAAAGGCTACAGGGTATACGAACATAATGAATAACCGTCTCCCGGAAAACAGTTAGGCCAATCGGCTTGCCCGACGCTGTCTGTGACGCGAGTTACATCAGATTTCCTTCGGATCATGTTAATCAACACCCCCGCAGCAAGGGGGCCGGGGGATGAAATGAACGCCATGATTTCGCGGCGGGCGGCAGGGAATCAACGCTCGTCCCGCTCACGCGGGATTTAGACTTCATTCGGCAATAACAAAAAATTTGGAAACAGAGACCTGAACGAATGAAAAAATATCTGATTACCGGATATGCTGGATTTGTCAGTCGTCACTTCCTCGAATACCTCGACAAAAATGAAGCCGCTGCATGCATCAAGGGATTGGATACGCAAAACCCACCGTTCCCGCAGGAGGCCTATAAAAGCATCCGGGTGAATTTTGAAAAAGTCGATCTGCTCGATCAGGACCGCATCGAAAAGATTGTCTGCAATTTTCAGCCGGACTATATTGTTCACCTCGCCTCATACAGCAGCGTCGCCTTCAGCTGGAAAGAGCCCATTTTGTGTTTTCGCAACAACATGAATATTTACTTGAACCTGCTGGAAGCGGTGAGGAAAGTGAATCTGCCCGCGCGGATCCTGTCCATCGGATCTTCGGAGGAATACGGCAATGTCGGGGAGAAATCGCTGCCTTTGACTGAAAGGCACGTGCCCGGGCCGCTCAGCCCCTATGCGGTGGCCAGAGTTTCGCAGGAGATGATTTCAAAAGTTTATGTTGACGGATACGGTCTGGACATTGTGATGACCCGATCGTTCAATCACATCGGACCCAACCAGAAAGACATCTTTGTCGTATCGTCATTCGCCAAACAGCTGGCGGAGATTAAAAAGAACGGCAGCGGCTCCGGCGAACTGGTCACCGGAGATACATCGATTGTCCGGGACTTCACGGATGTAAGAGATGCCGTTGCCGCTTACGATCTGCTCTTGAAAAAGGGAAAATCCGGGGATATCTATAATGTCTGCAGCGGCCGGGGAACGTCGCTCAAAGATGTCATCGAGGCCATGGCCGATATCCTGGATCTGCATATTCATACACGGGTTGACGAAAATCTGGTGCGACCGAACGACAACAAGGTCATCATCGGATCCAGTGAAAAAATAAAAAGGGAAGTCGGCTGGCACAACATCATCCCACTCGAAAAGAGTTTGAGGGATATCCTTGATTACTGGTGTACGGCACGGACGCATTTTGCAGGGGCGTCCGGGATCGGACCCGCAATTGAGGTTGTAACCCGGTGACGATGGTATCTTACGCCCAGAATTTTGAAGACGTGATGCTTTGGCGTGCGCTTAAGCATGTTGCCGACGGATTTTATATCGACGTGGGCGCGAATGATCCCGTCATTGATTCGGTGAGCCTCGCTTTCTATGAGCGGGGATGGCGAGGCGTTCATGTTGAGCCCACGAAGCAATATGCCGACAAGCTGAGGACGTCGCGCCCGGATGAACGGGTCTGGCAAGTAGCCATTGGCCGCCAAAAGGGATTTCTTGATTTTTACGAATGCACGGATACGGGATTGTCCACCGGCGATCCGGAAATTGCGGAGCAGCACGGGAAGAACGGATTTTCATTTACCAAGACAACGGTGGAGGTCCTGCCCCTGCAGGATATTCTTGATCAATATGATGACCGGGAAATCCACTGGCTTAAAATAGATGTCGAGGGCATGGAGCGGGAGGTGCTTCAAAGCTGGGAAGAGGCGCAGGCCCGACCCTGGATAGTGGTTATTGAAAGCACCCAGCCGTCTTCGACCATTGATGTTTCCGGAAGCTGGGAGCCGCTTGTCCTCGCGAAAGGTTATATCTTTGCCTACTTTGACGGGTTGAATCGATTTTATTTACATGAGCGTCATGAAGAGCTGCTGGATAAATTCAAGCTTCCGCCTAATGTTTTTGACGATTTCATTCTGTATGGACGTGAGAAGGCGAAAAATAAGGTGAACGACGCTCAAGACAAACTAATTGCAGCCGAGACCAGAGCCAAACGGGCAGTGGCGGATTTGCAGGCCGTGTATAACAGCCGCTCCTGGAAATGGACCGGGCCGTTACGTTTTGCGGGCAAGGCTCTCCGCCGGGTGGGGCGGGGCGGCAACGCGCGGTCAATCCTTGTACTCATGAACGAACCGGGAAGGACGGCCCGGCAGATGGTCTTCAGGCTCAAGCGGTATGGTGCAAACCATCCCCGCCTCAAAGGCGTCGCCCTCCTGTTTTTGCGTCCTTTCCCCGCTCTGAAAGCCCGCCTGAAGAGAGCAGGGTTGGCTCAGGCTGCACTGCTCAGTTCCTTCACCGTTTCGGGACCGGAGCAGCTTACCCCGCGCGCCCGTCAAATTTACAATGACCTGAAGACGGCCATGAAACAGCGTCCGGAGGATCGGGACTGATGCGTATCGTGATTGACATGCAGGGGGCCCAATCCACAGGTTCGCGCAACCGGGGCATTGGCCGATACTCATTGTCCCTGGCGTTGGCGATGGCGCGCCATGGTGGACAGCATGAAGTCTTGCTTGCCCTGAATGCTCTCTTCCCGGACACCATCGAACCCATTCGCGCCGCCTTTTACGGCGTGTTGCCGCAGGCGAACATCCGGGTCTGGAACACCGTTTCTCGCGTTGCCGGCATCGACGCCGGCAATGATTCGCGTCGGCGGACCGCCGAGCGCGTTCGGGAAGCCTTCCTGGCCGGCCTGCGACCGGATGTCGTGCATGTAACCAGTCTGTTCGAGGGGTTCGGAGACGATGCGGTAACCGGCATCGGCTTACTGTCCCATTCGATCCCCACCGCCGTAACGCTCTATGACCTGATTCCCTACATCCATCGTAAGCCCTATCTCGAAGATCCGGCTATGGAGGCCTGGTATCTCGGAAAGATTGAACACCTGCGCCGCGCCGATCTCTGGCTGGCCATTTCGGAATCCTCCAGGAAGGAAGGCATCAGCCGTTTGGGCTTGCCGGAAGCCCGCTCGGTCAACATTTCCACCGATGCCGGGCCGCAATTTCGACCCCTCGGCCTTTCGGCTGAAGTGGAACAGCGACTGCGTCAAAAATATGGATTGCATCGCCCGTTCGTGATGTATACCGGCGGCACCGATCATCGCAAGAACATCGAGGGGCTGATTCGCGCCTTCGCCAGGCTGCCCGAAGGGGTGCGCAAAGCCCATCAGCTGGCCATCGTGTGTTTCGTGCAGCCGGAAAGCAAACACAGTCTGGAACGGTTGGCCATGAAGCAGGGCTTGACCAGAGAAGACATGATATTGACCGGATTTGTTCCCGAAGACGATCTGGTTGCCCTCTACAACCTCTGCACGCTGTTCGTCTTCCCGTCCTGGCATGAAGGTTTCGGCCTGCCGGCGCTGGAAGCCATGCGCTCGGGCGCGCCGGTGGTCGGCGCCAATACGTCCAGTCTGCCCGAGGTGATCGGTTGGGCGGAGGCCATGTTCGACCCGCATTCGGACGAGGCCATGGCGTCTGTTATGGAGCGTGCTTTATCGGACCCCCTGTTCCGTGACAGGCTTATCCGGAACGGCCAAGAGCAGTCTGCAAAATTTTCCTGGGAGGAGAGCGCCGGGAAGGCTCTTGCGGCGATGGAGCGTCTGATCGTCGAACGCCGCGCCCTGCCTGAGATCAGTAATACAAAAGAGAGGCGGCCCAGGCTGGCTTACGTTTCACCGCTCCCCTCCGAGAGATCGGGAATTGCGGACTATAGCGCCGAGCTCTTGCCTGAACTGGCCCGCCACTATGAGATCGATGTCGTCGTCGTGCAGGACTCGATTGCGGATCCCTGGATCAAGGGTCATTGCCCGATTCGCTCCGCCGGGTGGCTGATGGAAAATGCTGCACGATACGAGCGGGTCTTGTATCACTTCGGCAATTCCCAATTCCATGAGCATATGTTCGGTCTTCTTAAGGCTGTGCCGGGCGTTGTGGTGCTGCATGATTTCTTTCTTTCCAGCATTGTGGCCCATAGAGACGCCGATGGTGCAAACCCGCAGGGGTGGGCCCGCGAGCTTTACGCGTCCCATGGCTTCCCAGCCCTCCGGGATCGCTTTCACTGCAAAGATACGGCCGAAGTTGTCTGGAAGTACCCCTGCAGCCTCAGCGTGATTCAGGATAGTTTAGGTGTCATTGTGCATTCGCCCAATTCCCTGCGGCTTGCCCAACAGTGGTACGGGGACGATCAGGCCGATTGGGCGGTGATACCCCTCCTGCGTGATCCGCAATTAGCTGAAGATAAGGCCTCCGCCCGCAAAGCTCTGGGCTTCCGGACCGACGATTTTCTGGTGTGTGCATTCGGGCTTCTGGGACCGACCAAGCTAAATCACCGCTTACTTGAGACGTGGCTGACCTCCTCACTGGCGCGTTCCAAATCCTGCCACTTGATCTATGTTGGCGAGAACGATCCCGGCGAATATGGTCGTGATTTACTTAGGGCGATACGCCGCGCTCCGGAGTCAGAGAATATCCGCATCACGGGCTGGGTGGACAGGAAGGATTTCCGCCGCTATCTTGCCGCCGCCGATCTGGGCGTCCAGCTGCGCACGCTTTCCCGGGGGGAAATGTCCGCGGCGGTGCTTGATTGCATGAATTACGGCCTGGCCACCATTGTCAATGCCAACGGCAGCATAGCCGATCATCAAGATGAAGCCGTATGGAAACTGCCCGATGCGTTCACCGATGGTGAGCTTGCCCACGCTTTGGAAACACTCCGGCAGAAAGAGAATCTGCGGCTCAAGATGGGAAAAACAGCCAGAGAAATCATTCTGCGCGATCACCATCCGCGGGTGTGCGCCGAACAGTACCGGACGGCAATTGAGCGTTTCTACCGGACGGCCGGGTCGGGTTTACCGGCTTTGCCCAACGCCATTGCCGGCATTCACAATCTAAAGCTCAGTGATGCCGATTTAGCCGCGCTGGCCGAGGCCATCGCCCAAAACTTTCCTCTGCGCAATAGACAAAGGCAACTTCTGGTGGATATCTCCGAATACGTTCAACGCGATGCCGGGAGCGGCATTCAACGCGTCGTCCGCAACGTCCTCTGGGAATGGCTGAACAGCCCGCCGGCGGGCTGCCGGGTCGAGCCCGTGTATGCCACAGTGGATCGGGAGTATCGCTATGCGCGGCGTTTCACTTTGGGCTTTTTGAACTGTCCGGATCATGTGCTGCACGATGAACCTATGGAATATGCGCCAGGGGATATTTTCTTCGCTTTGGATTTGGAGCCGCAGGCACAAATCGTCCATCGCTCATTCTATCGAAAGCTTCGCAGCCAGGGTGTGCAGGTGATCTTCGCCGTGTATGACTTATTATGCACCCAGATGCCGTTGTGTTTTGCGCCTGACGTTAGAGAAGGTCTCTTACGTTGGCTCAACGTTGTTGCCCAGAGCGATGGCGCGATTTGCATCTCTAAAGCCGTTGCCGATGATCTGGCTTCTTGGGTAGAGAAGAATGGCCCGGACCGCCAACTTCCCTTTACAATAGACTGGTTCCATCTCGGGGCCGATATGGAAAATTCATTGCCCAGCAGGGGATTACCGTCCAGCGCCCCGGATGTCCTGGAGCACTTGCGCAACCACAATAGTTTCCTCATGGTCGGTACGCTGGATCCGCGAAAGGGCCACATCCAGGTGGTGGATGCTTTTGAACGGCTGTGGCGGTCAGGGCAGGACGCCAATTTAGTTATTATCGGCAAACAGGGCTGGATGTCAGAGGATCTTGTCGGCCGTCTGCGTGCCCATCCCCAGCTGAACAAGCGCTTGTTCTGGCTTGAAGGCGCGAGCGACGAATATCTGGAAAAGGTATACGCCGCCGTGACCTGCCTGATTGCGGCCTCCTTTGGCGAAGGCTTCGGCCTTCCACTGATCGAAGCAGCGCAGCATAAGCTGCCCGTCATGGCCCGCGACATTCCCGTGTTTCGCGAAGTGGCGGGTGATCATGCATTTTACTTCCAGGGAAGCGCGCCGGACGCTCTCGCTGATAATATTCTGGCGTGGCTTGCGCACTATAAAGAAGGGAATCACCCGAAATCCGATGGCATGCCCTGGCTTAGCTGGCGCCAGAGCGCCGAACAGTTGCGGGATAAAATCCTCAGGGATCAGCGGTGCGGTACTTATCATGATCATAGGTGTTGATGCACGGCCGCTTTCCACTCTCCAATTAACGGGAATCGGCGTCTATTTGAATAATCTGCTGCAAGCTCTCCAGGAGATGGATCGGGAAAACCATTACTATCTCATTTCCAATACGGCTATTCATTTCGAAGTCGTGAATCCGCGATGGAAAAAAATCGAGGGCCGGTGGCCTCAAAAGATGATCAGCACGTTGTGGATGCAGTGCTGCATTCCGCGCATTGCCGCCCGGGGGAAGCTGGATCTTTTTTGGGGACCGCGCCATCAGTTGCCTCTCTTCATATCCAAAAAAATCAAAATGGTTTTGACGATTCACGACATTGTCCATGTTTTATTTCCCCGGACAATGCGTTTGCCGACCCTGATCACGGAGCGTCTGCTGATGCGGCATTCCATTTTGCGGGCTGATTACGTCATTGCCGACTCTCTGTCGACGGCTTCGGGTATCCAGGAACATTATAAGGCCCAGGTAACCCAGATCGGTGTCATCTATCCGGGGGCTCCCGCTTGCCTGGAGCAGGTCCCTTCACCCGGATCCGCTCACGAAATGCTGCCCAGGAAGTATTTTTTGTTTGTGGGGACGCTGGAACCGAGAAAGAATTTAAGGGCGATCCTGCAAGCGTTTGCCTTGCTGGATGCACAGCGGGAGGATGTCGATCTTGTTATCGTCGGCAATATCGGATGGAAAACCAAAGACGCGATCAATCTTCTAGAGACCCATCGCCACCGCCGCCGGATCCATCTCGCCGGATATGTGGATGATGCCCGCCTTTCCTTCATTTATCAAAAGGCCTTCTGTCTTCTCTATCCTTCCCTGTATGAGGGTTTCGGATTCCCCATTCTGGAAGCCATGAACCACGGTGTTCCGGTTATAACGTCCAACGTATCGTCCATGCCGGAAGTTGCCGGTGATGCGGCCCTGCTGGTGGATCCCCGGGATGAAGAAGGCCTGGCCGAGGCCATGAAAAAGATTCTTGCCAGTGGTGAAATAAGAAAGATTTTGATATCCAAAGGCTATGAGAGAGTGAAGAAGTTTTCCTGGAAGCGCTGCGCTCGGGAAACACTGGATACATTCGGGAAAGTCGGATCCAGGAAAGGAAGTGTTGATTAAATGAAGATTCTCCATATTGTGAAGTACTATTATCCCTCGTTGGGCGGCACGGAGACCTATGTCCGGCAATTGTGCAATGGAATGCCTAAATATGGCATCGAACCCAGCGTTTTGACATTCAATCACATCGTCCGGATCAAGACGGCCTGGGAAAAAGTAGACGATGTTCCCGTGCGGCGGGTGGCCTGCCCTGCGAAATTGTTCAGCCAGCCCGTGAGTTCGTCTTTCAAGAAAGAGATGCGGAAGCTCATTCCCCAGACGGATTTGGTGCATTTGCATTCTCCGTTTCCCAATGCTGAAATGCTCCATCACTATATTTCCAAACCGCTCATTGTGACGTGGTGCGCCGATCCGGCCAATACGCGCTGGAGGAGACTGTTTCCTCTTTTCCGTCCGGCGCTGATACGCATTCTCGAAAAAGCGCAAAAGATTATTTTAATCGGTCCCAGGTCACTTGCGCACTCCCCGACATTGCAGCCTTACCGGCACAAGTGCGCCGTCATTCCGTTGGCCTATTCAGGCGTCCAGAAATCCGAGTTGCAGGCAGCCGCGCGGAAGATGTGCGGACCGAATCCCACTATTCTTTTTGTGGGCCGGCACAGAAAATACAAAGGGGTCAAGTATCTCATCCGTGCACTTAAGCATTTGCCGGCAGCGCGCCTGCGCGTGGTCGGCAACGGCGAAGAGTTAAATAATCTGCGGCGGCTGACCAGCCAATTGGGGCTTGATTCACAAATTACTTTCCTGACGGATGTTCCCAATGATCGTCTCGCCGTCGAATATAAGAATGCCGATATTTTTGTGCTGCCGTCCATCGACGCCAGTGAAGCGTTCGGGATCGTGCAGGCCGAAGCCCTGGCCTATGGATTACCCGTGATTAACACCGACCTCCCGTCCAATGTACCGTTTGTAAGTCTGGACGGTGTAACCGGCACAACCATCCCGCCCCGCGATCCGGACGCCCTGGCCTCCGCCATCAGAAAACTGAGCGATGACTCCGCCTTTTATGAAAAATGCTCACAAAACGCCCGCGAGCGCGCCAGGCTTTTCACCGAAGAAGCCCTGCTGGAGAGATATGCTGAAGTTTACAGAAATGCATTGGAGGGACAGTAAAGGGTGAATAGTGAATGGTGGAGGGTGAATGGAAACATTCTGTGCTGAAATCACCGTTATTAGAAAATGTTCAATGCTCTGATAACGCCATTGAAAAAAATAGTGAATGACGGATAGTAAGTATGTTAAGGAACATTCATGTATTATCTATGATCAATGATGCACCGTGCACGATTCACGATTCACCATTCACGAATTTCCGGAGGAAATGATGGCAGGCATTCAAAAAGGAATTATTCTGGCCGGAGGCGCGGGCAGCCGGCTTTATCCGCTGACGCTCGTGGCGAGCAAGCAATTGCAGCCCGTTTATGATAAACCGATGATCTATTACCCCTTGGCCACGCTGATGTCGGCAGGCGTAAAGGACATCCTGATTATCTCCACGCCCCAGGACACACCCCGGTTTGCAGACCTGCTGGGCGACGGCGGCCGCTGGGGCATAAAACTTTCTTACAAAGTGCAGCCCCAGCCCAAAGGCATTGCCCAGGCGTTTCTGGTGGGCGAAGAATTCATCGCCGGTGACGCCGTGTGCCTGATTCTCGGCGACAACATCTTTTATGGGCAGATGGACCTTCATAAGATCGTCCAGGGCTTCGAGAACGGCGCGGTCATCTTCGGTTACTACGTCAATGACCCGGAGCGCTATGGGGTTGTGGAATTTGACGCCCAGGGAAAGGCGGTCAGCATCGAGGAGAAGCCGGCCAAACCAAAATCCAACTATGCCGTACCGGGATTATATCTTTATGACCGGAGCATCACCCAAATCGCCAAAACGATGAAACCGTCGGCGCGCGGGGAATTGGAAATTACGGACGTCAATGTGGAATATTTGAGGCGCGGCGGCCTGCACGTTGTTCCCCTGGGGCGCGGCATCGCCTGGCTGGACACGGGCACGCACACCAGTCTCCTGGAGGCCAGCCATTTCATCGGCACGCTGGAAGCGAGGCAGGGTTTAAAAATCGCCTGTCTGGAAGAGGTCGCCTACCGGATGGGCTTTGTCGATAAGAAGAAGATGAAGCAGGTGATCGAAGAAACGCCCAAATCATCCTATCGCGACTATCTGGAGAGAATTCTCAGGGAAAAATCGTACCATGAATATCATTAAAACCGATATCCCCGATGTTTTGATTCTCGAACCGCGCGTCTTCGGCGATGCGCGGGGATTCTTTTTCGAAAGCTTTAATCAGAAATTATGGCAGGAGAAGACCGGTCTTACCCAATCTTTTGTCCAGGACAACCATTCCTATTCCGTGAAGAACGTCCTGCGCGGCCTCCACTATCAGATTCGCGAGCCCCAGGGAAAACTGGTGCGGGTTGTCCGCGGCGCCGTGTTTGATGTGGCTGTGGACATTCGCCGGTCGTCGCCCACTTTCGGTCGATGGGTCGGGTTCGAACTTTCCGCCGACAACCGCCGGCAAATCTGGATTCCTGAAGGCTTTGCCCATGGCTTCCTGGTTCTGTCCGAGACGGCGGAATTTCTTTATAAAACAACCGACTACTGGGCAGCCGCCCATGAGCGGACCATCCTTTGGAACGACCCGGATCTAATGATCGCCTGGCCGCTGCAGGGTCCTCCCATTCTCTCCGATAAGGATGCTGCGGGCACGCCTTTCAGACAAGCCCAGACGTTTGCCTGAAGACTTCCGGCGAAGCTGCCGCCGCTCTCCACGACCCATTCCGCAATGATTCTTGCCAATAGTATCCTTCCTCCAACCGATGTTGTAGTATTTACCTATCAGTCAACTGCTAATTAACTATCATTGTTCATTTGCCTTCGCTGGATTACTCTATCACCCTAACGTGCTTTTAAGATAATGATTTAAAAGATATTTTTGTAATCCAGAGGGCGGAGCTGTATCACGTCACGGCAGTTAATGGGTACAGAGACGATCAATTCGGCATGAATAGCACTCATCTCAAAACACGGCCACGGAAAACCAGGTGCCGCGCCCGCAAATGGATTCTCGTCGGGGCGGCCCGTCCCAACTTCATGAAAATTGCGCCGCTGATCCGCGCTATCGAGGACTACAACGCACGGCACGCGGCCGCCGACAAGCTGATCGTCCCCCTGCTGGTGCACACCGGCCAGCATTATGACGACAATATGTCGGATGCTTTTTTCCGGGATCTGCAAATCCCGGCGCCGGATATTCATATGGGGATCGGTTCGGGAAGCCACGCTGAGCAGACGGGACAAGTGATGATGGCCTTCGAGAAAATTCTCGTGAGCGAGAAGCCGGACCTGGTCGTTGTTGTCGGAGATGTGAACTCAACCATGGCCTGCGCGGTGGCTGCCGTGAAGCTTCATATTCCCGTGGCGCATGTGGAAGCGGGTCTCCGGAGCTTCGACAGGACGATGCCCGAGGAAATCAATCGTCTGATTACCGACGCCGTCGCCGATTACCTTTTCACGCCTTCTCCGGACGGAGACAAGAATCTCCTGCGCGAGGGGTGTTCGCCGGACAAGATCTTTCCCGTCGGCAACATCATGGCGGACACATTGCTTTTTAATCTCGAACAGGCCAAAAAGAGGGATACCCTGCATCGCCTGGGGCTTAGCCAATCAACAGAAAACGGCTGTCCTCCCTATGCGCTCCTCACCTTGCACCGCCCCGCCAACGTCGACAACCGCGAAACGTTTTCCCGCATCCTGGACGGACTTTGTCAAATTGCTTCGCGGATTCCCATCATCTTTCCCCTTCATCCGCGGACCAGAAAACAAATTATCGCTTTTGGTTTTGCGGACCAGTTCATCTTCTGCGACCAGTCCGCCCCGGCCCCTCCTTCGTTCGACGATCCTCCGGGCGGACGCATTTACTGTCCGGAACCGCTGGGCTATCTGGATTTCTTAAGCCTGATGACGGATGCCAAATTCGTTTTAACGGATTCCGGCGGCATTCAGGAAGAAACCACGGTGCTCGATGTCCCCTGCATCACTATTCGTGATACGACGGAGAGGCCCATTACGGTAATGGAAGGCACGAATATTCTGGTTGGTGACAATCCTGATAAAATGTATTTGGAAGCGCAAAAAGTTCTTGACGGCCAAGCACGCCATGGAAGATGTCCCGAATTGTGGGATGGTAAAACTGCTGAGCGGATTGTGAAGATTCTTGCAAAGCATGTCTTATCGAACGCTGATGCGATTCTTTCGCAGTCAGGATGCGACGCACATCACCATATAGATGATGGTGATTAAGAAAGAAATGATTTGCTGAAGACAGGGAAAAATGAATAGTCGTTTAATCCATTTGATTCTGAGCGCAGTGCGAACCGTATGCAGATCTCTCATTAATAACTGAAAAAGTATTTTGGGGTGAAGATAGATATCTTCATAACCATTTCTTGGTTGGAGAATTAGCCATGATCATGAATCAAACGATTATGGTTACAGTGAAGTTTTTAAGGAACTACCACTACGAAAGCCTGGTGAACTTTCCTCGTATCACGACTGTAAAACAAATGTGTGAATTGGAATCCTAATACGATTGGAGACGTGAATGAATTACGACAAGCACGAGCAATCTATTGTTGAATCTGACAAAATCGGCAAGAACACCAAGATCTGGGCTTTTACCCATATACTTCCGGATGCTCAAATAGGGTCTGACTGCAATATTTGCGATCATGTATTCATTGAAAATGACGTGATTATTGGCAATCGAGTAACTATTAAATGCGGCGTTCAACTTTGGGATGGTGTGCGGATTGAAGATGACGTGTTCATAGGACCTAATGCTACCTTCGCGAATGATGTATTCCCAAGAAGCAAGCAATATCCCGAAAAGTATTTACGGACATACATTAAGCAAGGTGCATCCGTCGGAGCCAATGTGACGATTCTACCAGGAATCACAATAGGAAGAAATGCGATGATTGGCGGAGGTGCAGTTGTTACGCGGGATGTTCCCCCGAACGCGATAGCTGTGGGTAACCCTGCCTATATAACCGGATATGTTTCAAACATCCCTGCAAGACAGCCATCCAAACTTGAAGTACCTTCTGAACCCTCTCCCAATGTAATCATGTCTGCCGTCAAAGGAGTAAAAGTATACAATTTACCTATTGTCATTGATATGAGAGGCAGTCTATCAGCAGCTGAATATGAGCAGCACTTGCCTTTTATGCCGAAGAGATATTTTCTGGTATTTGACGTAAAAAGCAGAGAAATAAGAGGTGAACACGCACACAGAACGTTGCATCAATTCTTGGTCTGCATAAAAGGATCTTGCGCACTGGTCGTCGATGATGGAAATAATAATCAGGAAATCTTATTAGACAGACCGAATATTGGTGTCCATTTACCGCCAATGGTTTGGGGTATACAATATAAATACTCGCCGGATGCCGTGCTGTTGGTTCTTGCTTCTGATATTTATAAGGCGGATGATTATATCAGAGACTATGATGAGTTTCTCAGCGTGACAAAATCAATATGAATATATCTTTTCTTGATCTCAAATCATCTTACATAGAGCTCAAAGCACCTTTGGATGCGGCATACAAGAGGGTGATGGAATCGGGTTGGTATATTCTGGGTTCGGAAGTTGAAGCTTTTGAGCATGAATTTGCAGAATATTGTAATGTAAAGCATTGTGTAGGCGTCGGAAACGGACTTGATGCGCTGCATTTAATACTGAGGGCATTGAAAATCGGGTCGGGGGATGAAGTGATCGTTCCCTCCAATACTTACATAGCCACTTGGCTTGCCGTTACTTATGCGGGAGCGACTCCCGTGCCGGTAGAACCGGATATTCGGACTTATAATATGGATCCGAATCGCATAGAAGAAGCCATCACTTCCCGCACCCGGGCTATTCTGCCCGTGCATCTGTATGGCCAACCTGTCGATATGAACTCCATCCTGGGTATTGCTAATCGCTATGGGCTGAAGGTTATAGAAGATGCAGCTCAAGCGCAGGGTGCAAGATATAAAGATAAACGGACAGGTGGATTGGGGGATGCTGCCGGGTTTAGTTTTTATCCCGGGAAAAACCTTGGGGCTTTCGGGGATGGCGGTGCCGTGACTACAAACGACGGCATATTAGCACAACGCGTCCGAAGTCTGCGAAACTATGGTTCTCATATAAAGTATTTTAATGAAACCAAAGGTTTCAATTCTCGTCTCGACGAATTACAAGCCGCCTTTCTCAGAGTCAAATTGCAGATACTGGATGAATGGAATAAGCGAAGGACAATTATAGCGGACCTCTATCGTCGTAGACTGGCTGACATCTCAGAATTGACATGCCCCTACGTCCCGGATTGGGCCGAGCCTGCTTGGCATCTTTTCGTTGTACGCACGCCCGAAAGGGAAAAATTGCAGTGCTATCTTGCTGAACAGGGTATTCAAACGATGATCCACTATCCTGTCCCACCGCATAAACAGGAAGCCTATTGCGAAATGGTATCAGTTGATCTGCCCATTTCGGAAAAAATACATCGTGAAGTACTGAGCTTGCCAATAGGGCCGGCAATGAATCAAAACGATGCATCTGCAATTATAGAAGCTATTAAGAATCGACTATGGAAACAGCGTTAGATATCTTCCATGCCTTGGCACGCATAGCAAAACATCCAGCTCATTACCTTGTCCGATATTTCCGCATACTGAAATATCGACTGCTCTCAAATGCGAAGAACGTTAAAGGCAAAGGCAGGATTTATCAGCCGGTTCTTTTCTCCGGTTCCGGAGAAATTATAATAGGAAAAGACGTCACGTTTGGTGTGTGTTCTTCACCCGGATTCTATAGCGGCTATCATCATATCGAAGCACGAAGCCCAAATTCCCTAATCGTTATCAGTGATCATTGCTGGATTAACAATAATTGCACGATTATCAGCGATGGGGGAGGGATAAGAATTGGTCCGCACACTCTTTTTGGAACTGATGTGGAAATTTATGACAGCGACTTTCACGAGCTTACCCCTGAAAAAAGAATTGGCGGGAAGCCGCGCGTGGCGCCGATCAACATAGGGCAAAATGTTTTTATTGGATCGCACGTCCGTATAATGAAAGGGGTTGACATTGGAGACAATAGCGTTATCGCTAACAGCAGCGTGATCGTTTCATCTATACCGGCAAATGTCGTAGCAGCCGGGAATCCCGGTAGAGTAATCAAATCGCTCTAATCTGTTTATCATAGCATCGATTGCTTTTCTTACATCGAGTGACTCAAATCGACAGCAGGCATAAGCCACTGAGCAGGCGCTGCAAAGCAACGATGTCGCGGGCTTCGCTCAACAGCATGACTTATTAATCTTCTCCTAATCGAATGCACATTTGTCACACCGGGGAAAGCCGGCATCCAGGCATTAATTAAACTGGTTCCCGGCCTCGTAATCTAAAATTTATAAGACGAGGAAGACGACTGAAGTGAGATGATATCAGTCGAGAAGACTATTATGAGGCCGTTAATAATTCATTTATGAAATCACCATTGGGTCGTTTCAATTTGTTCTTTACCAATATCGCATTCTTTGGCGGATTAAAGGTTCTGGGTGCACTATTTCCTTTATTCATTTTTCCTTTCGTGACGCGAAGGTTAGACGGTGCCGATGCATTTGGGATGTATGATATCTTTCTGGTCATCAGTAGTTTAAGTGCAAGTGTTGCCATGATGGGCATACCGGATGCCATGTTCCGGCAGTATTATATAAAATGCAATGCCGAATATCGCAAGGAGGTTACTGCCACAGGTTTTGTGATCGTTGTAACAGCCGCCATCATTGTCAGCTTGATGGTTGCGATCCTGAAAAACTTCATCCAGGTAATGGTTTTAAACGACAATCATTACTATTCAATTATCTATTTTGCGGCATTCTATATTCTTCTTCAAAATCTTTTCAACGTTTCGGTTCATCCGTCACGATTAGACAATAACAAGAAACATTTACTGTTCAACACGTTGTTTTATGCAGTAATCTTTTATGCGGTCGTCTTGCTGTTACTGCATCTTTCATATGGATTGTATGCACTTATTTATGCTCATTTGGTCGCCGCCGGTATCATGGCTATCTATTTTATTTATCTGAATAGCAGTAATTTTTTCCCCGTACGGTTCTCTAAAGACATCGCCTGGAAGCTGTTACAAGTTGGCCTGCCGCTGATGCCCATTTTTCTAATCTACTGGGCGAATAATTCGATCGTTCGTATCTTAATTATGAAATATCTGGGAGCGACTGAACTTGGCGTTTTTGCTATTGGCAGCAAGTACGCGTCAGTAAGCACTTTCCTGCAAATGGCTTTTGCCGGTGGTTGGTCATTCTTTACCTTTTCAACCATGAACGATAAAGATCATGTCAGCATAAAATCACGAATCTTTGAGGCCTTACTTTTTATTATCGTTGTCGGGTACGCTATAATAGTGCCGTTAGCACCATATTTCTTTGGGTTAGTGTTTCTGGGTGATTATGCAAGAGGATATGTCGTATTTGGGCAATTATTTTTAGCGCCGCTATTTCTAATTCTTTATCAGATTATCGCCAGTCAATTTGTCATCATTGGGAAAAGTCATTATTCCTTGATTTCACTGAGTGTCGGATTTTCCGTATCTTTGCTTTTGAGTTTTGTATTCCTCAAAATGGGTTCCGGCATTGCAGGCCTTTCATATAGCATCCCGATTAGTTATCTTACGGCAATTCTTATTGCCTATTTTTTCACCAGGAAGTTTAAGATCTTTGATCTTAATTTCGAATCTTTTGTTTCGTTTGGTTTCATAATCGTCATGAATATTGTTCTGCAAATAGAACATGGTCTAAGAGTGTACATTTTCTTATCACCGCTATTATTAATATACTGTTACATTAATAAACGCCTGATTTTAGAGTTAATACATATGATCAAAAGATTGGGGCTGAGGAGATTCAGGACCAATGAATAACCGAGTCCGCTATGTTTTTTATTACCCGTCTTCGGGAATTGGCGGTGCTCAATTACTTTTTGGCAGAATAGCCGAAGCACTCATTAACGATGGACGTCGTGTATTGATAGTTGAAGAGAATAACAGTTATATTAGTAAATACCTCGGTGAACGAAAGTTAGAATTCGATGTTGTGAAAGTACCCGAATCAAATCATTTCTCAACGACCGCTGATGATATATTGGTTTTGCCATTATCTTATGTATTCTTATTCAGGCAATTTGTAGATGCTGCGCCGGAAACGCGATTAGTATTTTGGGATTTACATCCTCACAATTTGATAGAAACAACTGCTTTTTCAAAAATTTATAAAGAATTTCCAGGTGGGCGGTTATCTTCAGCAGCAAGACTTATTGAAAGGAGACATCTGCATAAAATAAATGTCTTTGCTGCAGAGGCATCCAGTAAGCAAGCGTTGTATTTTATGTGCTTGCGTAACTTTAGCGAGAACAAGGAATTTTTCAAACTTGGCTTTGATCCTATTTACCTGCCGATACCTATTCATGTCATGGAAACCAATAACTTGAGTGCAAAGGACTTTACGACATCAGAAAGACCGTTGAAGCATGGGGTAATACATGTCGGTTGGATTAGCAGAATGGACGTCGATAAATTGAGGATCCTGGCATTATTGATCGAGGATGCAATTCAATTTAACAAGATTCACGATGACTTCAAAGTATTAATTCATGCGATTGGTGATGAAAAAGCATGCAATCGTGCTCTAAACAAAAAAAATCAACTGGGTGATGTTTTACGATTACCCGGTGTACTTTTAGGCGCAGATCTGGATGCTTATCTGGCGGAGAACATTGATGTAGGGTTTTCAATGGGAACTGCCGCACTTGAATTTGCAAGCAGGCAGGTACCGACTGTTTTAGTGCCAAACACGGACTGGCATAAGCTCTTTGAAAAAGACCGGCGGCGCTATTTTTGGTTATTTGATTCTCATGGCTATGATGTCGCAGTGGAAAATTTTCACCTGGAAAGCAAAGCTCGAGATTTTGAAGCTATCATTAGTCATTTTTTGAGAGTCGAAGATGATCTCGGAATGAAGAGCTATAACTATATCATGCAGAACCATTCATTCAATAAAGTGTTTAAGCGATTTAAAGAATTGACGAATGAATCTGCACTTGTGATGGCAGACCTCGATAATATCGGCCTATATGATTCAGACAATCTGCAGTCTTTCTTATTAGCCCTCAAACGTTTCTACAAGGAAATGACTTAGCAATATTGAATATAATAGTGGATGATGATCTAAAATCATAGGGGACCAATTGTTCACCAAAGGTCATAAGAATTCAAAGAATAAATTCCTGAGCTATGCGGCGATCGCAGTATTGGTCTTGACCTTAGTCGGATATCCACTGATTGCGCCCATAGCAGTAGTTCAAAATATACCCAACCAACTGGTCTCGGTCCCATTTCGCATGCTGGTGTTAGTTATTTCCCTGATGGTTATCATCAAGAGGTTTATTCTGCGCGACAGATTTCCATACGGAATCTTCTGGATCATATGGTGGACTTTTTGGGGATTATATATCTCAAGAATGATCATTGATGGACTTTTAAATCCTGCGGCGTTGCGGCTTTCTCTCGGGGAGTATCTTATATATGCCATCGGAATGTCCCTAATCCCTGCGCTGGCATTATCGATTAAGCTTGATGATTCTTTCTTAAAGCGTGCCTTGATTGGGATCGTAGCCCTGGGGGCAATTGCTTCTGTTTTTAATATCTGGTTGATTCTATACAGGAATACAGAACTGATGGCTATTTCAGATTTGATTGGCAGCCGGCAGGCAACGGATACGCTCAATCCGGTGGGTCTGGCGCATCTGGGTGTTACTGTCGCCATTCTAAGTATGTGGATGCTAGTGCGTGCTGAAATGCGCGGCTTAATGAAAAACTCTTTATTGATTATTTGCATGCTGATTGGCGCAGGGGCCGCTCTATCGGGAGCATCGAGAGGGCCGCTATTGGTTCTAATACTTAGCTTGCCGCTGATTAGTTATCTGGGCATAGAGAATTTGCATGGTAAACGCCTGCTTCGGCTTTCTGCGATTGTTGCCGTACTCTTTTTTGTTTTGGGTTGGCTGCTCATGAATATTGAAACTATTGTTGCATTTCGCCGTGTTCAAGAGTCACTTTTCTCTGATAATGAGCGGATGAAGTTATTGACTCTCGGCTACAAGCTCTTTCTCAATAGTCCGATACTGGGTGCAGGGACAGAACCTCTTGGTTTCTATCCACACAATGTTATCCTTGAGAGTTTCATGCTATCGGGGATTTTTAGTGGTTTTATATTTGTGACTATAACCGCGATGTCTGTCGCTGCGGCAGTTAAGATGTTCTTCGCATACCCGAAACATTCCTGGATTTCTCTATTATATTTCCAGTATTTATTAGCCGCAATGTTCTCTGGCAGCCTCTATCTAAGTGCGTCAATGTGGGCTCTTATGGTACTGGTTGTAAGTCAATCGGCTATCTTGCGTTCCAAAAAGGCAGTGCTTAATAATAGTGCATGCGATCCAAAATGGAGAGGATCAGTTATGGTTAAGGATTCTTAGTTACTGATCATCTTGGATCTTATGGTTTCTCTAAAATGAAAAAGTTGTCATTTATGGCTTTTGCATTAAACCAGGAGCTCTGTATGATCATGAGGACAAAAAGGTACATTCCTGCAATTATGGGCATATCCCTTGTTGCGATGGTGGCGATGAGTGTAATGGTGTCGGCCGGCAAATCGTCAGGCGCGGTCGGTCAAGCTCCGGGTGCCGTTCCGACTTGGTCTGAAATCCGATCCGTGCAGATGCAAGGCGATTTAAAAGTATTCTGGAACGTGATCGGCGGTGACGTGGCATATAATAACAGAGAAGCAGTTGCCCATGGGTTCAGGGTGGTGAATATCGCGGGCACATACTCTGATTATCCCGGCAACCAGAAGGAGAACATCCACGAGGCCTTAAAGGGTAATAAGACCAATCCATGGAAAAAGCCCGATTTCTTTGAACGGATTATTCGCCGCAACATCGCCCAGGCGCTTCAGGAAGGCGACATCTTCGTTCATGATATTGAGTTCAATTTTGAGGAGGACATCGACAAGGCTTGGCTGGACAAGTCTGCGCGTGAAGCGTCCGGAGCCAAGACAAAAGAGGAGTTTTCCCGGGCATACTTTCGCGAGTGGGCCAGTTGGTTTTCGTTGCCGTGCAAGTGGGCGAAGGAAGCGCGGCCGGGGATGCCTGTTGGGATTTACGGGCCTCAGCCCTTCCGGCGAGACTATTGGGGTGTGGCCGGCAAATCAGCCCAGCAGATAGATGGCAGTCATCGCAGTGATGCTGAACTTTGGCAGCATATTGATCCGTTCGTTGACTTCTATATTGCCAGTGTATACATCTTCTACGATGATCCGGGTTCGATCTACTACCTTGCGGCCAACATTGAAGAGAATTATCAGCGGACGCGTCGTTATGGCAACAAGCCTGTATATGCTTATGAATGGCTGCGCTACCACGATAGTAATAAGAAACTGGCTGGACAGGAGTTATCCCCTTACATGGTCGAGGCGATGGCCGTCCTACCCTACTTTTGCGGCGCGAAAGGAGTGGTACTCTGGGGCTGGGAACCCGGTCGGAAGGGCCAATACTATCAGAACCTGCCATTATTTATGGAAAGTCTGGGCCGTATTGCAGGCGTTTCATCCCGGCTTTCGAAAGCGGAATTGGTTATTGACGAACCGGCTCATGTATTGTGGAAGGAGAAGCGGCCACTGACCCGGAAGCTGAAGCTGTCCGAAGACGAGTGGGTCGTTTTGGCAATTAACCCCTGGCAGAAAGAAGGAGTTAAGAGCACCATCCGCGTGGTGTGCGGTAAAGCGACTGTACTTTTACCGGTGGATGGTCAACATACTGGAATATTCGTAATAAACAAAGGTCGGATTACCCGGCTGTAATCCCCTTAATCGAAGCTGATAAGAGATTTTAACCTTCAGGATTGTTCATTCCCCAGCAATGTGGATTTAGCAGCGTATGGCTCGATAAATTCGAGCTAATTTTCTTCGATTAGGTTTGCAAGAGCGTATAGGTGTTCTTTTGTATATCATGCAGAAAATTGTAAAATGAATCTGGTTTCCAATCTTTTGAAAGAAGCAAGAAGATTTTCGAAGTTTCTGAATATATTGAATCCTAAGTTATGGTTTTTTACCATGCGATTGATTGTATCGCGATATCAAGAAAATTTAGGTATTTTAAATAAAATTAGAAGCGGTAGGGGGTCACGTATTCACATAGACGCATCATTTCGAAATCCGGAACACATCTCCCTAGGTGATAATGTTAGAATAGGCCCTGCTTGTTATATATGGC
>SBEK01000190.1 GCA_009668925.1 Deltaproteobacteria bacterium
CGGCCCTTCCTTCGTAAACGTCACCATCTCTCCCATAAGATTTTATCTCCTTTAAGGTATGTTTAAGTGTGAAAAGAAAATTGACTGCCGGCTGCCTTATCAGCATCCTTTCCATGGAACCAGGGCCCGACAAACAGGTGATCAGGCGGCACCCTGGAATAAACCGGGCCGAAAGCGCTTCGGCCGGTTAAACCCGGCCAATCAGCGGTTACAGCAACCGCAGAGGCATTCCCGGAGAAAGATCTCCCGGCGCGGGAAAAGCCCCGTCGCGCGGCGCCGAAGGTTAAAATCCTCCTTCATTTCGCCCATTACAGCAAATAGTGTACCAGCAGTTATTTCGTGAGGTTCGGCATCCGAACGTAAGGAATTGGCCGTGTTATTCGCCGCCGGTTCTTTATGATATCATTGCTGTTGAATCTCGGAACCCCCGCCGCAAGGTCCGCGGCCGTAAAATTATATTTGACAGAGATGTATTTATTATATACAAAAATATCAAAAATACGTATATTTTATAAACAATACCTGACAGGGAATAACCATGGCCGGGAAAAACAAACCCAAAACCGACACAGCGGCAGGCGGCCGCAGTCCGCAGGGCGCAAGCGAGACGTTTCAGGCGGAAAAACTGGGGACGGCTTTCGACGAACTTGTCGGCGCCGATCCGTCGTTTCGCAAGGCTCTGGTCACCGCCCAGCGGGCGGCAAAATCGGACATCTCCGTTCTCATTATCGGAGAAAGCGGCACCGGCAAGGAAATTCTCGCCCGCGCCATCCATCAGACAAGCCTGCGCCGCGACAAGCCGCTGGTGGATGTCAACTGCGCCGCCATTCCCGACAGCCTCATCGAAAGCGAACTTTTCGGTTATGAGAAGGGAGCCTTTACCGGCGCGCGGACCGAAGGGCGCCACGGTTATTTCGACGAAGCGCACGACGGCACGATCCTGCTTGACGAAATCGGCGATTCGTCGCTTTCCGTTCAGGCCAAATTACTGCGCGTCCTGGAATCCGGCACGTTCAAGCGCGTCGGCGGAACGAAGAATATCAAAGTGAATGTGCGGGTCATTTCTTCAACCAATCAGGATCTGGCGGGGCTGATCGAACAGAAAAAATTTCGCGATGATTTATTTTTCCGGCTGAACGCCTTCACCATTCAATTGCCGCCGCTGCGCGAGCGGCGCGACGACATTGAGCTTCTGATCGATTATTTTTTAAAACTGAGCGGTGTCGCCTTGAAACAAAAATACCGGTTTTCGCCGGCCGCCTTCACTATGCTCTGCCAGTACCGCTGGCCGGGAAACGTCCGGGAATTGAAGGGAGTCGTCAGCTACGCGGTGAACATGACGCAATCGCCGGTGATTGATACCGGCTCCTTGCCGAACTTCCTCTTTTCCGGCCAGTCCGTTCAGGAAAAGTTGGCCGCGCCGGCTCCCCTCTCCGGACAGACCTCCTACAATCTCACCGAGGCCGTCCGGGAATTGGAACGCAAGCTCATCAGCGAGGTCCTGGCCGCCGCCCCCAATAAATCGGAGGCCATTAAAATTCTGGGGATCAGCCGGCGGACCTTCTACTTGAAATTGAAAGAATATGGTTTGGATTAAGACGGGGCATTTTGTCCGGGCTTCCGGGCGGTTATTTTATGAAAAATTTGTTTCGGAGCGGAAAAGATGATGTCGAACGGTGAATCGCAGGCGGCCAGGGCCGCAAGAAAAAAAGATGACCAGGTCATGATTGTGGAAGTATCGCCGCGCGACGGTCTGCCGGAGGTCTGTCATACGTTGTCCACCGCCGATAAGATAAAATACATCAACAAACTGTCGGATACCGGTCTGCACAAAATTGAGTGCGCCTCCTTCACCCATCCCCGCCTGATGCCGGAAGGGTATGACGCCGAAAAACTCGTTTCCGGAATCACCAAAAAGACCGGTGTAACGTATGTGGGGCTTGTCCCGAATGAAATCGGCTGCCGCCGGGCTCTGGTTACGGCGATCGACGAAATCCTGATCGTGCTGGCGGCGAGCGATACCTTCAACAGATTGAATATCGGCCGGTCCCTCAAGGAAAGCCTCAATAAAATGCTGCCCACGATTCTGGATGCGGCCACGAAGAACGCGCGCAGTATCCGCGTCTATATCATGACCGCGTTCGGGTGCCCTTACACAGGAAGGGTCGGCGCGGACGACGTCGCGCAGCTCCTGCTCAAACTCGTCTATATGGGGGCGTCCGAAATCGTGCTGGTGGATTCCACCGGTATGGCCAATCCGCGGCAGGTCAAGTCAACGCTTCGCGCCCTGCTCGATTTACAGCTCGATATCAACCTGGCCGTCCATTTCCACAACACGCGCGGCGCGGCCATTGCCAACTGCATCGCCGCTTACGAGGCGGGCGTCCGCATTTTCGACACGTCGCTCGGCGGTATGAGTACGACCCCTTACGGTGTCGGCGAACTGGACTACGGCTACTGGAATGTGCCGACCGAAGATCTGGTCCACCTGTTTGAGGAAATGGGCATCAAGACGGGCATTGACCTGGACAAACTGCTGGAGTGCGTGAGGCTTGCCGAAAAGATGGCCGGCCGTTCCCTGCCCGGACACCTTTTGAGGGCGGGCAAGGCGTCCCAGATCGCCGAAATACCGAAATACCTGACGAAGAAGCACATCCTCGACCCGTAACGCTTTACAGGTTCAGCCCTTTCCGGATCTTTTCCACCATGGCCTTTTCATCGTCCGTATAGACCCCGTCCACCAGACAGAGCCGGCGCGCGATGCTCAGGGCCTCCATCCGGTCGTCCTTCTCCTTGATCAGCACGGACAGGGCGGCAAGCGCCCGGTCGCAATCGGCCTGCAAAATGGCCGTCTGCTCATGCATGATCTTCTTGAACTGGGCCGGACGAAGCTTGGAGAGCACCCGGTGCGTCTGCGCGATTTCTTCGCCGATTTCAAAATGCGCCCTTTTGACGTGCTGGCCGATTCTGGCGACGGCCATGTACACGCGGATGAGGCCGGCGGCGAGCCCTCCTTCTTCCACGGCGCTCTGGCGCTTGTCGTAGTCTTCGCGCTCATCGTCCGGGGCTTCTTGAGAAGGCTCTGCAGGCCCGGGAGGAAAGAAGCGCCTGAGCCAATCGCTGCCGTAAATCTGCTGGAACCAGAGCTCCTGAGTGAGGTCGCGGTAATCGCGGTAAATGCCGAGCACATTTTCGATGTATTCGGAGACGTCTTTTTCCATCGCGGTAAACGGATTGTCCGCCGCGGCGGGTTTGCGGTTCTGTCTCGTGATAGAGGCGATGTTTTTGACCGGACGCATGAGCGGGTTGATATCGGCGAAAAAATACCGCTGGGTGCGCAGGGGATGCAGGTAGCGGATGATCTCGGCGGAAAGCTCCGTTGTCCAGAGCTTGACCCAGGGACGCGCCGCGAGCTGATAAAGACTGTCGTTGGCCTCGGAGACCTTGGAGACGACGCTGAAATCCGTCTCATCCTCCGATCCGTCGTCGAACGCGGCAATGGCGTCGAACGTCCGCGGCTCGAACGACGTTTCGAAGGCGCCGCTCCGGACGTCGCCGTCGATCACCATTTCGTAGAGACCCGGCTGCAAAAAATCGATCATGTCGAAATTGCCGATAATCTGATTATGCTCTTTCTTGGCGACGGAACCGGCGACGAAAATTCCCAGATGGCCGATGTCTTTATGGATGATGTAGATGATGACCTGACCGTGCCGTCTGATATCCTCTACGGAACTGTAGACGCGGGGAATCCAGTTGAGCGCCTGCTGGGCCGGGGTGATGTTGTCGCCCATCGACGCGAAAACGATGATCGGGCTTTCAATATTTTTAAGGCTGATCCTTTCGCCTTCCCGAAGCTCCAGCTGGCCGCGCTCCAGTTTATTTCCCACGAATAAATTGCGGACGATAAAGTGAATTTCATCGGTGTTGAGCATGAAGAAACCGCCCCACCAGCGCTCGAAGTCGAGATATCGCTTCTCTTCCGTGTCCACCTGCGTATAAACGTTGTACTGTTTGCTCCAGAACGTGTTGGCCGGATTCAGGAGTTCAAAGTTCAGGACGAGATTCGCGCCGTCGAAGACACCGTTGCCCAGGTCGCTGAAGAACGAATTGACCCACACGCCGCCCAGCAGTCCTCCCTTGTAGCGCATGGGGTTGACGCCCGCGACGCCGCTCCAGTAGGACAGCGGCGCGCCGTTTAAGACCAGCGGCCCCGCGACGTCTGGCCGGTCGGCGCAGACCAGCGCCGCCGCCCACCCCGCCTGGCAGTTGCCCAGGATAGCGGGCGCGTCCGCATAGGGGTGAAGTTCAACAATCTTTTCCATGAATTTTTCCATGGCCGCAATGACGTCCGCCATCGTCTGGCCCGGAATCGGCTCAGTATAAAACAGGATGAAATAAACCGGATGGCCGTGTTCGAGCGCCATGCCGATTTCGGAATCACGCTTGGAGCCGCCGATGCCGGGGCCGTGACCGGCGCGCGGGTCAACGATCACAATGGGCCGCTTGGGTTTTACCGGACGATCCTTGCTTTTGCTGCGGCGATCGTTGTCGGGCTTGACGTTCCGTTTGCGGCGGTCGGAAATCCGGACGAGCGCGTAATTGGCCGGGCGCGGAAAATTTTTGGCATTGAGGATCAGCTCGTAGTTGAACGTCAGGACCGGCGGCTGGCCGCTGCGGATATGTTTGATGTAGTTGTTTCCCCGCTTGCGGAGGATGTCGGTAAAGATAATCGACCTCTGGATGGAATCGACGATGTATTCGCTCAGGTATTTCTGCCAGTCGGTCAGGCCGGCCTGTTTTTCATCCCTTGGGTCATTCATCATCATTCTCCTTCTTTCGATTCATGATCGGGCATCGTGCCGGAGGCTTTGGCGGCGTGTTCCGGTCCTGCTACGGCGCCGAAACAGCCCGCGGGCCGGAGAACGCCGTCTTCTCAATCCGTGCCCGTGAACCCCCGCGGAGGCTTCACCATCAGGACACCCCTTTGGCATTACGCGCAGATACTGAAACGTTTTTCATTAAACAACCTCAGACACGCATCCACGATGTCCGGCTCATAGAGAACGCCCCTGTTCCTCACGATTTCATCCAGCGCCAGCCGAATGCCCAGAGACGGGCGATAGGGGCGATGGGACGCCATGGCTTCAACGACATCGGCGACCGTCAATATCTTTGACTCCAGAAGAATATCGCTCCCCTTTAAATGGCGGGGATAGCCGGATCCATCGATCCGCTCATGGTGCTCCAGGATGATCCGGGCAATCGGCCAGGGAAAATCGATGTCCTTTAAGATATCATATCCGGATTGCGCATGCGGTTTGACGATTTCGTATTCGATATCCGTCAGCTTTGCCGGCTTGGTAAGAATCTCGGCCGGGATGGATATTTTCCCCAGATCATGAATCGTGCTGGCCATGACCAGGCCTTCAATCCGGGACGGCTCCACCTCCATCTCTTGGGCTATGGCCTGAGCCAGGTCGGCGACCCGTTTTTGATGGCCCGCGGTGTAGGGGTCTCTTGATTCCATGGTGACCGCCATGGCGTGAATCGTCGCTTCGAGCGACTTCCTCACTTGAACCAGGCTCTTTTGGCGTTCGCTATCCATTAGCTTGAGCTCGGTGATGTCGCGGACGATCCCCCTAAAGCCGATGGCTTTACCGTCTGTATCCTTAAGTAAAGTGAAAGAGGACTGGATAACTCGTTTGGTGCGGTCTTTGCTGATAATTTCGTAGTCGAATAATTTTCCGGGCCGGCCCGTTTCGTAAACCTTTTTGTGGACCTCGTAGAGCGTCCGGGCTGTCGCGGGGTCCGCATAGGTCCGGTTGTTCAGGCCCATCATCTCCTCTTTGGGGTAGCCCCAGATCCGGCATAAAGCGTCATTGAAGAAAGTGAAGTTGCCGGTGAGATCCACCTCGTAGTATCCTTCTCCGATGCTGTCCAGAATGGTCCGATATTTTTCCTCGCTCACGCGCAGCGCCTCTTCATTCTGCTTGCGCTTGACCCGCATGTCTTTGTTTTCCAGCGCTCTTTTCACGGCCAGACCGAGGCGCGCCAGATTCCCCTTCATGATGTAGTCGGACGCCCCGCGGTGAATGCAGTCCAGAGCCGTCTCTTCGCCGATGACTCCGGATACGATGATGAGAGGAATATCAAGATTCATCTTCTTCAGGATCTCAATAGCGTCGAGGGCGCTGAATCCCGGCAGGTGGTAATCGCAAAGAAGGATGTCCCAGGGCCGGCTCGAGAGGGCGGAGATCATGTCTTCGGCCGTTTGCACCCGTTCGGTTGACGGTTCATAGCCGCTCTTCTTTAAGAGACGGGTCAGAAGCAGGGCATCGTCTTCCGAATCTTCAATCATTAATACGCGGAGGGGGATCAACATAATTAACCTCGTATCTCGTTATTCGTGAAGCGTGAAACGAGATGCGTCAAGAGTGAAGCGTGAAGCGTGAAGAAACGAGATACGCTTCACGTGGTGCGCTTCACGCCTTTGCCTATCGGCGCCGGTTTATTCCAGATCAGCCAGTAGAGCCCCAGCAGTTTGACGGCTTCAATGAACTCCTTGAAATCAACGGGTTTGCGGATATAGCTGTTGGCGCCCAGTTGATAGCTTTTCACCAAATCCACTTCCTCCGTCGAGGAGGTCAAGACGACCACCGGAAGCAATCGGGTGACCTCATTTTGACGAATTCTTCTCAGCACTTCCAATCCATCTATTTTGGGCAGCTTCAGATCCAGCAGGGTGACGACCGGCAGGTTTTGCACGCTGCGGCCTTCATATTGGCCTGTGCCCATGATGTAGTCGAGGGCTTCCACCCCGTCTCTGGCGATGATCACCTTATTCAAAATATTATTTTGCTTCAATGCCCGAAGCGTCAGATCCACGTCGTCGGGATTGTCTTCGACCAACAGAATGATTTTTTCTTCCATCTCACAAAAGCTCCTTCGTTAAGATTATGTAATGGGCAGGGTGATGATAAAGTTCGCGCCCTCGCCCTCCTTGCTTTCAGCGTAAATGATGCCGCCGTGCATGTCAATGATCCCTTTGGAAATGGAAAGACCCAGCCCCGTGTTTCCGACGGCTTTGGTCGTATAAAAGGGATCAAAGATATGTTTAAGCTTGTCGCAGGGAATGCCGTGCCCCGTGTCCCTGAAAGACAACTGTAAAAGATCTTTGCCTTCGTCGTCTTTGATTTGTCGGGCGCCGATGGTGTACTGGCCCCGCTGGGTCATGGCGTCAATGCCGTTGATAATCAGGTTGACAAAAACCTGCTTGAGCTGATTCCCGTCAACCCGGGCCTTGGGCAAATCCGGGGGGTATTCCTTGGCGAGCTTGATATGTTTAGCCCGGAATTCATGTTCCGTCAGAACCAGTGATTCATCGATTAGGACCAATATGTCTTGTTCGACGAGGGCGATCGGAGTCTGGCGGGCGTAACTGAGAAGGCCTTTGACGATGATGTCGGCCCGGACCAAAGC
>SBEK01000375.1 GCA_009668925.1 Deltaproteobacteria bacterium
GGCGATGCCGGCGACTTTGATTTCTTTCAGAACGGCCATGACCGGTTTGACATAGATTTTCGTCGGCGTCAGGATCGTTTCCCCCAGCGTCGAACCGTTGAATTCCATCTTGGGATCCAATTGGTTGTCTTTGAAGAGCACTTTCCGTACGAGCGAGAATCCGTTGGAATGGATGCCGCTGGACGCCAATCCGATCACCGCTTGCCCCGCTTTGACGTTGAGCGGAGAAATCAAGCGTGACTTCTCCGCGACCCCGACCGCGAATCCGGCGATGTCGTATTCACCCTCGGTATACATGTCCGGCATTTCCGCCGTTTCACCGCCGATCAGAGCGCAATCGGATTGGACGCACCCGTCCGCGACACCCTTCACCAAGGCTTCGATGACTTCGGGTTTGTTTTTCCCGATCGCGATATAATCGAGGAAATAGATCGGCTGCGCCCCTTGGGCGAGGATATCGTTGACGCACATGGCCACCGCATCGATCCCGACGGTGTCATGACGGTCCAACATGAACGCGACTTTCAGTTTCGTACCGACGCCGTCGGTACCGCTAACCAATACCGGTTCTTTGATGTTGAGAAGGGAAAGGTCGAACAATCCTCCGAACGATCCGATGTTGTCGACCATGCCCAAACGGCGGGGACGGTCGATATGCGATTTGATCCGTCGTACGGATTCATAGCCGGCTTCAAGGTTCACGCCGGCGTTGGAATAATGGTCACTCATGGGGTTCCTCCTAGAACTTGCCGTCTTTATTGGCGTTTTCGATCAAATCGTACAAATGGGTCGGATAGTGTTTCGTAAAGCAGGCATGGCAGAAGTCGCGGTTTCCCAAGGCTTCCTTCAGTCCGTCCATCGAGAGGAAGGCCAGGCTGTCGGCTCCGATCAACTGCCGTACTTCTTCGACCGAATGGAAGGCGCTGATCAATTCTTCGTAGGTCGACGTATCGACCCCGTAGAAACAGGGGGAGATGATCTGCGGGGAGGCGATGCGCATGTGGATCTCGGCCGCACCCATTTGGCGAAGCATTTCCACGATCTTCTTCGATGTCGTCCCGCGGACGATGGAGTCGTCGATGAGGATGACACGTTTCCCTGCGATGACCGAACGGACGGGGGAGAGTTTCATCTTGACGCCTTTTTCACGCAAGGCTTGGGAAGGTTCGATGAAGGTACGTCCGATGTATCGGTTTTTGATGAGTCCCATTTCATAAGGGATCTTGGAGGCTTCCGCATAGCCGGAGGCGGCGGAGAGCGATGAATCCGGCACCCCGATGACGATATCCGCCTCGACCGCCGCTTC
>SBEK01000376.1 GCA_009668925.1 Deltaproteobacteria bacterium
GAAGCCATGTCCTGCGGACTTCCCGTTGTAGCAACCGATTGTTCTTCATTACCGGAGTTGATCGATGAAGGGAAAGGTGGATTCTTATGTCCGGTAGGCGACGTTGACGCCTTTGCCGACAGAATTTGTCACCTCGCCGAAAATGCCCGGTTGCGCCGTGAAATGGGGGATTACAACCGGGCAAAGGTTGAAAAACTGTTTACACTGAATCGAATGATTGCCGAGTACCAGAAACTATTCGAAGAAATCTTATCCGCCGGCCGCTAAAACAGATCGAGTCAGTCCGTAACCCCCGCATCCGCTCGTGATGCGGTTTTTTTATTCGTTAATGAGCTTCTTATAAAGACCGGCATATTTTCCCGCAATGATCTCCCAGTCAAACTGTTCCACGACCCTCCGGCGCCCTTCCCGGCCCAGACGGGAGCGAAAATCCCGGTCAGCGAGCGCCTGGACGACGCTCTTGGCCAGCACTCCGGAATTACCGCTCGGGAAAAGTATTCCGCTTTCATTATTAACAATGCTGTCGTGAATGGCCGGCAAATCACCGGCAATGACCGGGCATTCACAGCCCAGGGCTTCGACGACGACAAGTCCAAATCCTTCCTGAACACCGCTTTTTGTTTGGGCAAACGGAAAGACGGCCAGTCCGGCCTTTTGGTAAAGCTGCGGCAGTTCCTGTTGCGATACCATCCCCAGAAAATCAATTTTATGCGCAATTTCTTTTTGTGCGGCCAGCCGCCGGAGATCCTGCTCCATAGGGCCGGCGCCCGCCACAGACAAGCGCAGATTCGGATATTTCACCAAAATCTCGGGAAAGGCTTCCAATAAAATCTGAAGACCCTTTACTTCGACCAGACGCCCGACAAAAAGCAGATGGCCGGCATTGCGATCCGCTTCGGGGTCCGGAATGAAAAGGTGCTTCAGGTCGACGCCCATGGATATCACTTCCACTTTCTCAGGAGCAACACCCATATCGGCAACGATCTCTTTCATAGCCCGGCTCACGACAGTCAGCGCCATGCTTCTGTTCATGACCCAGCGTTTCACGTGCCGAAAGAAATTCCCGGGCAACGCAAAAAGATCGCCACCGTGCGATGTGCATACCAGGGGAATCCGCTGTCTTGCCAAAATCAGACCTATGGCGGCGATCAGTCCCTGAGGAATCAGCCAGTGCGCGTGAATCAAATCGAAGCGTTCCTTGCGCAGTAACCGGAAGACAGCCCGCAGTTGGCCGATAAGAAAAAAAGGGACCAGCAGGTAATAGAAAGGGTTTGATCGCAGTTTATTTAAAATGCCTCCCCCAT
>SBEK01000191.1 GCA_009668925.1 Deltaproteobacteria bacterium
GATTGTCTGAAGGGGCAAAAGTTTTAAGAAAGGCTCTCATGCTGTAGACTGATAGGCTGTAGGGAACGCTCGCGAACATTCCCTGCGAACACCAAAATATGAAATCGAATGAAGATATAAACAAAGGAGAGGTAATGAACATTTTAAAACTGGATCACATTGGTATTGCCGTAAAGAGTCTCGCCCAAAGCGCAAAGCTGTATGAACTGCTGGGCATCAGATCAACGGGCGTGGAGGAAGTGGCCGAGCAGAAAGTGAAAGTCTCATTCTTCCCCGTAGGCGATTCGGAAATCGAGCTTTTGGAGTCGACTTCTCCCGACGGGCCTATTGCCAGATATATTGAAAAGAACGGCGAAGGCATTCAGCATCTGGCCCTGCGCGTGGATAATATCGAAGCGGCACTGGCCGAACTCAAAGCCAAAGGCGTCCGCCTGATCGATGAAAAACCCCGCTACGGCGCCGGTGGCGCGAGGATCGCCTTTGTTCATCCCAAATCAACCGGCGGAATTCTGCTGGAGCTAAGCGAACGATAAAAGATCGCGGCTGGAACAAAAAGTAGGGCATCAACGATTGCCGCGTAGAAGACACGGCGGCTTTTGAGACAGAGGCATGGAAAACGCCGGACGAATTCGCCACTCTCTCCGGCAGCGTCTGCTATTTACATTCTCCGATGGCTCCCGTCTTGCACCGGGTCCCGTCGGTCCAGACCGCCCCTCCGAGCTTGGCGTCTTTCAGGGCTGCGCCCTGCAGATTGCTTTTCCGCAGGTTTGCCCCCTGTAAATCGGCTCCCTCCAAATCCGTCCCCTGCAAACCGGCCCGGCTGAGATTGGCCCCGCGCAGATTGGCCTTTTCCAGGGTTGCTCCCGACAGGTTCGCCCCGTAAAGGTTCGTTCCCTGCAGATTCGCACCATCAAGGTCCGCTCCCCTGAGGTCCGCCCCATAGAGATTTGCATAGCTCAGGTCACAGCCGGAACAGGCGTTGGTTCTCTTTAATTTTTGAAGATCCATCAAGACAGCGGCTGTCGCGCCGCCGGGGATCAAAAACATGGCTGACAGCAAAACGATAAGAACTCCGGACACAATTCTTTTCATCGGATCTGCTCCTCTCCGGTCATCTCGTCTCTGTTTTCATCACAGATTGTCTTTCCAGTAAGCAACATTTCGGAAATGTTTTCAAGATTTATATTTCCGTGATGCGACAACCGGTTCGGCGGTCACCTCCGCGGGGCCGGAAGGCCTTTCGCAATCCTGATAAGATCGCAGCGCTTAATTGCGACCCAGCAGAGATTGGACTTCATAATAAACGGCGATCAGCTGGTTGATCAGCGCGAAGACGCAGACACTGAAAAACATTTTAGCCGCATCGCGGTAGCCGGGCCAAACCAGTTGCAGATGCGCGTCATAGATCTGCACGCCCGGACCGAAGCGTTCCATCATTCCGACAATAGAAATGCCAATCAAGAAGGAAGCGAAAAAGAGCAGGCCCTGCGTGATGGCGGACACGACCGATTGCTGGGTGGTATTGAAAATCAGCCGCGAGATGATCGGGACAAAATAAAGCATAAACAGAGTGCCGAACTGAAACCCCATCCCGTACCAAATGCCGGCCAGCAAGCCGAGCGGCAGCACAATGAGCAGGAGAATCATACCCCCGAGCAGGAGAATCATCAGCGGGCCGCCTCCGGCCATTTCCCGGGCGCGCTCCAGAAAAAACAACCAGCGCTCCTTCCCCCCGACCATCATCAGCAAAAAGACCAGCGGAATGGTTGCCAGCAGGGCAAACATCAGCATGCGCGTATATCCCGCATTCACCCCGGGCCGAATCATATGCCGGATGATATTGACAATAAAATATCCGGAGATACAGAAATTTACGGCGGCAATAACCCGATTCATAAAGCGCCCCCTTCGTCAAACTTCAAGACCGGTTCAATGCGGGAATACTCTTTTGTCGCCCGGAGCGATTTTTGCAGCCGGGATTGTCTTACGATACGCGGAACCGGCCCCTTTTCCTTTATGCCTCCGGCTCGTGCGCGGCGCACTGGCTTTGGTTCTCCACCCCGGGTTTTGAGACAATTCAGAACTTAGATCTTCTTCCCGGAGTTCAGTCCTGAGGAGGCAAAATAATGCTTTTCTCACCGTTCACGACGTAAAACCTTCCATTGACGGCGCGAACAATGCTCAGGATGTTGTACCGCCGCAGCAGCGCGACGCTCAGCGTCGTGGGCGATGCCCGCGTGATCAGCACCGGAGCGCGGGCATGGATGAATTTGAAGGCAATTTCACTGGATATCCGGCCGGTCGAACAGATCATTTTATCTTCCAGGCTAAGCCGGTTTCCGGCCGCGTAACCGATGATCTTATCAATGGCATTGTGCCTTCCGATCTCGTCAAAAAACGCCAGGCGCTCTCCGGTAAGCGAATACAGGGCGGCGCCATGCACCCCGTGCGTGGCTTCATGCTCCCGCGAATAAGTCAGAAACTCGCTCATGGATTGAAGAATGACGCCAGCCCGGACCTCGGGAAGACTCCTGCGGATCAGATCTTCAGAAGGGAGATTCTTTCTGCTTCTTCCGCCGGCAGCCGAAATGGTTTTAATCCGTTCGAGTTTGTCGGCGATCATTTGATCATTCATCAAAACGGCATCGACGGTAAGATGAGCTTCGTCGATGTCCATTCTTTCAATCTGGTCGGCGCCGCTGATGATTCCTTCCGTGATCAGATAACCGGTAATATGCTCGGGCAGGTAATTGCCGGAGCAGGCCATCGTCACGTACGGGCTCCCGTTGATTTTCAGGAGCAGAGCATATTCGGCGGAGAAAGGCAGCGACACACAGACAAGCCTGCCGTCGCGGTATTCATGAAGCATAACATTCTGAACAGTGGGCAGCATTTGTCTTCTTCCCTTTTTTATTTTCTTTTACCAGCAATAATATTGATTGACAAGAATTAAGCAAATTAACTATCTTGTCGCATCAAGAACGATAAACACCGGAGGAACCATGCTCAGTCGCGCCGCCGCCGTTATAATTATGATCGACTTTCAGGGCAATCTCGCCCGGGTCATGACGGACAAGGAAAATCTATTTGCCAACAACGTCAAATTGATTCAGGGATTCAAAACGCTGAACCTGCCGATCATGCTGACGGAACAGATCCCGGAAAAGCTGGGGCCGACGATTTCTGTGCTGGCGGAAGAACTCCCCGGTATAAAACCGATTGCCAAGGAGACGTTCAGTTCCTGGGCCAATACATCCTTTCATGACCAGCTGGAATCGCTCACCCGCCGGCATGTTGTGCTGACGGGCATCGAATGCCACATCTGCGTTTACCAGACCGCGCTGGATTTAATGTCTAACGGTTATACCGTTCATCTGGTCGCCGATGCCGTCTCCTCGCGGACTGTGGAAAACCGTGAGATCGGCATTCAAGCCATGAAGAGCGCCGGGGCGCATATTACGTCCACCGAAATGGTCTTGTTCGAATTGCTGCGCACCGCGGCCGATCCGAAGGCCAAAGATATCTTTAAAATCGTAAAATAGAGGAACCCGATGCTCAACATTGCACAATTTCGTTATGGCGATAATTTGGCATACCTGCTTTACGGATCGAGAGAGGCAATGGCGATTGACGGCGGCGCCTGGCAGGAAATCCTCTCTTTCGTGGCCAAAAACAACCTGGCCCTGAAATTTGTCACCAACACCCACCGGCACCACGATCATACGCCGGGTGATGAACATCTCCTGAGGAAGACGAAGGCCCGGTTTCTGGACTGTGCGACGCTTAACGACAATGAAGTTCTTCTGATTGACGAGGAGCCGGTTGTGGTTTACCGGACACCGGGGCATTCCCAGGATTCCGTTTGTTTTCATACGGGCAGCATCCTCATCACCGGCGACACGCTGTTTAACGGCACCGTCGGAAACAACTTCTCCGGAGACCTGAAAGGGTTTTTTAATTCCATCCTGCGCCTGATGGCCCTGCCTGACGAAACGCGGGTTTTTGCGGGACACGACTATGTCCGCGATTCCCTTGCTTTTGCAAAGCATCTTGAGCCCCGGAATCAGGACATCGAACGTTTTGGGCAGAGCTGCGACCCGGACTTTCTTTATTCCACGCTCGCCGATGAACGGAAAATCAATCCCTACCTGCGTTTCAACGAGGAACCGATCTTAAGACTGATCAAAACCCACGGCCTGCCGCACGCCACTGAGTGGGAACGCTGGCAGTCGCTGATGACGATGGAATAGATTCCGGTATCGGTCTTGATCTCAGCCGCATTTGGAGTCGGCTTTTCGAAGAGAGCGTTGTCTATTTGACATTTGATAAGCGAGTAGGCAGTTTAGCCGTATAAAATGCTCTGGGAAGGAGAAAGCGCCATGGACAGGATTCAAGTGGGCGATGCGTGTGGAGATTTTTCACTAAAATGTCAGAGAGATACCTTGATTGATACGACTATGCTGGCCGGCAAGAAACTGCTTCTATCCTTTCATCCCCTGGCCTGGACACCGGTTTGCGCATCACAGATGCAGGCGCTGGAAGCTCACTATGATACCTTTCAGTCACTCCACACAGTGCCGCTGGGATTTTCCGTGGATTCCGTACCCTGCAAAAGAGCCTGGGCCAAAAGCCTGGGGATCGAAAAAGTCGATATGTTGGCGGATTTCTGGCCTCACGGCGGATTCGCGAGCCGGCTCGGACTGTTCATCGACAAGTTTGGTTTCTCGGAGCGCGCCAATATTATCCTGGATGAGGAGCGCAAGGTCATCTTCGTGAAAGTTTATCCGATCAAGGAGCTGCCGGATCTCCAAGAAGTGCTGGACTTTCTCTCCCAGGCCCATTGAGTCGAATGAGCGGCCGCCGGTTTATCAGGCACATTGACGCTAAAGGGTCCGCCCCGACCGGTCCTGCGTGAGACGTCCCATTTCCGGAACATCCGGAGAATAATTTCACGACATATAGCTGTGCAAACTGGGGAGCAGATTGACGCCCAGATAGGTAAACAAGACACAGGCGAATCCGACAATCGCCATGATGGCCATGCGCCTACCCCGCCAGCCGCGCACCAGCCGGGCATGCAGCATGACGGCGTAAACCAGCCACGTAATGAGCGACCAGGTCTCCTTCGGATCCCAGCTCCAGTAGGACCCCCAGGCATAATGCGCCCATACGGAACCGGTGACGATCCCCAGCGTGAGAAAGATGAATCCCAGGGCAGTGCTGGAATACATCAGCTCATCCATCTGATATTCCGAGGGGAACAGACGCTCACCCCCGGCGGCCGCGGAATCCTTCCCTTTCTTCTTCCCCTTGACGAGAAAGATGACGCCCAGCGCGAACGCCACGGTGAACGCGGCATACCCCATGAAGCACGTCAGGACATGCGAAGTCAGCCAGTTGCTTTGCAGCGCGGGAATCAGGGGCTCAATGCGATTGTTGATTCCCGGCGCGATGGAGGCATACGCCATAATCAGAAAAGCCACCGGCAGCACCGAGACGCCGATGCTGCGGTTCTTCATCCGCCATTCCATGAGCAGATACAGCATCACAATGGTCCAGGCGAAAAAGATCAGCGATTCGTAAAAATTGGAGAGCGGGGCATGTCCCATGCCCAGGTCGTAGGATGTTTTCCAGCGAATGATGAGCCCGATGCTCTGGGCGACAAGACCGGCCAGAGCCGTCCCGGTGGCGATTTTCCCCCAGAATTCCTTGCGCAGGATCATCCGGAAGAGATAAAAGACAAATGCGGCAAAATAAACGAAAGTCACCCAGCTCAAAATGGTGGTATTGATCATTTGGACGTCTCCAGATTATCCCTGAGCTCAGAGAGCAGGTATTGCATTTCTTTTTCGAGTCCGGCCTGGTTCTTAAAGCTTCGTCCGGCAACGCGGACCACGACCTTATCTTTTTTCTGATCGATCCGCACCCAAATCGAGCGCGCATAGGTAAACAAAATGATCATCAATCCGCCGATCAAAAGCAGGGCCGCGCAAGCGACCACGGGCGTTCCCGGATCGCGCGTAACCTGCAAACCGGTGTAATATTTTTCTTCGAGCCCGGACAGCGCAAATGTGTAAGGGCTAAAAAGGCTTGGATTGAACATCGGAACCTGTTCAAAGATATCCGGGCTCAACTGTCTGATCTTGTCGATATCCCGAAAAATCCAAAACGTTGCCTCTTCTTTTTTGGACCGGACGGTGACTTTGACCGCGGGCCCCATCTTCATCAGGTTCTGCTCGACTCTTAAAACCTCGAAGGTCCCTTCTTTGCCGGGCAGGTCAAAGGTGAATCCCGCAGCCACATTCATGACATCGCGGCCGCCGCCTCTCGTCAAGACCAGTGTCGCTTTCCCGCCCGGGGCCGCTCCATAGCTGGCCTGATAAAACCGGAATCCTTCGAAAGCAATAGGATGGTTGACACGCAGTTTTCCCGACAGGACCGTCTTGTCCTTCTGAAGAAAGGCCAGATCCGATTGAAACGTCTTCGGCGCGCCCGTTTCGTAGAATTCGACGGTGAATTTGTCGCAGCGTACGGAAAAAGGCAGGGGAAACGGCTGGTTGTTGCTGCGCAACTGAATGCTGTTGACCGTCTCGCCCTCGGTGATGTTGACATATCCTTCCGTGCCGAATACCGAGCCGATCATCGCCCCGGCAATAAGTACCAGAAAACTCAGATGAACAATATAGACGCCGAAATGAGCAAAGCGGCCTTTTTGGACGCAAAAGGAAACGCTGCCCTCCCCATCCGCCCGGGTAAACGCCCGATACTTTTTTTTCAGGAGTGAGGCGGCGGCATCTGCGGCTTTTTGCTGATTCGCTTTCGCCGTAAACATGCTGTCTGCGGGAAGGTCCTTGAAAACATCTTCATGAAGAGGAGAATGCTTCGTACGGAAACGCCGCCAGGCCATGGGAAAGCGATCCAGCGAACAGATGATCAGATTTACGGCCAGGAGCCCCGTCAGAAGAAAAAACCAGACAGAGTGATAAAGATCGAAAATCTGCATCTTCGCGAGAAACGCAAATAAGGTGGGTGACAATTTGCCGGCCAGCTCCGCCGTCGCTTCCCGCTGGGGAACGAGCGTGCCAATCACGGCAAAAAGAGCGATAAGCGAGAGAAGAACAATGGCCAGTTGAACCGAGGAAAAGAAAGACCAGATGCCCGATTTATTTTTCGACAAAAGAATTTTCTCCTGGATGATTTATTATTGCACGCCTTCGTTAATCTAAGGACGTGCCTGGAAAAGTCAAGCGATTCGCCGGCCGCCATGGATCCGGCGAATCACAACTTGGTTCGCTTCATCAGCCCCGCGTCGCTTCGCTTTGCCCAGATAAGATCGACTAACAAATCCCGAGCGCTT
>SBEK01000377.1 GCA_009668925.1 Deltaproteobacteria bacterium
GTTGTCAATGGTGGCTTTGCGCTTGACGATTTCACAGGCAGCCAGGTAGCCGTCTTCCTGGGCTTCAATCAAGGTGTATTCGTATACGGGCTCGCCGAAATATTTTAGATTGTTTGCAGTGATTTCTTCGTCTTCCGGCGTCTTCTTTTTGGATTCGCGCAACTGGCGCGGCGTGGCGGTAAGACCGATGTGAATGGCGCGGGGATTACGTTTGAGCACCTCCGACCACTTACCCCAGGCGGAACGGTGGCATTCGTCAATGATAATTACACTGAAAGCGTCTTCGGGATAATGTTCCGTAAGAAAGCTTGCAAAGTCCTCTTTGTCGTCATCCAGTCCCAGAGTTTGATAAGTGGAGATATGCACGCGGGCGTTTTGAGCGGCGTTCTTGCCCCTTTTCGTTTCGACGATGCGGGCATTGTCGCCGAAAACCGCTTTGAGTTTATTGTAGGCCTGCTCACGCAATTCATCGCGGTCGCATAAAAAAAGCGCTGGTTTTGGAAGACGCTCGGCCTCATGAAGACGCCACAAAAGATTCGCGGCAATGATCGTCTTACCCGATCCGGTCGCAAGGCTCAGTAATATACGGGCCGGCTCACCGTGTTGTTCGCAAAGCAGTATCTTTTCAAAAGCGGCGCGAATGGCGGCGTCCTGATAATAGCGCGATTGGGGATAGGCCGGGCTGTCCGCCATAAATAGCATGGCGGATTCGGGCCGTGTGATGTTGATGCCCGTGTCTTTGGCATAACGGGCCGTCAAATCTGCGTGGCACGGGAAATCCGGAAACGGGAAAGGGCCGCTCTGCAATTGGGTGAATTTGTCGAATTCGCCGTAGCGATGACCATTCGTGGCAAAAACATATTTCGCTTCAAAGCGCTCGCAGTTGGCGTAATCTTTGGCTTGCTCCATGCCCTTTAAAGGATCTTCGGACTCCTGCTTGGCCTCCAAGACACCCACCGGCAGGGGTTTGGGTATGTCGCCCACCTGAACGCACAGCAGGTAATCCGTCCGCCCTGATCCTTTGCGCCGTCTGCCTTTGGCTCCTACCGGCTCGACGGGCGCGGGCGTTTCGAGTTTGATTCTCTGCCGATCGTTATATCCCTTTTCTCGCAAGACCGGATCGATGAGGTGAAAACGGGTTTCAGCTTCGTTATAGCTCATTCGCAATTTGCCCTTAAAAAGCTTTTCAAATGTCTGGGAATAGGTCGCTGCGAATAATACTACTTCCCGATAACATTGCAAGGGGAAATGCCTTATTTTGCGGACGGAGAAACGCAACTGATGAGCCACAATTGATCAACTG
>SBEK01000012.1:0-8491 GCA_009668925.1 Deltaproteobacteria bacterium
TAAATATTCAGTGTGTTTTACGGATACACCATGGGAAAACCGGCGGGGTTCTCTTATTCAATCGACCAGGTCGTCCGGCCTTTAGAATCCTTTAAGGTGACTTTTTGCAAAGCCAGCGCCTGCCGAATATCATCGGCCCGGGTCCAGTCTTTTTCTTCACGGGCCTTTTGCCTCTCTTCGATCTGCGCCTCGATATCCGCAGCCACGAGGCCGCGCTTCGCGACTTCGATATCCCGGTCAACCCCGAAGAAGACATCCGGGTCCGACTGAAAAATACCCAGCCCATTTCCGAAATGCATGAATACGTCCGCGGCAGCCGCAAGGATCGTCTGCTTGGCCGAGAGCGGCATCTTTTTTTCCGCCGTGGTGATTTGGTTCACCAGCCGCGCCGCGTCAAAGACATATCCCAGAGCCTGCGCCGTATTAAAATCATCGTCCAGCGCGGCATCGAACCTGTTTTTCAGTTCGTCCAGCTTATTGGTGTATTCCGTCTCCGGTACAGTGGGCTTTTCCAGGCCTGCTTCGGCGGTCAGGGCCCGCGTTTCTTTCATCTGCTGCAAAGCGGTATAGCACCGAATAAGCGCTGTCCGGGCTTCCGTAAGCGAGGCCTCCGAGTAATCCACCGGACTTCGGTAATGGCTCTGCAGCATAAAGAGCCGCAGAACTTCCGGGTGGTATTGCTTGATAATCTCGCGGATGGGGAAGATGTTCCCCAGAGACTTCGACATCTTTTCCGCATTGATCTTCACGAAGCCGTTGTGCACCCAGTAATGCGCCGGCGGGTTCCCCGAGGCGGCCTGGGACTGCGCGATTTCGTTTTCATGGTGCGGGAAAATCAGGTCTTCACCGCCCCCGTGAATATCGAATGTTTCACCCAGATAGCGCCGGCTCATGGCCGAGCACTCAATGTGCCAGCCGGGCCTGCCCATTCCCCAGGGACTCTCCCAGAAGGGTTCGCCGTCCTTGCTTTTTTTCCACAGGACGAAGTCGAGCGGATTCTTCTTCTTGTCGTTCACGTCCACACGGGCGCCGGCCATCATCTCATCGAGATGCCGCCCCGATAAACCGCCATAAGCCGGAAAACGGTTAACCGCGAAAAACACATCCCCGTCCACGGGGTAGGCAATGCCTTTTTCTTCGAGCGTCTTGATTAAAGCAATCATGTCCGCCATGTGCTCGGTTGCCTTCGGCGTTATCGTAGGCGTCAGAACATTAAGCGATGCCATATCCTCATCATGAAGCTTAATGTATCGCGAGGTGATCTCGCCGATGCCGACACCTTCTTTATTCGCCCGATCAATAATTTTGTCGTCGATATCGGTAAAGTTTTTGACATACGTGACCGCGTAGCCGCGGGTTTTTAAATGCCGGAAGACGACGTCGAAAACCACGGCGGCGCGGGCATGCCCGACGTGACATACATCATAGGCGGTGATGCCGCAGACATACATGCCGACGGCCCCTTCTTTAACGGGTACAAACGTTTCTTTTTTTCTCGTTTTGGTATTAAATATCTTCAGAGACATGTTCCAGGACTTTCCTTAAGGATAAAGCGGGGGCATCGTAAGACCGCTGTCTTCCGCCAGAGAACAGACCAGATTCATATTCTGTACGGCCTGACCGGCCGCACCTTTCATCAGGTTGTCGATCGCGGAAATAATAATCACCCGCCGGGTCCTCGGATCATGGACAAGGCCGATGTCACAATAATTTGATCCGCAGACGGATGAAATATTCGGAGTGGTTCCGGGCGGGCATATCCGTACAAATTTTTCACCGGCATAAGCCGATTCATATATGGCGTGCAGTTCGGCCGCCGTAATGTCCTTCATCAGGGTAGCATAAACCGTGGACAGAATGCCCCGTTTTACCGGCAGCAAATGCGGGGTAAAAGAAATCGCAAACCTTTCCCCGGCCTGGGCATTCAATTCCTGCTCAATTTCCGGCGTGTGCCTGTGGTTTCCGACCTTGTAGGCCTTAAACCCGCCGTCCACTTCGCAAAAGAGCGACCCGACAGCGGGATCCCGCCCCGCCCCGCTTACTCCGGAAGCGGAGTCGGCAATAATCGTGGAGACATCCACGAGCTTGCTTCGGAGAGCGGGCGTAAGCCCCAGAATGATGCTGGTCGGATAGCAACCGGGATTGGCAATCAATTGGGATTTTTTAATGGCCTCCCGGTAAAGCTCGGGAAGCCCGTAAACGGCCTGCCCGAACAAGTCCGCGCTTACGTGTTTGGCGTACCATTTTTCATAAGTAGCCAGATCCCGCAGACGATAGTCGGCGGAAAGGTCGACCACCTTCCTGCCGGCCCGGATAAAGACGGGGGCAATGTCCATGGAGACGCCGTGCGGCAAAGCGAGGAAAACCACATCGCACAGCCCGGCGATTTCCTCCGCCTCGGCGTTTACGTAAGTGAGCGACGTCAGCCCGGCAAGCGATGGAAAAACCTCGGCCACTTTAACGCCGGCATAGCGCCTGGATGTCGCGGCCGTAAGTTCCACCTGCGGATGGCCGGATAAAATCCGGATGAGTTCCTGTCCGGTATACCCGCTGGCTCCGTATACCGCTGCTTTGATTTTCATAGAAAGCTCCAAAAAAAAGGGAGGCCTGAGAGCCCCCCTTGGATGATTAACGTTTGGAGAATTGGAATCTCTTGCGGGCTCCCGGCTGACCGTATTTCTTGCGTTCCTTGATGCGGGCGTCGCGCGTGAGGAATCCCGCCTTCTTCAGGATGGACCTGAGCTCGGCGTCATATTCCAGAAGCGCCTTGGAAATGCCGTGCTTGACTGCGCCGGCCTGACCGGCGACACCGCCGCCGCTGACATTGACATAAAAATCGAAAAGGTCCTTCTTCCCGGTGATTTCCAGAGGCTGCCGGATGATCATCTTCAGGCTGGGACGCGAAAAATACTCCTCGTAGCTTCTCTTATTCACCACGATATTCCCGTTGCCCGATTTCATGTAAACGCGGGCGATAGCGCTCTTTCTCTTACCGGTTGCATAAAAACGTTGTACTGTCATGATGTCTCCCAAATAATTTTATTGATCGGTCTTTGCCCGGATCTTAAACCGCCAGGGTCTGCGGACACTGGGCTTCGTGCGGATGGGCATTACCGCTGTATACCTTCAGTTTCTTCAGCATTTTTCTGCCCAGATTATTCTTCGGCAGCATGCCCGCCACGGCGATGCGAATGAGGTTTTCCGGCTTTTCCGCCAGCATCTTTCCGGCCGCTGTTTCCCGTAGTCCCCCCGGATAGCCGGAATAGGAGTAATAAATCTTATCGGTCAGTTTCTTGCCGGTCAGGGTGATCTTTTCCGCATTCACCACCACGATGAAATCTCCGGTATCCACATGAGGCGTGTAAATCGCTTTGTGCTTGCCCCGAAGGCGCAGGGCGATCTCACTGGCCAGCCTTCCCAAAATTTTTCCGGATGCATCGACCACATACCAATCTTGCTTCGTTTCACTTGCCTTCGCTGAAAATGTTTTCATAATAAACCGCCACTTAGTTAAAAATTTAAAGACGCAAGCTATGCAATTCCCGTTTGTTTGTCAAGAGAAATATTGCATCACGCGATAATTCCGCCAATTTCCCGCCCCCATGACGCCCCGGGTCCCGGTCAAACGGCAGAGCGGTAAAATATGTAATTAAATACCAAGCATACCAAGCCCGGTCAGAGCGACTTTCAGCATAATTCTTTCATCATCGTACGTTTTGCTGTAGTCCGCCCCGAGGCCCCAGCACTGCTGGGTATACATAAGACCGATCGTGCTTTCCACGGTTTGATTATTGAACTGGTCGTACCGGAGAACCATCCTGGCGCTCAATCGTTCGGTCAGTACCGCCTTCAAGTCCATGTTGATCTCTTCAATGGAATCCAGCGTATAGCGGTACCCGAACGTTAGTCTGTCGCCGCGCCAGTCGCTCAATCCCAAATCATAATTCATTTCTTTCCAGCCGGTATAAGGGCTGTATTTATTGCGGGCGGAAAATGAAACATAAGGATGAGGCTTCACATCCAGCTCGATTCCGAAATCGGACAGAGGGCGCCTCTCCCCGACGGAACCCGCCATATCCTTCTTGGCTTCGTGAATATCATAGACCCCAAACAGCTTTAATCGGAAGAATTCCAGATAGCTGTTCTTCCCGGTTTTGTCGCTCTGCCTCGCGGTAACGGTGTTGGTGACCGCCCAGGCCACCGCATTTTGCTCCGTCCACTGATCGGTGGTCACGCTCTTATTGAAAGACGTGAAAGGATCCAAGAGCGTACTCATTCTCGGCAAATAGTCGGGAATATCGTTTTGACGCACGCCCGGCACATACGAATAAGCGACCTCCGGCTTGATTTCATGCCGGATCTTATCCCAGTTGAGGACGCGGACATCGAAGACCCTGGAAAGCAGGGTGCTGGCCGTAACGCCGGCGTTAACCATGGTCCGCTCGCCGCTCCTGCCTTCGGAACCGATCTGGCTGTCATCCCGGTTCCAGAAGATTTCGCGCACCGTCAACTGGGGAGCAATTCTCGCGTACCGGGACAGGCCCAGAGGCAGCGACACCGTCGGCGCGACATCCGCATAGTGTCCCCTCGTGCCTTCGCTGCGGTAAAAATAGTCGTAGTTGCCGGAAAACGCAAAATAGACGGGCGTCGCCAGGACCGGCTGCCGGATACCGGTCAGAATCACTTCCGGGTAGGTCTGGAGGGTCCGGTCATTATTGGTCACGGCAAAATCATCCGTCGAGCTGACGCGGGCCATCATATTATAATTATTCCATCCTTTAAACACCCGCGCCGATGATTCAAGGGACCGCAAGGATTCATTCCCCTGAAAAGGAACTCTCCGGAACGGGTCTTCTTCCGATGTCGAATAGTTCGACAGGTAGTAGTTATGAGCGCTGAAATCGCGGAAATACCAGGCGTCGGAGACGCGGCGCAAGTCCGTCCGGACATAGAACTGGGAATCAAATTTCGCTTCGGTGTTGGCGTAGTACGACCACCGGCGGTGCATGTCCTGCCAGTCGCGGGACAGGCCCGCATTGAATACTTCCGTGATCCCCTTGTTGTCTTCCATGTAGTCGCCGTAAAGGGTGCCGGAAAAAATGCGGCCCGCGAAATAGCGGAATTCCGCGCCCTGCTTGTATCCTCTTTTTTCCATATAGCGTGAATACAAGGTGGCATCCAGCTGGGGATTAATCGCCCAGAAAAAGGGAATTTCAATATCGACACCGTCTTTGTCCCGGGAATAGGCCAGATAAGGAAGGAGAAACCCGCTCTGACGCTTGGTCTTTGCAGGAAACGCGATGATGGGTGTATAGAAGACCGGAGCGCCTTTGGTCAGCAGGCGGGCATTGGTCACCCAGCCAAAGCCTTCCACGGTGACCTTCATCTGCGAACCCGCTATTTGCCAGTCGGGATCGTCTCCGTCGCAGGTCGTCGCCACCGGCTGTTCGAGCGTATACGTGTCGGCTCCGGTTTTTTCAATCTTATCGGCCTTGATATAGAAATGATTGCGCTCATAAAAAACTTTGGAGTTGTAAGCGACGCCGGTTTTATCTTCCACATTCACGACAATTTTATCGCCCTGCAAAGTGTCTCGCGCCATCTTCAGAAATGCGCCGCCTTCAGCGGCCGCCAGATTTTTTTTGCGGTCGAATTGCACGCGCTGGGCGGTCAGGACGCCGTCGCCGTAGGTTATCACAACATTGCCTTCCGCCGAATAGACATCGTGCTCATGATCATAAGATAAGGTATCTGCTTCGATCTTCACGGGGGCAGCGGCGGGAATCTTCAGATCCTCGGCAAGAACACCGCCTACGAAACACAAGACGCCGCAGATTACCGGAAGAGCACGGCCCAGAAAATATTTGAGTGCGATCAGCAATACGGTTACCTTTCGTCTTGTGCACGGCAGGGGCGGTCTCGCCTTCTCCCCACCCGTTTCCCGGGTTGCCGGAGGTTCGGCGCGGCACTTTGGAGCGAATCCGCCTCCGGCCGCTTTCTCTTTTCTTCCGCGCTACGCCTTACCACAAGATCGGATTTGATGGAATGCTTGTTTTACCTCGCCCGCAAGATATAAGGACCCCAGAGCGCAGACCATGTCTCCCGGACCGGCCATGTCCAGGGCCCGGCGGATGGCCTGATCAACGCTTTGGGCTACCGTCGGGAGGCACCCCAGGTCCTTCACGGCTGAGGCCATCTGTTCGGGCGGAACAGCCCTGGCTGTTGAAAGCGGCGGTAAAATGATCCGGGAGGCCAGGGGGGCAATGATTTGCAGCATCCTGCGATAATCTTTATCCGCCAGCGCCGCGAAAATCAAAATCAATCGCTTCCAGGAGAAATCCTTCTCCAGGGCACGGCGTAAAACGGTCATGCCGGAAGGATTATGAGCGCCGTCAAGCAGGAATAGCGGGTCGGTGCAAAGAATTTCCATCCGGGCTTCCCAGCGTGTATTCTTCAGGCCGGACCGGATCGAAGCGTCGTCGACGGCAAAGCCGCTTCCGGCGGCGATTTCCAGCGAAGCCAGCGCCAATGCGGCATTGGCCGCCTGGTGTCCGCCGGGCAGGGAAAGTTCCAGCCCCTTTATTTGCCTACCGATCCCCCGGTAGTCAGCCAGACCGTTGGCGCGTTTCGTCATCCGGAAATCCGTCCCGAGCCGGTAAAGAGCGGCTTTTTTCTCACGGCAGACGGCCGCGATCGTCTCCACGACTTTTTTTTGCGTGGCGCCGGTGATGCAGACGCCCGCCGGTTTGATGATTCCGGCCTTTTCACCGGCGATCGCCGTCAGGGTATTGCCCAGATAAGCCGTATGCTCGAGACCGATATTAGTGATGACGGAAACCAGGGGGCGGCAGACGTTTGTGGCATCGAGCCGGCCGCCCAGTCCCACTTCCAAAAGCGCGATATCAACCTGTTCCCGCGCAAAATAAATCAGCGCCGCCGCGGTGAGAGCTTCGAAATAGGTCAGAGGCGCTGTGGTCTGATATTTGATTTCCGAGAGGATACGGCTGAATTTTTGAGGAGTGATTTTTAGGCCGTTGATGACGATCCGTTCCCGGACGTCCTGCAGATGGGGAGATGTATAAAGACCCACCCGATATCCCGCCTGAACCCCAATAGCCGCCGCCATCGCCGCCGTCGATCCCTTGCCGTTGGTGCCGCCGATCAGAACAGTCGGGAAACTGTCCTGCGGATTGCCGAACCGGGTCAGAAGTTCGCCGATCGCCTCCAGACCGAAATGCATCACATCGATATTCAGGCCGGAAAGATAGGCGCCGGGGTTGAATTTATTCATGGGTTTGCCGGTAAATTAAACGCGGATGACCTGACCGTCGGAAATGATATGAATTTTCTTATTCTGAAGCGCCGCCACCTCGCGGCGGATCTCTTCCGCATACTGCGGTTTCATATGATAAAGATAAATCCGCGGGGAAACATCGCTCATTTTTTTCAGTTCCGCTGCCAGCGTCACCGGGGTGAGGTGTCCGGTTCGATCGGCGATGCTCTGCATGCTGCCGGGCAGAGACGTCTCCATAAATATCGCTTTGAGCCCTTTCGTGTTACAGGCGATTTCCCAGACCGCTTCAGTCGGTCCGGTATCACCCAGAAAAAAAGCGCTCTTGCCTTTTGACTCCATCAGAAATCCCATGGTTTCCACGGTATGATCGACACCCATCGCCCGCACCTGCCATTGGCCCAAGAGCTTCGTCCGGCCGGGCGTCAGGACCTCGAATTTGATCAGGGGAGCTTTTACGCTGGGAATTCGGGAAAAATCCGGCCAGATGACGTTATTGAACAGATGACGGTGAATGGCCTCAATGATCCCGCGGCTGCTCACGACAACCAGCGGTTTCTTCCGCTTTGCGTAGTAAAGATTATCCGCCAAAAACATGATGTCACGCACATGATCCAGATGGGCATGCGTAACAAAAATGTATTCGATGTGCAGTTGTTCTTCCAGGGTTAAAACCGGCGTGACGGATCCCGCATCCATCAGGACGTTTTTTCCGAGGAGAAAACTGGTTGTATTGCGATGAGGCAGTTGCGATCCGTGGCAACCGAGCACTCTAATTTTCATGGGGAGCTCCTCACCTGTCCATGTTTCCGGGGAAAGTTTATTGTCGTAAAGATAGCATACCTTCGGCAGGCAGGCAATAATTTTATGGCGATGCGCAATACTTGAAAAAAAACGATGTCTGAATCGATTACGACCGCGCTTGCGCTCCCATCACAAAATCATATTGAATATTGCCGTGAATCATGGTCAAATCCCGCAAGGAACAGAGAGGGAAAGAAAGCCGCGAAAATGGATTCGCAGCGGGCGTGCCCGTGAGGCGGCAACACCCTTTCCGTTTTGCCGGCCAAGTCCTTCGCGGACATCATGCCCCGAAAATGGCGCCCGGATAAAATTTGGCATTTCTGGGGTCTCCCCCCAGGGAGCCGATCACCGACCGACGCTGTTTTGCTGAAATAATTTTTTGGAGAAAGGAGATTA
>SBEK01000012.1:8501-35560 GCA_009668925.1 Deltaproteobacteria bacterium
GGCCGACAAGGCCTTCGCGGACCTATTGCCCCGGAAACGGCGCCCGGACAAAATTTAGAATTCTCAGCCTCCTCCGGGGAGTCGATCACCGACCGACGCTGTTTTGCTGAAATAATTTTTTGGAGAAAGGAGATTATTTTATGCCGAATGTCAGCGCGGAAGTAACCAATTACCAATATGAGTTCCGCACGATGAACGGAGAAAACGCGGCATTTCTTTATCTGTTTGACGCTCAAAACAAGCTGCTGTGCATGGCCGCATTTGTCGAGAGAACGGGCCGGCTGCCTGAACCCCGGCAAGGGTTAAACGGCACCGTGTTTCTGAGTTTTCACCGCTCGGATCTTTTTTCGGTCACCGATATGCTGCGCAATGAAAAGCCGGTCATGTTCAACTGGTCCGCCGACAATCAATCCGCACAAATCACGACAGGAAAAGAGCCGGTCGGTGAAGAAGAAGGCCGGCATATCGCTTCCATCCTGGCCCGGAAAAAACCGGCGGCGGGCGTTCGTAAAAAGAAATCCGCCCCAAAAAGAAAAATGAAAAAGTAGCCGGCAGCAACCTGCCACGCATTGCTCCGGCCATCGCGACGGCGTGCGAACCCTTCACCTGAAGCCCGATCGGAACGATCGGGCGTAAATGTTCAATCTATGAGAGGATCCGTCTATGGAAAATGAATTCGCGGTAAACAAGAAAATACGCTGGCCCGTGTGGCTGGCGGGCTTCGTCCTGGCCCTGCTGGCCATCGCGATTTTTTACGTCTGGCTTACCCTCACGTGGAGCTTTTCCACGGGCGAGCGGGTCGGGTATATTCAAAAGCTTTCCAAGAGCGGCTGGATCTGCAAAACATGGGAAGGTGAAATGGCGATGGTCACGATGCCGGGCGCCATCCCCGATAAATTCCTGTTCAGCATCCGGGATGACAAAGTGGCGGGTCGCATCAACGGGCTGGCCGGAAAACGCGTCTCCCTCACGTACGAACAGCATAAAGGCGTTCCGACCAGCTGTTTCGGCGATACCGAATATTTTATTGTAGATGTCCGGGCCGTGCAATAGAAAGAGTTTTCAGCGTCCTTTGCCGAAACCGGGAGAGGCAATTATTTTCCAATCCTCCGCCTTGGTGACCTGGGGCGGCATCCGCTTCCGTTTTCTTTTACAACAACTGTTTCTGCCGGATACGAGGCTCCAGGCGCAGCGCCAGCAGCGTGATGTCGTCGGCCGGCTCAGACCCTGCGGCAAATTGATGCACCGCCGCGATGGTCTTTTCCACGACACCCCGCACCGCTATCCTATTCGTTCCCGTCAGCACGTGCAGCAGCCGCGCTTCAGTAAAAAATTCTTTTTGTCTGTTCGTAGCTTCGGTGACGCCGTCGGTGTAGAGCACCAGCGTATCGCCGCATTCGAGCCGAAGCGTCTCTTCCGAATATGTCTGATCGCCTAAAACCCCCAGGGGGACGTTCGCCGTAACCTTGAGATAAGAAGCTTGCCCGTCGGCTTTTACAAGTACCGGTGGATTATGCCCCGCATTAACGTAGGTGACACAGCCGGTCTCCACATCCAGCGTCCCGCAAAAAGCGGTCACAAACATTGAAGCATCATTGCCTTCGCAGAGCGTTTGGTTGACATCGGTCACGGTGGGCCCCAATCCGACTCCGCCCGGCTGCATTTTGGCTTTCACCACGGTTCTGCTCACGGCCATGAACAGAGCGGCGGGCACCCCTTTTCCTGAAACATCGCCGATCATGAAAAAGAACCGGTTATCGCCGACAAAATAAAAGTCGTACAGATCACCGCCCACTTCCCTGGCCGGTTCCAGCGTGGCAAACAGGGAAAACTCGTCTCTCGCGGGGAGAGGGGGAAAGGTTTTCGGAACAAGACTCATTTGAATCTCCCGGGCCACGCTGAGCTCGCCTTCCATCGTGTGTTTGGCCTTTTCCAGTGCGCGCTCTTTAAGCAGATTGGTCATAATGAATCCATAAACGCCGATGCCGAGGGCGTTGGCGGTCACAATCGGGATGAGGGTGCCCGTGACAATAGCAACGGCCTGCTCCCAGGGTTTGCTGATGAAAAGGGCCATGGCCATGTGGATCAGTTCCACGCCGATCATGAGCAAGACGGCGCGTCCGACGCCCAGAAGCCGGCCGCGTTTCAGAAAGTAAACGATGCCGCCCGCCGCCCCGGCCACGACGGGCGCAAGACCGCACGCCACTGCTGTAAATCCGCCCTGCAGATAGCGGTGAATCCCGCCGATGAGGCCGGCGCCCAAACCAACCAGGGGACCGGCCAGAAGGCCCGCAACGGTCGGCCCCAAATCGCGAATGCTGGCAATGCCGCCCAGAATGGGAAACCCGGCCAGCGTTCCGTAAATGGAAAATAACCCGAAGACAAGGACCATGAGAAGCTGGTCCCGCCAGGTCATCGTCTTTTCCAGAACCCGGTTGAACAGGGGGCTGCGGGTCAAAAAATAAGCAATAACGACAATGACGGCGGCGCTGTTGATGAGCGATACGAGAGTTGGGATAAGCGAATGCATAACCTTTCTTTCTCCGGTTTTTTGAGGAACCAGCGGCCTCAGCATAATAAATTCCAGAATAATTGCAATTTCTTTTAGGCGGGCCTGAGCCGGCGCCGACGGATCGCGCCTGATCGGCTCAGCCGTTTATAAGGCCTCATCTTGACAATCACAAATCAAGTGATGAAACTGTTTATAAGAGTATTTGATTTGTATTTTGGGTCTTTGATGAAACAACTTCGGGAAAATGGCGAATGGGGGGGGAGGAAAATCACAATTAAATCAAAGATGACCTAAATGCAACGGTTTGAGGACGACCTCGATGATCGTGAAACGTTTTTCCGGAACCAGGAAGAGAACCGAACATATGCATCGTTTACCGTTGGGAATCAGTTGCCTGATTTCTCGGTATCAACAGAAACCATTCTCATTAATGAACGAAAGGAGGGTTACCATGGACAAACTTCATTTAACCGAGAGTGAAGAAGGCGAGCTTTTAACTATTCTTGAGCGGTACCTGCCGGAGCTGGAAAGCGAAATTGCCAATACGGATCGGAAGGAATTTCGCGTGGAACTTAAAAAAAGGGAGGTCTTCATGTCCGACCTCATCAATCGTTTGAAGCACTGACCTAACTTACGGGCAGGTCAATGACTTGCTCCGGGGTCGAACATGCGGAAGGCTTCTGTGTCTTCAAAATCGAAGCACAAACGAACCGGGGAACCCAAACAATAGGGACGGCACGCTGCAAGGGACACGGAAGAGGCGCCGGAGAACAGCGGGCTTCTTCCCGTCCTTATGGTTGACGATGGCCCGCCCTCCCGGTCACATCTTTATGGAAACATCATAAACCCGGCCTTCTTTGACGACCCAGCGGGGCCTCCGGCAGGCCTCAATCTTTTCGAGCGGATTTTCCCGGAAAACGGCCAGATCCGCAAATTTGCCCTTTTCAACCGTCCCGATTTTGTCGGCCAGCCGCAGAATCCGGGCATTGTTGATCGTTGCGCACTGCAATACTTCGCTGTTGGTTAAGCCAAGGCGTCTCAGCATTTCCATTTCCCGCCAGAGTGTCCCGTGGTAAATGAACGGGACGCCCGAATCCGTGCCGCAGCCCACGAGCACGCCCCCACGCTTCATCCTCAGGAGATTCTCCGGACCTTGAAGCAGGATATCAAAATAAAGATCCGGCCGCGCCAGAAATTTTCCTTTTTTGGAAAGGGCCTCGCACCCCTCCGCCCGCAGGAGCTCCAGCGTTTGCAAATTGGTCTGGTGAATGACGGGTTCAACGTCATCGTCCGTACAGGACTGGAGATACGCTTGCCGGATAGCAAGCTCTGCGCCGATAAAATCCGTCCGATACTGCGCAGGAAGCTCCCGGTAGGCTTCCGGAGCTGCATACATCTGCGCAATCATCAGGGTCGGAACAATGGCGATGTTCTTTTGCGCCATGGCGAGCGCATCCTGATCCGTGACCGCAGCGTCCCCGATCGAATGCTCTATGGAGTTGAGGCTGTAGCGAAGCGCCCTCGCGAAGCCGAACCGCGTATGAACGTGTCCCGCCGTCGGCAGGTTGTGCATCTGCGCAAATTCCTTAATCGTGCGGAGATGCTCGTCGGAATAAACCGGTATTTCCCCGCGCCCGCACATCACGGACCTTCTGTCCAGAGTCAGCTTGATAAAGGCCGCCCCGCCTGCGGAATTTTCTCTCATCCGGTCCTGGAGTTCCCGGGTGTCTTTGAACCACAGACTGGGATTGCCGGTTACAGCCAGGGCCAGGCCGGAGAAGATGCTGACAGCCGCGGGATCGATATCGGGATGGCTTTCGAAGATATTGGTAAAAGCATTACAATAGACAACCCTGGGGCCGGTGATGTCGCCGTCGGCTATCCACTTAAGCCCGTCCCGAAGCAGCTTCGGCATCGCTCCCATATCCCGGACGGTCGTTACGCCGTGCGCGAATTGCTGAACATAATTTCTTTTGAGTTGACGATAGGTGGCGGCAAGGCCCAAGACACTGAGCCCGGCTTCACTGGTCAGCGTGGTGTGGCAATGGGCATCAATCAGTCCGGGAAGGACATAATGATTCCTCAGATCGACAACGGCCGCCTGCGGATCGGTAAGCGCCGGGGTGTCGGCCACGTCGGCGATGAGGCCGCGGCGGATCACTACGGTTTTATCCCGAAGGACAACGCCGCGAACGACGTCAATCACATTGCCGTGGATGAGATACAGGCCGGCGTCGTCTCCCGACGCCAGCTTTTTATATGCGGGCAAAGGCGAACAGGCGGCACGGCCGGGAAGGGCGAGCCAGGCGCCCGCCAGGGCGCCGGCCTGAATAAGCTGCCGTCTGCTTAACCGTCCCGCTTCGCTCTTACCGTTCACTTCGCCGCATCCCTGACCGAAATACCCAGAGGGCCGCAGACTATTCATTCATCGCGTATTCGCCGTTTAAGGCGTACACGTATTTTTGCCACACGCGGTTATACTGGGCATCATCACCCTGCGCTTTGATCAGCATGATGTCTTTGCAGTAGGCGCGCTGCTCGTCTTTCGTGTTGTGCATGCCGTAAATCTGCAAGGCAAACCGCGTAAAATCGCGCACCATGAAATCGAAAATCTGATTGATGATATCGGGATCGACGTTGTCGAATTTCGCCTGCTCCAGGATCAACTGGCCGTAAACCACGATCGAAAACATTTCGCCCAGCGGCAGAGAGAACAGCGGATCCATGTCCTGGGCCTTGTCGGGACCGGCCTTCTCCAGCAGCTCCTTGAAAAGTTCAATCTGCTTGATGAAGATCGCCACATTCGGCAGTCCCTTATTGGCCTCAAAGACCGGCTTATAGTCATGAAACTGCACCGAACCCAGGCCCTTGGTCGGCCCCTGATTGAACAGGAACATGTCGTCTTTGATCGCGAAGTCCGGCGCGACCGGCGCATACTGAACCGGGCTGAAAAAATAGTTCTTCATGAATTTGCGGATCAACTGGACGTTGACATGAACCGTGCCTTCAAGCTTGGAAGGTCCGCGGACATCGGCGGCAGCCAGAGAAAAATACGTGTCCTTCTCAAAACCTTTGGCGGCAATCACTTCCCACAAGAGGTTCACCACATCTTCGGCCTGCAGCGTGACCTTCATTTTGCTAGTGGGATTATAGAGCAGATAGCGGCGGTCATTGGCGTTGGCGTTGCGGAAATAATCGGTTGCGCGGCGCTGGTAGAGCTTCATCCCCACGATCCTGAGCCAGGCGTCCACGAAGTTCTTGCGCACATGCGGCATGTCGGTTACGGGGAAACCATAGAGCACGCGGTTCGCGGCGTGCGTGATCGCTTCGTAAAAGCAGTGCTCCGTGATCCCGATCGATCCCGGACCGATGTTGAATTTGCCGATGTTCACGGTGTTGAGCGAAGAATCCCAGGCATGCGGCCCCCGGGATAAAATATCGTCCTGGGTGATGGGGTAGTCATGCAGGGCGAAGTTGGAGACATATTGCTGATGAGAAACGACATTCTTCTTGAGTTCATAGGCTTTGTGATGAAAATTCGTAACAAAGAAGGTGTAGTCGTCCGTGCCGTCCTTGATCTTACCCAAGGTGGAAACCATTTCCGCTTCATTGCCGTTGCCGATATAATATTTTTCGCCGTTGGCCACCCACGTGCCGTCCGATTTGGGTGAAAGCGTTGTTTCGGTCGAATAAATATCGGCGCCGTGCGTCCGTTCGGAAAGTCCGAAAGCGAAAATCGCCCCTTTCTTGAGCAATTCGGCCGCTTTCTTCTTGGCCGTTTCATTGGGGCTCATCCAGATGGGGCCCAGGCCCAGAATGCTGACCTGGAAACAGTACCAGTAGCCCAGGCCGTAAAAAGCCAGCAGTTCGGAAAATTCGCTGTTGCGGGCCGTGTCCCAACGGCAGTCGGGGTCGCCGCCGCCGTATGGACTGGGGGTGAGGAGCTTGGCAAAAATCTGCTCCTTGCCCATAAAGTCAACAAACTCCCGGTACCAGACCTTCTTGTTGAAGTCCTCCGTGATTTTCGTCTTGCCCATCGCCTCGAAGAACGCGATCGTTTTGTTCATGATTGCTTTGGATCCTTCGTCGGACATCAGGCTCTGATACTTTTTCGGCTGCAGCAGATAATTCATGGGATTCTCCTTCCGGGATCAAATAGTCATTAATGGCCAGGACAAAATCCTGTTTACCACTGTAAACAGTTTACACACTTTTAAGAAAAAGAACCAGAAAAAAAGCCGCAATGGCTTTGAAGATGACGGATAACGTTGCAGAACGTGTCTGATCAGGATCGCTTCTGTCCGATAAAGTACCCAATCATGACTCCGGCGACGAAGCCGATTGCGGCGCCGATCATCATCGTGTTAAACGATTCCCGGGCCAGCGACATGAAGACTCTCTCCACGCCCTGCAAACTCCCGCCCCTCGTGATCACATGGTGAAACGGAAGCTGTCCGATCATAAATGCCGACGGACGAAGGAGGTATCCGATGAAGCCGCCGGCCAGACATCCGGCCAGGCCCAGGCTGATCATTGATCTTTTTGAACCGTTCAGCATCTTCCTCGCGTTCATTCCGACAGCAGACTTTGCCAGGTGGGCCGCGTAAGGAAAGAGCCGGGAACGTTTTGCTCCATTTCCTCAAAGAGCGCGAGCGGGACGGCAAAGGTCATGAAATTCGGATTACCCAGCTGCTTGCGGGCATAGACCCGGGCCGACAGATCGGTTAATCCCACCACGGCGCGGGGTTTCGCCTGAGCCGCTTCGCGATAGGGATAAATACCGATCGTCTGACAGCCCGCCGCATAAGGGATGGTGACGTTTTCATTGTCCCCCCGGCCGTAGTTGGCCAAAACCACCAGGGCCGAAAGCTGATCGGGGTTGACGAAGAAAATGACGGCCTGCGGTTTTTCTTTCGCCGGATCGACATCGGAGAGAGGCTTAAACACAACATACCGGCACGGAACGCTGGTCATGGGCAGGGCCTCCAGGAACCGGTGAACCAACTCCGGACTCTTGATGTAGCGCTCCCCATGCAGGAAGTGATCGAAGCTTTCCCGGGTCATGTAGGGTTTTATTTTTTCCGCCATCTCGGCGCCGCCGGGCCTGGCCGCGTTGCCGACCGACAAGAAATGGCAAAATCCTTCTTCCCCGCCGGGAAAACTTTGATATTGATTCCCGAAGCCCAGCCCGACGCCGCCGCCTACGCAGCCGAAAGTTTTCCTGTCGGCCGCCGCCGCCTTGCCTTTGGCCGCGGAGATGGCCAGCCACATCACACAGCCCCACTTTCCCTCCGAAAATTGCATCGCGCCTTCCGGTTTTTCATCAGACCACAAAAGCGCCACCGGCTGGTATTTTAGTCTTATCGCTTCGGCTATTTGGCTTTTCATTTTTCTCAGATCCCTTCATGACCTTTTCCGCCATTTTAACAGTGAAATGAATTTATTGTCTATCCAATTTTAGCCCGGTAATGTTCCAGCAACGGCAAATTAGTCATGCCCGCCCGTACGCCTCTTCCGTCCATGCCTGAGCGGCCATTTGCACGGGGTCCCACGGACTGGACAGCGGCGGGGTGTAACTGAGGTCAAGATCGTTAAGCGCCTCTACGGTCATTCCGTGATGAATGGCCGCAGCAATCGTGTCCATACGCTTGGAAACTTCTGCGCCATATGGTCCGATCATTTGCATACCCAGCAGTCTGCCCGTGACCTTATCGCCCGTTATTCGAATCTGGATTTTTTGCGCCTTGGGATAATATGATTTATGATCCCATGCGCCAAGATCAACGGATAAAGGCGACATCCCCTCCTTTAGCGCCTCATCATCCTTCAGGCCGGTCCGTGCCGCCACGAGATTGAAAATCTTCACGGACTGGGTTCCCAACGTTCCCCCATATTCACGATTTCCACCCGCCACGTTCTCACCGGCGACACGTCCCTGTTTATGGGCGGTTGTCCCCAAAGGCAGGTACGTATTCCTGTCCAGCAGACGGTGATAGGTTTCGGCACAGTCGCCTGCCGCATAAATATTCGGCATGCCGGTTTCCATTCGCCGATTCACGGGGATTGCCCCCCTGACGCCCGCGGCGATTCCGGCAGACTGAGCCAAACGGCTTTCCGGTTGACTGCCGACCGCCACGAGCACCAAATCAGCGGTAACAGCGGTCACACCTGAACAGACGGACAAACCGTTTCCTCCGGATTCAATCCGCTCGACCGGGAATCCGGTGACCACCCGAACACCGTGCTGTTCCAATTCAGCGCGCACGATTCGACCGAACGCCTGATCAAACGTCGCCAGCACGGACGGCAGGTATTCGATGACAGTTGCCCGGAGACCCCGTCGGGCCATGGCGTCGGCCATTTCCATCCCAATGTATCCTCCGCCGATGATGGCGATCGAGCTCGGCCGGTGCGCCAGAAGATGCTCCTGCAAAGCAAAACCATCTCGCATCCACCGGAGAAAAAAGACGCCGGGAAGATGAATTCCGGGGATATCGGGCACTACCGATTTGCCGCCTGTAGCGATCAACAGCTTGTCATACTGAAAAGCCTGCGCATGGCCGGCGCTGTCTTCGGCGATGACCTGCCGCTGTTCTGTGTGAATGGCGGAAACACGCTGCTGCGGAACAACGCGGATACCTTCCCGCCGGATTTCATCCATCGTGCGATGAGCCAGTGTTTCCCAGTCGGGCACTTCACCGCTCAGGTAGAACGGAAGACCGCAGATGCTGAAATTTGGATAAGCGTCTGCCAGAATCAGGGTGACATCCGTAACCGGCGCCAATTCTTTGACCCGCAGACCGGCGCTGATCCCGGCATCGCTGCCGCCGATAATTACTGTCTTCCGCAGAGCCATGATCCGCCTCGCAAATAGGCTGTATGCTTACCCATCCCCGATAAAGAAGCTGTCCTTCCTGTTTTCCGGTCTAATTCTGACGCAATTCTTCATAAAAACAATTATGGTTTACCGATCGGGAAAAACAGCGAGATTTGGGTTCCTTTACCCAGCTGGCTTTCAATTTCCATTTTCCCGCCATGGGCCAGCATCAGGTGTTTAACGATCGAGAGGCCAAGTCCCGTGCCGCCCAGTTCACGGGATCGCGTCTTATCGACGCGGTAGAAACGTTCGCCGAGGCGCTGAATTTCATCACGCGGAATGCCAACACCGGTATCCGAAATTCGCACCACGACAAAATCGTCCTTTACCACGCCGTCAAGCGTAACGCGTCCGTCTTCCGGAGTAAACTTGATCGCATTATCCAGCACATTGACAAAAATCTGGTTAATCCGGTCGCGATCGGCCTTGATTGGCGGAAGATCGAGCGAGAGTCGGTTTTCCATAGCGATCTTCTTTGCCGCGCTTTTTGCTTCCAGAAGTGTAATAATATTGTCCGCAACGTCACGAAGGGAAACGTCTTCGAACCGAAGAAGCACTTCTCCCAACTCGATCTTCGACAGCGTCATCAAGTCTTCCACCAGGCGGTTGAGCCTTTGCGCCTGTTTGAGCATGATATCAATAAAGCGCGAGGCGTCATCCGGATTCTGAAGAGCGCCTGCCTGAAGCGTTTCCAGATAGCCGATGATCGCCGTAAGCGGTGTACGGATTTCGTGTGTAACGTTGGCGACAAAGTCGGTGCGAATCGTTTCCAGCTTCTTGAGGCGCGTAATGTTGTGGAAAACGACCATGACCTTGTCCTCGCCGGGATATCCCTGCACCTCGGATAGACTGACTTTCATGATGACCGATTCGGTGACGCCCAGCGTTATTTCAAGCGCGACCTGATTTCTGGTTTGTTTGAAGCTCTGAAACGCCTTTTGCAATTCAACATTACGGAACGCTTCCATCAGTGTTTTGCCGGTGACATCCCCGTACTCGCCGGAGAGGGTATCCGCCAGCGCCGGGCTTGCGAATTCAATTCTTTCGTCATTGTTCAGAATCAGGACGCCCTCGTTGATGCTCGTCAAAGCCGTCATCAGTTTGCTTTTTTCTTCCTGCGCCAGCCGGATTTTATCTTGCAGTTCCTCGACCAGATAGTTGATGTTGTCGGCCAGTTTTTTCGTTTCATCCGAGGTATGCAATATGATGTTCCCGGAAGGTTCGCCGCGGCGAAGCCGTTCGGTAAACCTTTCCATCATCCGGATGGGCTCGGAAAGACGGTAGGAGAGGAAAAGGGCAATCAGCAGGGATAGAGCTGAAACGATGATGATGGTGAGGAAAATGGATTGATAAACCTTCCCAATCAGACTCTGGATTTCATGAAGAGGCCGGGCGAGCCGGACATAACCGATAATCCTGTCTTTGTCTTTGATCGTTACGGCGACATAAAGCATATCGACGCGCAGGGACTGGCTGAACCGAAGGGACTTGCCTTTGCCGCGCAATCTCGCTTCCTGGATCTCCGGACGGTTCAGATGATTCTCCATCTGTGCAACGTCTTTTTCCGAATCGGCAAAGACCCTGCCCTGTGCGTCCACCAGCGTCACCCGGGAGCCGGAGATACCCGCAATTTGCCGCAACTGGTCGGACATCGCTTTGGGCGAGTTGAGATCAATCAGCTCCGCGAAGCTGAACAATTCTTCTTCAATCTTCCCCGTCATGAGTTTCTGAATCTCATTCTTAATAAAGAAATTCAGAAACAGAAAAGAAAGACAGACAATAAGCAGATAGGAGAAAAATATCTTTAAAAAAAGATTGCGTTTCACGCCGCCCCTCACTCGTTCGGAGAATACGTCTGATGACGAACGGATTTGCCTGTTATCATGTAGGTCACCATATCCGCAATGCCCTTGGCATGATCAGCAATACGTTCCAGATTTTTGGATATTTGCATGATCATCAGGGCGCGGTGAATGGACTTGGAATCCTCCAGCATAAAGGTCAGCAGTTCCCGAAATATTTGTTCGTTTAAATCATCTACCGCCTGTTCCGACCGGCGGATTTTTTCCGCCATCACCAGGTCGTTGCGAATAAAACTGTCCAGCGAATCCTTGATCATCGAGCCGACCAGATCGGTCATGCGAGGCAAATCGATATAAGGTTTGAGCTGCGGTTCCTGGTTGAGCAGCAGGACCTTCTCGGCGATGTTGACCGCCATATCGCCGATTCTTTCCAGATGGCCGGTGATTTTAATCGCCGTCGTGATAAATCGTAAGTCGATGGCCGTGGGCTGCCTGAGCGCCAGAATCTTGATGCACCTCTCCTCCAGTTCGGTATCCAGTTTGTCGATTTCATCATCGTCCTTGATGACCTTTCTGGCGATATCGGAATTTCTTTCAGCCAGCGATGTCATCGCCAGTTGAATGGCTTTTTCCGTCAGGACACCCTGGTAAATCAGACCGTTTTTGATTTCCTGCAATTCTTTTTCATAGTGCAAACTGGTGTGTTTTTTTTCTTCCATTTTGATCCTCCAGTTGAAAACCTGCTACTTCTTATTACGGCTTTGTAAAAAGGTTTAAATGCAAGGCGCGCAACTGTATTCGCCTATCGTCTCATACCGGCAGCGTAAATATCCATTTATTTTGCGCCCCCTAGTCGCAGCTCGGGGCAGCACTCCCGGAGCATGAGGAATGAGGCGTATAGTTTCACGCGTGACCTTCAGGTCATACGCCGCAGGTAGCCTGCCCCGGCGAAGGCTGGGGAAGAATGCAGCGCAACGCAGCAGATAAGCCTCTTTCCAAAGTCGTCCCTTCATCCGAATCTTCCTGTGATATAATCTTCCGTCTGCTTCACATCCGGTTTGGTAAATATCTTTTCCGTTTTATTATATTCGATCAGGTTTCCTAAGTAAAAGAACGCCGTTTCATCCGAAATACGCGCCGCCTGCTGCATGTTATGCGTCACGATGATAATCGTATAGTGTTTTTTCAGTTCTTCGATGAGTTCCTCGATCTTCGCGGTGGAAATAGGATCGAGCGCCGAGGTCGGTTCGTCCATCAGCAGGATATCCGGCTTCATTGCCAGCGCCCTCGCAATACAGAGCCGCTGCTGCTGACCCCCGGAAAGATTCATGGCGGACTTATTTAAGACATCTTTCGCTTCGTCCCATAACACCGCCTGCTTTAAGCTTTGCTCCACCAGGATGTCCAGATCACTTGACTTCACGCCGTTTAACTTCGGACCATAGGCGATATTGTTGTAGATCGTCTTCGGAAAGGGATTGGGCTTCTGAAAGACCATGCCGATCTTGCGCCGGATTTCCACCGGATCAACGTGCGGGGCATAAATATCTTGCTCATCAAAAAGAATTTCCCCCTCCACCCGCGACCCGTCAATCAGATCATTCATCCGGTTTAAAAGCCTGAGCAGCGTGGATTTTCCGCATCCCGATGGCCCGATGAGCGCGGTCACTTTATTTTTTCCGAACGACATCGATATATCCGTGAGCGCCCGGCATTGTCCGTAATAGAAGTTTACGTTTTTGAGCTTGATTATGGCATCACTTTCCATACCTACCACCTTTTATTTCTTCTCATGTAACTGCGGATCACAATAGCCGCGAGATCGATCCCCAACACCACGGCTACCAGCACAAGTACCGTTCCAAACTGAATGGGCCGGGTGGCTTCAATATTCGTTCCCGCCGTCGCCAGAACATAAATGTGATACGGCAGGGCCATGACCTCGTCGAAAATCGATCCGGGCAGTTTGGCCGTAAAATACGCCGCCGCCGTAAACATAATCGGAGCCGTTTCTCCTGCGGCGCGGCCGATTCCCAGAATAGAACCGGTCAGAATGCCCGGCAGGGCATTGGGTAATACGATCCGGTAGATCGTCTGCCATTTGGAAACACCCAGGGAAAGCGACGCCTCCCGGAAAGTCTGCGGAACCGACTTCAAGGCTTCCTCCGAAGCTCCGATAATCGTCGGCAGAATCAAAAATCCCAGGGTGAGCGACCCGGACAAAATGCTCGATCCAAACTTTAAAAAAATGACGAAAAAGCCCAATCCAAACAGCCCGAAGACGACCGACGGAACACCGGCGAGACAGTTAATGCCGACTTTCAAGAATCTGACGACCTTACCCTGTTTGGCGTATTCCGTCAGATAGATGGCCGAAGCGATCCCCAGAGGCAGTCCGATAGCGATCGCGCCGACGGTCAGATAGATCGTTCCCAGAATGGCCGGCATAATGCCGCCCTTCGTCATAGAATCCGTGGGCGGTTTGGTGATGAAATCCCAGCTGATGGATCCGATGCCGTGAAAGACGATATAAAGAATAATTCCGCCAAGGGCTAATGTGATGATCAGCGCCGACGCACGTACCAGAGCAAAGAAGATATTCTGTTTCAGGTAGCGCCATTTCATGGCATTATTTCCGGATAAAGCCGAATTCATGAGTTGTCCGTTCTAAAGCGTTCCCGACCCCACCTGCCGGAACTTGTGCGAGATATAATCGGCAATGAGGTTAAATAGTAATGTCAGAAAGAATAGGACGATTCCGATAGCAAAAAGCGCCTGATAGTGGGCGCTCCGGAAAGGGGTTTCGCCCATTTCCGCGGCAATGGAGGCCGGCATCGGACGCACCGAATCAAACAGGCTCTCCGGAATCGCAGCGGCGCCTCCGGCCACCATGAGAACGACCATCGTTTCGCCGATCGCTCTGGCCATCCCCAGCATGACCGCTGTGGAAATACCGGACATCGCGGCGGGTAAAATTACCTGCACAATGGTTTCAAATTTGGTCGCCCCCAGCGCATAAGATGCTTCCTTGAACTCACGCGGCACAGCGTAAAGGGCATCTTCGGAAATGCTGGATATCGTCGGGATAGCCATGATGGCCAGGATCATCGAGGCATTGATAATATTCAAACCCGTGGGAAGGTCGAATGTTTCCTGCAGCCAGGGTGCGACAATCACCATTCCGAAAAAACCCAGGACGACGGAAGGCAGACCGGCCAAGAGCTCGATGATGGACTTGAGAATCTCCTTCACGGCCTGCGGTGCAATCTCGGAAATATAGATGGCAGCCATGACGCCGAGCGGCACGGCAATAACGGTTGCCAGCAGCGTGACAATCAAAGAGCCGACGATCAGAGGCAAGATTCCGAAAGAAGGCGGATCCGCGGTGGGATACCACTCCATGCCGAAAATAAAATCAATTATCGAAACCTTACCGAAGATCGGCACCCCCTCGCGAAAGAGAGAAAAGACGATGAGGCCGAGAACAATGATCGACACCAGGGCAAAAACAAAAAAGACGTATTTGATGATAATTTCTTTTGTCTGACGATTCATGTTGCAGTTTTCCCTGTTGCAGCCGGTGCCGGCCGAGCGGAGTATCGCGGGACGGCGGATGATCCATCCGCCGGCGAATTCCAGAAACAGATTCGCTGTGGGTGAACGCATCTCACGCCACAGCAAATCTGTCTTGCATATTAATGAATGTTATTTCTTTTTGCCAGTTTTTTTCACGTCCATGAGCGGAACAAAGCCTTCTTTGGCCACAATCTTCTGCCCATCGATCGATTTTACAAACGCGATGAATTTGGCCACTTCGCCTGTAGGTTCGCCGTTGGTATACATATAAAGCTCGCGGGACAGAGGATATTCCTTGGACATGGCTGCCTGAGCCGTTGCGGCAAGACCGTTGACCATCACGGCCTTCACGGTTTTGTTGACATAACCCATGCCTAAATAGGCGATGGCATAACGATTTTTGGCAACGGCCGTTAAAAGGGCGCCGTTCGATGCCAGCATCTGCGCACGCGGAGTTACTTTCGCTTTTTTCATGACAAAGTGATCCCAGGATTCAAACGTGCCGGAAGATGAATCCCGCGAAATGACGACAATCTTCAGATCTTCGCCGCCTACTTCTTTCCAGTTGGTAATTTTCCCCTGATAGATCTGGCTTAACTGGTCAATCGATAAGTCGGTCACTTTATTCTTGGGATGAACAACAGGAGTCAGCGCATCATAGGCCACAACATGAGCGACCGGTTTTACGCCGCGTGATTCGGCCAGCGCTATCTCTTCCTTCTTGATTTCGCGCGATGAGTCGGCGATATCTGCCGTCTTGTCCAGCAGCGCCTTGATGCCTTCACCGGAACCGCCGCCGGATAAAGAAATCTGGACGCCCGGATTCTTTTTCGTGTATGCTTCCAAAGCGGCCTGGGCAATCGGTAGAACCGTGGTCGATCCCTTGATGACGATGGAATCGGCGGCAGCGGCCGCCCCCGTCATGAAAATAAAGGCTAAAAGCCCTAATGTTGTTTTCTTAACAATATTGCACATATAAACCTCCTCACGTTTAATTTGGACGAAATATACCGCTCCAATGTTACAATATGATGACGGATCAATGAATCAACGAAAACAATATGGAAGCGTGTTGTATTTCAAACCGGCGACGGCATTCTCCCGGCCTTTTCGGAGGATGCCGCAAGCTGAAACTTAATATAGGGAGATTTCTTTCAAAGGCAAGATTGCTGATCGGTTCTGTCGCAAAGCTAGATGTTTTTTCCCACGATCCGGATGTCGATTGAGGAGCAAGTCACGCTGCTTTTGCCGGTGAAAAGGAAGGCCGCAATCCATAAAACGGCAAGGAAGATGATTAAGGCGGGATTCCAGAGCGAAAGAAGCCCATGTGCCAAATCCGGTCGGATGGAATAGGGATCGGTGTTGAACATCGCAAAGACGAGGGCATACGTCATTCCCGCAAGCGTCATGATCTGGTAGGCGGAAATGTGCCCCGTTCCCCGGTAATCCGCCCGCAGAAATTCGGAAACAAAACGCCAGGTCTGGGTCAGGGCAAGGCCCAGCATCAGTGCTGCCGCCGCCCAGCCTTTCAGGAAGAGGTAAAGACAGACGAGGCCGGTCCCGGTATAAATAACCGCCGTGAGCGCCTGAACGGGAATCACAGCCCGGCCTTCGAGCTCGTCGGCATAGGTAATCTTTTTTGTCTTTCCCCAAAAAACAAAATGACGCCGCCGGAAAATGCGCCTGTGAATCGGGCTGCACTCGGCGAGCGGTTTTCCATAACAACAGCCGAAGCTGATGCAGGCCAACCGCCCGATTCCTTCGCCGAAGGCATAGGCGATCACCATGGCCGTCAACGTTTCCGTGAACGGAATGTGGACCATCCACAGCTTGCCGAGTATCGCATTCGCCAGCGCAATGATCCACGGCGCCGCGATAATGCCGACGAATGATGCGGCCCCGACGGAAAATGTATGCGGTTTCTTTTCCACCAGGCGCGCAATAAAGCGCGACGCCCACATGCAGACGGCCAGAAGCGGCAGGATCACGGACAGGGCGGCCGTAAGCGGGATGCGGAGGGAACTGATCATGATCAGGAACATCGCCACGGCCAGCACATAAGCCAGCGCGTTAAAGAAACCATAGTAGGTCAGATTGACGCCGCTCCAGATGCCGCGGGGGCCTTTTCGGCCCGGCAGACAGGCGAGAATCTGCCACTCTTCTTGGGGAAGCGTCCGGAAGGCCCAGGAAAACAAGAGACAAACGGCGCCCGCAAGGATCAGCAAAAAGATTTCATCAAACATGATTATAAGACATCCCCTTCATCGCCCACTGTCTGTTTTTTCGTTTAAAGTTCCGTTCTTCTTCCTCCTGACATTGTGCACACAGTCTGCTCATGGGTTCGATGCATAGTCTCCTGTCATCGATGATCCGGCCGCAATGATCACACATGCCGAACAGCCCCCGGTCAATGCGCAAAATCGTTTCCTTGATATTCAGCATGAGATCTCGTTCTCGATCCCGGCAGGCCAGTTCAACAAATTTGTTGGACTCAGACGCGGCCTGGTCGAAAGGATCGGCGCACGAACCTTCGGAATTCTTCATCTTGGCCAGGGTGCTATGGGCATTGGACCAGATTTCGTCCATTTTCTTCACCAGAGTCTTCCTGATCGACTGGATTTTTTTTTGTCTCATGGGATAACCTCCTCTTCGTGTCTAGAAACATTTTGCCTCTTTCCGTTGATGACCGAACTGGCAATGAACGAGCGGACTTTGACTTCCGTCTCCACCAGTGACTTCCCGAAGCCCCGGCTAAAAATGCTTTCAGCCTCGGGGAAAAACATATTCGCGGCAATGTCGTCGGCGAACCGCACTCTGTCTTTTTGAAAGATCAATACGACCGTGCTGCTTCCGGGACGGAAAAGACTTTTGGGGACGCCTTTTTTCACAAACATGCCCGTTCCGGCCGCAACAGGGTGATCGTAATTCTTTTCACTGTAACATTGCACGATATCGCCGATCATGAGCGCTACGACCTCAATCATGGCCACGAGCCCCGCTTTTGTTCCACCCTCAACATCCGTATCGATGATCGTCACCATGCGTTTATTTTTGGAATAGGGCGTTACCACAGACACAACCGCGTTGGGGTTACAGGCGTGATACGCCCCCTGGATCTGATAAAAATCGACAATTTTTCCGGCAACCGGCGTATGGTTGTAATGATATTTCTCCGGCGTCAGCCGGAAAATCGCAAAATCGCCCTTCCGGAAAGCCGCAAGCCACGTGCGTTTATTCACCCCGAACATTTCTTCATAGTTGAAAAATTTATCCTTGATAAACAGTCCCGATTCCTCTTGAAAGGATCCCAAAAGCATGCGGGAATCCGCGGGTGATACGATCGCGCACGGATCGTTAGGCATCGGGCGGCATTCCCGGTAGCGAATTTTTCTTTCAAATATTTTTCTGAGAGAGTTTAGATTCTCCATAGCTTCCAAGCATTCCGCTGGATCAATATTGAGTTGCCGGTGGATATCAAGATGGTTGGTCATGCGTTTGGTCAGGATTCCATCATAATTCATATAGCTCAAGATGCGGGAAGTTCTGGCGCTGACCAACTGGCGAAAGAGCCATGAGGATTGTTCCCGGATACGGGAATAAAGAAATTGCACGGCCTCACCGCCGTAAAATTGTTCTGTTTTGATGCTGCGGGTGTCGCGCTCTATATAATGATGCTGCATGTCCTGATACTAACCGTCCTTTACATCCAGATGTTTTCGATTGCACTGCGTCTGATCATGGATCTGCACCAGAACCAGATGAATCATTTTCGCAAGCGCCGCAGACGACGCTGTTTCACGGATGATTTTCTGCTCGGCATCGGACAGAAACTCTCCCGCTGTTTTTCCCTTCAAAATACTGTGGAGCGTGTGCCGGATTTCCCGCCTTGAATCATCCGAAACGTTTTCCAATCCTTCCAGGTCCTCGCGAAGGAGCCCGAAGGCCTCCCGGATGTGATGGCTGCGCAAATCCTCCCGATAATATTTTTCCGCTGCCTGATTGAACGCGTCGGCGCTGAGATCCAGCGGAGATTTGGCACCGGCTATATCCAGAATCCCCCGCGTCAGCCTGCCGGACGTCGCATTCATTTTCGGATCATTGAGTCTTGCGCAAAGTTCATCTATATTTTCCCGCATCCCGAGCATTTCGATGAGATCCGCCGCATCCTCGCGCAGGGTATTAACGAGCGCCCGCCGGTATTCAAGATTGTGTACCCGCAAATACCCCGGATAGCGGCTGCTCACCCGCACGCGCTGGGTCCGGGCGATTATTTTTTTCAAAAGGGCATTGCCGGTGTCATGGCGCACAAAGAATGTCGGGATGCCGATGGCCGCACCGAAAATCACCTGACGTCTTTCACTTTCAACCTGCGGATCGTCCGGAATACGCTCATGGTTAATCTGCCCGGTGATGATATATTTGAAGGCCAAAAGGTAGAGCAAGTTCTGCAAATCGACGGCTGGTCCCATATCCCGCGTGAAACTTTCAAAAAGGCTGTGGTGGCGGCCTTCAAAACCTGAGAATCCCATAACGCCGTATTCCCGCAGCTTCTCCAGGAGATAAAGCGACATCTTCGTGTCGAACACACCGAGGTCGGCAAGATCCTCTTTAAGCCGCTTGGAATTGCCCAATGCGCCGTTTAATGCCGGACTTTCGTCCGTGCTCATGAGCACAACGAGGTAATCGATCAGGCGAAAGTCGGGGATGAAATCTCCCTTCAGGCGAAACATTTTGCTGATCAAATTGTCGATCCACCGCGGTCCGAAGGGCGTGACGGAGCGGCCGAAGATATTCAGATCCGCTTTCTTCTGCCAGCGCCGCCAGAGCATGCGCAGATGCGTATAATCCAGTTCATGCGGAAGAAATCCGAGTGCTTTCTCCGGATGGAAATCGATGAAATCCAGCCGATAAGGAGCGGCACTGTACGTGCCGACGAACAGCGGCAGGAAATGCTCGACAATTTTCACAGCCAGATCCCCGACATACTTTTCCTCCCGAGCGGAAAATCCGGAAGACGGATCCTGAAGCAGACGGCTGATTTTTGTGCTCCCGAAACTCACATGGATTCCATTATTGGCCAGGCTCATATTGGACAGGTTGGGCAGCGAGACCAGATTGTTCGTTATAATTCCCGCTTCGCGCAGCTTCAGAACAGCGTTAAACTGACTGCGGCTCAAAACGCGGTGACACAGATGCATGTATTGATACTTTTCCTCTCCCCGGTCCCAGCCGGAAAGACAGGGATTCATGAAGAGTTCGCGGTAAAATGCATCGGAGATGCAATGGTTCAGAGACTTCTGGCGGGTCGGCGGATGCGGCGACAGGAAAATCATCGCTTTTTGTCCGCCGGACTCCAGCTCATATTTTTTATTGGCGTACAAGACCAGCAGCTGACTTAATAGAAAGCGGACAGCCATCTCCCTGGCCACGGCCCTCCCCATGCCTCCTTCCGACGGTGCGGCAATGACATAAAAAGATGATGTCTCCGGAGACGTGTTGTCATTCAGATAATACTGCATGACCTGCAGGCCGGTTTGATGAATAAGAGGATGGACGTCTTGTTCGCGATCAATTGCTTCCGCCAGAGACAGCTTCAACAGATAGCTGATCGGAACGCGGATATGGTCCTGCCCGTCCTTTTGAAAAAGAAACCGATCGATATCCGAACGCCTGCGGGCGAATAAATTCGCCTTGTCCGCCCGTATGTCATATTGAAGGATTGTCCTGGCCAGCGCCCCCATCTTGTCTTGCGGAAAACGAACCCAACTGTTCTCCCAGATATTCGCTTTGTTTGTGTTCAGATACTGCTCCAGTTCGGTCATCACCTTGCGAGAGGTATCGCCGGCTTTCGCCCGCCGCTTCGTATTGGCAAAATAGTTGGATTGTTCGATGAAAAGAGGCAGATCCACATCGCTCTTTTCCCCGACGACGACCGTCTGCATTTCCGCTTCACTGCCGGCGGTTGTATCGGATGGTGCAAAGGGAAGCGATCCGACATTGAGACCCAGTCGATCATATTTTACACCCAGCAGATCCGCGATCCCTTCGATCGATTTCCGAGAGCCGGGACCGGTGCCGACCGGATACGGTTGTGCGGCCGTATTTGTCTTGCTCAAAATCTATCTCCTTCCGATAGAGTGTTTTCAGTATTACGGAGGGATGATAGTGTTTCAATGTTGCAGTATGATGAAGGAACCGAGATATTTTAAATAACGCTCCAAAGCCCGTTATGCCCGGATTCGGAAGGGAAGGGTGTATTTGAAGATGTTTGATCCTTTGCACACCTCCGGCGGTCTTTTGCAGGTCAGGGTGCGGCAAAAGAGTGCACGGCGAGGAAGAGTCAACCGCTCCCGGTGTGCGCCGGAAGCGGTTTTCGCAATTGTTTCAGGAAAGAGCCGCAATAAACGAACCGGTCAGCTTTACGCCGCCCAGTTTGTCCGCCGCCCGGATGTCGCAGCGCATCCTTTTTTCACCGTCCGCCTCAAATTTTTCAACCACGTTGCCGGTGACGACAATCGTGGCCCTGTCCACGGAGTTCGGGTCGTCCAGATCCATGGGTTCCGTCATCCCGGAAAACCGGACGCCGAATTTGCGCAGGTTTTTGTCATCCACCCAATCCGTGACGGCCTGTCCGACAATGCCCATCACGAACATCCCATGAGAGATCACCCGGGGCATTCCGAACATTTTGACGAACGTCTCGTCGTGGTGGAGAGGATTGAAGTCTCCCGAGGCTCCGGCATAGCGGACCAAATGCGTCCGGGTAACGGGATCGGATGTAAATACCGGCATCGCATCGCCGACATTTATACTCTCATACGTCAATGCTTTCATCATGGCTTCCTCCTATCGCTCCACTAAAGTTGTGCGGGCGCGAATCGCCAGTTCGCCGCGCTGATTCCTGATTTCCGTTTCCATAACGGTGAACTCCATGAATTTTCCCGGCCGGCCTTTCTTCTCCCTGTCAAACATTTCGACAACTCTCGTGACGCCGGTCATCACGTCGCCCGGATGAATGGGAAGCAGATACTCATACTCTTCCTCTCCGTGAAGCAGTCTGCCCAGATTGATGCCGACGGCCTGCACCAGGGGCATTAATCCTCCGCCGCCCCAGAGCGCAAAGCATATGGGAAACGTCGCCGGAGGAACAATGTCCTCATACCCCGCCGCCTTTGCCGATTGGGCATCGACGTAAATCTGCTTCACCTGGCTTTTGCTCTCCTTCTGCGAAACGGCCATAGCGAACTCGGCGATCTTTCCCTTTTCCACTTCGAAGGTGTAAGGGGGAAATACCATCCCTGCTTTTGATTTGTCGGCCATGCTCACCTCCCATTATCCTTGTCAGCCTGATCGGGACCTTCCCTTCATGAGAACAGCCCCAGCTTTCCGTACTCATTGATCTCCGCCTCGCTGTACCCCACTTCGAGGAGGACTTCCCGGTTATGCGCTCCCGCCTTGACACCCGCTTTTCCGTATGCCGGAGGGGTTGCCGAAAACTTGAGGGGACAGGCCGGCTGTGTGACGGTGCTGCCGTCCGGCAGCGCAACGTCCGTCGTCAACCGGCGTTCCCGGACCAGAGGGCTTTCCAGCGCTTCCGGAAGGGAGAGAACGGGTTCAACGCACGCATCCGTTTTGTCGAAAATTTCCTTCCATTCCCCGCGCGTTTTGCTCCTGATGATCTTCTGCACTTCCTTCTTGACGCCGGCGCAGTCCGGCGGGGCCACGCCGCCGGCAATCCAATCGGGGCGTCCGATGGCCTGGCAGAAGGCAGTGAAGAATTGCGGCTCCAGGCCGCCGAAACTCAGGTAATGGCCGTCCGCCGTCTTATAAAAATCATACAGGGATCCGCCGTTGAGAATAAATCCCTCCCGTTTTGGCTCTTCACCCGAAACAAGGTAGGCGGCCGCGGCCAGGGCGTTGAAAGTAAAAGCCCCGTCGGTCATGGAAATATCGAGATGCTGCCCTTTTCCGTCCCTCACCCTGCTGATGACCGCCGCCAGAATAGCGATGACGGCATTATTGGATCCGGAAGCCACGTCGGCGATCTGCAGGGGCATCGGCACGGGCCCCTCTTTTTTGCGCCCCGCGTAGCCCATCAGCCCGGAGAGGGACAGATAATTGATATCATGACCCGCCCGGTCCTTCATCGGTCCCGTCTGGCCGTAGCCAGTCAGAGAGCAATAAATCAGGGATGGATACCGCGGGGCAAGATCATCAAAAGCCAATCCCAGCTTTGCCATGATTCCCGGACGGAATTGCTCAATAAGGATGTCGTACCGCTCGAGAAGGCGGTGGATCACCTGCAGCCCCCGGACATCCTTCAAATTGAGCGTCAGGGATCGCTTCCCGCGGCCGAGATAAGCAGAAGCGGCGGTCAGACCGGTATCGCCGATAAACGGCGGCACTATGGCCGCCAGATCAGGCCGGCTTCCGGAGGCAACCGTTAAGACATCCGCCCCCAGATCGGACAGAATCATGGTCGCATAGGGTCCCGGTAAAAGGGTCGTAAAGTCGAGAATTTTTAAACCTGTAAGCGGTCCGGCCATACGCTATAGCCCCATAAACTTGGCAATAATGGTCTTCATGATTTCGTTGGTTCCGGCAAAAATCCGGCCCACCCGGCTGTCCCGCCAGGCCCGCGAAATCCCGTATTCATCGCAATACCCGTACCCTCCATGGAGCTGGAGGCATCTGTCCGCAACCTGGTGGGCCATATCCGTGATCCAGTATTTGGCCATCGATGTCTCGATAATCACCTGCCGCCCCTCCATGTGATCCGCAATCAGCTTGTCCACAAAGGTCCGGCCGATCCTGATCTCCGTGGCGCATTCCACCAAGGTGAACTGATTGACCTGAAACTTGGAGACGGGCCTTCCAAAAACGGTCCGTTCCCGGCAATACCGGATCGTCGTCGAAAGCATGTATTCCGCGGCCGCGATGCCGCAAATGGCCACCACCAGACGCTCCTGCTGAAGCTTGGTCATGAGTTTCAAAAAACCGGTTCCTTTTTCGCCCAGACGGTTCTCTTGGGGAATTCTGCAGTCCGTGAAATACAGTTCCGAGGTATCCTGGCTGTGCCAGCCGGCCTTTTTAATCCGTCTGCCCTTCTCAAAGCCCGGCGTGCCGGCTTCCACAATAAAAAGGTCCACCGCTTTGTGGGGGTCCGGACAAGTCAAATCCTTTGCCGCCACAATGCACAGGTCGCAGTTGATCCCGCTGCTGATAAAGGTTTTCTGGCCGTTTAAGACAATGTCCTTCCCGTCCTCTGCGGCCGTCGTCCTGATGGCGGCAAGGTCGCTGCCGGTATTGGGCTCCGTCATGGCCACCGCCGTGATGATGTCGCCGGTGACGCAGCCGGGAAGATACTTCTGCTTCTGCTCTTCGGAACCGAAGGCCGTGAGATAGGGGACAACGATATCGGTGTGCAGGGGCGCCGCCAGTCCGGCGAAATTGGCATGCCCCAATTCCTCGATGACGATTACCGAGTACAGAAAGTCCGCTCCCGCGCCGCCGTATTCCACCGGAACGGACATGCCCAGAAATCCGTGTTCTCCCATTTTCTTCCAGGCGCTCTTGGGAACGATCCCGGCCTCTTCCCACTCCTCGACATGGGGAAGCAATTCATTCGCCACGAACTTCCGGAAGGTATCCCTAAACATTCGGTGTTCATCCGTATATTGAATAATATCCATCGATTCGTCTCCTCATCAAAATGCGCTGTTCTATCGCTTCCGATCCCTTCGCAAAAACCGCTTTGCCCGGAGGCCGCAAAGGTGGAGATAGCCGCCAAGCCGCCTCCGCGGTGCGGGGATCATCCGCGCTCTGCGGAATTATTGCCCATACTTGCCGACAATGGAAATCGCGCACACATTCTGGTGAGGGAAACCGCCCAGGTTGTGTGTCAAACCGTATCGCGGATTTTCGAGCTGACGCGCATCGGCCCGGCCCTGCAGCTGCAGATACATTTCATAAATCATCCGCAATCCTGAGGCTCCGATGGGATGTCCGAAACATTTGAGGCCGCCGTCGATCTGGGCCGGGATTTTACCGTCCCGGTCGTACATGCCGTTTAAGGCGTCTTTCCAGGCCCGGCCGCGCTCCGAGAGATGGAGATCCTCATACGTCACGAGTTCCGTAATGGAGAAGCAGTCGTGACATTCGAACATGCTGATGTCCTCGCGCGGGTTCGTGATCCCGGCTTCCTGATAGGCGACGGCGCTGCATTTGTCTGTCGTCACGAAATTTGCTCCGTCCCACTCGTTGAAGCCGCCTTCATACCCATTGCTGACGGCCAGCTGGACGGACTTGACCGTCACCAGATCCCTCTTCTTTCTGCCCAGTCTTTGGGCGATCTCCGGCGTCGTAACGATGGCGCAGGCCGAGCCGTCGCTGACACCGCAGCAGTCGAACAGCCCCAAAGGCCAGGCGATGATCGGGGCCGCCAGAACCTGATCGATCGTCACCGCCTTTTGCAGATGAGCCTTGGGATTCAAGGCGCCGTTGGCGTGGCTTTTCACCGAAACACGGGCGATGGCCTGTTTGATGTCGTCATTTTGAATTTTATATTTGGCGACATAGGAGGAAGCGAGCTGGGCAAAAAGTCCCGGCGCCGTCGCGTTGGGGAAAACCTGCCATACGAGGGTTCCCGCCGCCGACCCCCAGGAGGGGAGTCCCCCGTACCCTGTATCCTTCAACTTCTCGACACCGAGGGCCAGACACATATCGTAAGCGCCCGACGCGACGCCGTAAACCGCTCCGCGGAACGCCTCCGTGCCCGTGGCGCAATAATTTTCCATTCGGGAAATGGGAATGTTGGGCAGACGAAGGGCCACGCCCAGCGAAGGAGCTCCCTTGCCCACACTGATCTCATCCATACAGACCCCGTACCAGGCTGCCTGAATATCCTTCTTTTCAATGCCGGCATCGGCAATCGCTTCCTGAAAGGCCTCCACCATCAGACCCTCGGCGCCTGTATCCCATCGCTCTCCGAACCGGCTGCATCCCATGCCGATAATAGCGACTTTATCTCTGATTCCTGAAGCCATTACACCACCTCCTCATGGGTTGAATTTGAACAGCTTTCCGATAAGCTGGGATTTCATCATATCCCCGCCGACCTTCAGTTTACCGGCGCTGAAAGCCTTCATGCCGTCAAGTTTTCCGGTAATCAGGTCAACAAAATCCGTATCGGCCATGCCGATGGTTGTCGTCGGATTCGCTCCCTTCCCGGCCGTGACGCTGCACGTTCCATCCTTGACGACGACCAACCAGTCCCCGCCTGCTGCCCCTGAGATATTGAACTGGAAGGTCACCTCTTTGCCGGCGGCGGCCGCCGCATTGAAAACGGAGGGCATCTTCTCGAAGACCCCCGCAACGTCCGGTCCGCCCGGGCGGCTTTGGGGCGCCGCAGCGCCGGCGGCGGGAGGCGTCAGAAAATCCATAACGGCCATATTGAGTTCCGTATAGGGTTTCGCGCCTTCCAGGCTGTTGATCTGATCCCAGTTGTCGCGAATCATTTCCGGCGTCGGCACGTGCGTTTCGTCCCCCAGCAGGACGCCGGGACCGGTCAGAATCGCCGCCCGGCTGTAAAATCCGGCCGCCGCGTTTACGATATTGCCGGAATCCCGGCACGCTTCGGAGCACAGATACAGGACGATGCCCGAGACATAATCCGGATTCATCCTCCGGAGCATCTCCGGCGGCATCACGTCCTGGGTCAATCGGGACGCGGCAATCGGAGCGATGGTGTTGACGTTGATATTGTACTTCGCACCCTCCAGCTTCAGCGAATTCATGAACCCGACAAGCCCCAGTTTGGCTGAGGAATAATTCGTCTGTCCGAAATTGCCGTAAAGGCCGGCCGCGGAAGTCGTCATGACGATACGGCCGTAACCGTTTTGCCGCATGGCTTCAAAAGCCGGCCGCGTCACGTTATAGGCGCCGTTGAGATGGACGGCGAGGACAGCCGACCAGTTTTCCGGATCCATCTTCAGGATGCCCTTATCCCGGAGGATGCCGGCATTGTTAATGAGGATGTCGACTTTGCCGAAAGCATCCAGCGCCGTCTTCACGATCTTCTGGCCGCCCTGGGGCGTGGCGACGTTGTCGTAATTGGCGACGGCTTCGCCGCCCATGGCTTTGATATCGGCAACAACCGTATCCGCGGGACCGGCCGCGCCCGGTCCCGACCCGTCGGGCGCGCCTCCGAAATCGTTTACGACAACCTTTGCACCGCGGCGGCCCAGCTCCAGGGCATACGCCCGGCCCAACCCTCCGCCGGCGCCTGTCACGA
>SBEK01000192.1 GCA_009668925.1 Deltaproteobacteria bacterium
AGATGTTGCGCTTCATCCTGGACAGGCCCTTGATATAATCCTGCTTGGTTCTCATAAAGTTCTATTTCCTCCTCTTCGTTGCTTCTTTTAATTGTTCTGAGGCCGTTTTCATTTTTCCGCTCGTTTCTTTAATTCCTCGTCCCGCAGGATTTTTCGCAGGATCTTCCCGACAGCGGACTTGGGAATCTCTTTGCGGAATTCCACGCTTTTGGGGACCTTGTAGGCAGTCATCTTTTCACGGCAGAAATCGATGATATCTCTTTCTGCAGCCGTTTCGCCGTCTTTCAGGACCACGAAAGCTTTCACCGTCTCACCCCGGTAGGCATCAGGCACTCCCACCGCGACCGCCTCTTTGATCTTGGGGTGTTGGTAAAGGATTTCGTCGATTTCTCTCGGGTAGATGTTGAAGCCGCCCGCGATGATCATATCCTTTTTACGATCGACGATGTAGATATAACCGTCCTGATCGGTTTGGGCAATATCCCCTGTGAAGAGCCAACCGTCGCGGAGCTGGTCGCGGGTTTCCTCCGGGTTGTTCCAGTACTCCTGCATAACAACCGGCCCCCGCAGGATGATTTCTCCGGGCTCACCCGGTTTGACGTCCTCGGTGCCGTTTTCCGGATCGACCAGCCGAATCTCGTTATCCGGCATGGGGATACCGATTGATCCCGTCCTGTGCGCCAGCAGCGGGTTCGCCGTGCCAAGGGCGGTCGATTCGCTCATGCCCCACCCCTCGCCGAAGGCAATCCCCATTTCACTCACTCTTTCAATCAGCTCGGCGGGCATGGGGGCGCCGCCGGAATTGAGGAGCTTGATTCGCCTGTCCAGGTTCAAATCCCCGGTCCGGGAGTGATTCATTACGGCCGTGATCATGGTGGGCACCGCCGGGAAATATGAGATCTCCGGAAATTTTCCTATCGTGTCCATGACCTCATCGAGAGTGAATGTTGGGAGCAGAATCTGGGTGGCCCCGCTGACGAGCCCCCAATTCATCACGGAGATGTTTCCGTAGACGTGAAAGAGCGGGAGCACGCCGAGGACAAAGAGATTCCTCTCCGGGGGCGGGCCGCCCCACAAGAGCGCTTGCAGAGTGGCGGCCACGATATTGCCATGGGTCAAAACCGCACCCTTGGGAAATCCCGTCGTGCCCCCCGTGAACTGGATCAGCGCGGGATCTTCGGGATCGATGGTGATTCGCGGGATCGTCGTGGTAGGGCATTCTTCAATCAGTTTGGAAAAATGAAGCCACCCCTCTTCGAGATCAAGAGAACGGGCGGTGCTTACGATCTGTCCTTTGATGTAGTCTTTGACGCTGGTTACGATCACCCGTTTAACGCCGAGCGCTTTCGCCAGGGGGCGAACCACCGGTAAGTTCATGTCAAAGGTGAATAGCGTATCCATGCCCGTTGTGGTGATGATGTGACGAAGCTCTTCGGATGTGTAGAGGGGATTGACATTCACGACGATCGCGCCCAGTGAGATCGTGGCGAGATACGCGACAACGAACTGGGGGCAATTCGGCAGCTGAATTCCGACGCGGTCTCCCTTTTTTAAGCCTTGGCGGCCCAGAGCGTGGGCCATGCGGAGAACCTGTTCTCTGAGCTGCCAATAGGTCATCTCCGTGCCGAAAAAATTGATGGCGGTTCTATCCGCGAAAACTGACGCCGATCTGTGAAACAATTTCTGAACCGGTATCCTGGGATATCGGATGGTGGTCGGTACATAAAAATCATAAAGCTGATGCCAGGATTTTTCTTCCATTCCAACTCCTTATAAAAAACAAGCTCCCCATTGCTAATGCACGCGGAGCCCGGATGGTTTTTGGGGCATTGCCCGGCGATGTGGCGGGCAATGCCCCGAGGGATATTTATCCAAAGCGATTATTTGCCCCAGTTATTTTTTCCCTTGCAGCGGTCCAGCTTCTGATCCATCCAGGGGAGGACCTTGTCTGCCGGAATTTTATGACTCAAGCCGGTATTGGAGCTGTTTTTGGTCCAGTAATAGGGCGGTATGGTCATGCTCTTGTTCTGCTGCTCGGGCGGCAAGTATTCATTGATGTGGAGATCTTGAATGATCTTGTGATCGCACGCGCGCATGGTAACGATTTTATTATTCATGAATTTAAACGTGTCTCCTTCCCAGATCGGTATGATCTTCTCCGGGTCCGTTGACTTGGCCCGTTCGATCACGGAAAAAAGCCAAAAGACCTGTTCAGTCCAGGAGCCGATGTTGCCCCAAGGGTACTGATACAGCGTGGTGTTGTAAGGGATCTTCCATGTTTTCCAGAGTTCATGCCACATCTTATAATATCTTTTGTCCGCTTCCGTTTTAAGAGCCGGGTTCTCGGCGCCGTACTGGGTGATATTGATCAGCCCTTTCGTTCCTTCAACGCCGACTTCGCCGAGTGAATTGGGTTCGTCCATGTAGAGATTGCAGAAGGGGAGAGTGACTCCCAATTGGCGGGCCTGTTTGAGGAGGTTGCCTGCATCCGGCGCCCAATCGCCCGTAAAAATGACTTCCGCACCTGATGCCTTGATCTTGGTCAGATAGGGGGCAAAGTCGGTTAGAAAGAGCTTGTGGTAATCTTCACCCACGATCTGGCCGGCGGGATAATATTCCTGCATTCCTTTTTTAAAGCCTTCGGCCAGGCCGCGGCCGTAGGAATAGTCCTGGTTCAGGATGTAAAATTTCGTTTCTTTTTTCCGGATCTGGCCGTAGTAGTACGCCAGCCCCCGTCCCATCTGTTCCGTGGAGAAAGACGACTGGAAAGCATACCGGTTAAAATTCACGGCATCCTGCAAATCATCGGAATTGGCGAAGACACTGACGGCGATAACCTTGTACTTGCCGGCGGTCTCGTTAATTATCTTTTGCATATGACTGCCATCCGAACCCAGCAGGAATTGAGCCTTTTCCTTCAGGACCATACGTTCGGAAACCTTCTTGCAGGTGGCAGTGTTGGACATGTGGTCGGCCTTGAACACTTCGATCAGCTTCTTCTTGCCGTCGACGTAGATACCGCCTTTCTTATTTATGGCATGCGCCGCCCACTGGACTGAATTGAAATAGAGCTGTCCGTTGATGGCGCCCGGTCCTGAAAAAGAGCCGACGATGGCCACCTTGATCGTGTCTCCGGTGGGGATGATAGGATTGTTGGGATCGTAATCCGACATATCCGGGAAATTCTCCAGTCGCATTCCCGTTGCCGCATTAACCGTTTCATTAGTGGTCTTTTTTCCAGCTTTCGCCTTTGGAGCTGCAATCGCCGTGGATAGAGAGAAGGCGAAGACAACAATCAAAGCCAATACCATTGCCGCAGTTTTCAATAATCCATTCTTGCATCCATCCTTCATAGAAACTAACTAACCTCCTTTTTAATATTCATGGCTTTCTCGATCAAGAAATCCACTATTTTAAAAATCATCCGGCAGCACAATAACATATGTTATTATGAGCGTATTAAAAAAGCCGGGCAGCATCTCCCCTGAGCCAGGCTGTGCTTTATTTTTTCTCATTTTTATTTCCTTTCTTCTTCATCAAGGAAGACTGTCTGAAATTTTGAATATAGCCGTCCCCGAGCGCTCTTAATCCATCCGTGATCCACCGGAGCAGGTCTTCTTTCTTGAAGTTTACCTGGGTTTCATCTATCCAGCTTTTCATGCCGGCAATGCCGTAAACGAACGTCCACGCAAGAAATTGAAGATTGCGGACTTGTTCGTAAGAAAGGCCCTTCATTTTTGGATGCCGGGCCAACTCCTCGACCTGTTTGCGAAATTGAATATCACCGTATTTTGTTTGCATCTTGACGTGCTTCTTGTCGTTCAGGGCCGCAAACAGATGCGGTTCCTCCCAGGCAAACAGAACATATCCGATTCCTGTATCCAGCAGAGGGTTTCCCGTGTGAGGCCTCGATTCATAATCGGCGACCAAGTCCATGGCTTTCCTGATTACTTCGTTTTCAAGGTCGCTGATAGCACTGAATTGAGAGTAAAAGGGCATGGTCGATGATGCGAGCTCCCTGGCAAGGTTGCGGGTCGTCAAATTGGCCCACCCATGCTCCCGGACAAGCTTAAATGCCGCATTGATGAAATCGCTTCTGGATAACGTCTTTGGAGGTGACACGGGGCGTTTCCTCTCCCTTTATTAAAACAGCTGTTATTATAAACCGGGTTCAATGTCAAGGTTTTCATAAGACGCTGGAACATACCCGCGCTTTTGTTAGTAGCTACCCCTGTTAGTAGCTACCCCTTGCATTTTCTGCGGTTTGGCGTAACTTATCCGAAAGTGAATTAAACGAATCCGCAAGATTCAGACTGACTTTCGTGCCGAGTCCGTTTTTCTTAATAATGTCCCTTGTTGTATTCTGAGCATCGTGAAGGGGAAGCGGCGCCTCAACCCCAACATCAGCCGGCGGTGGGGAAAGATCGAAACGGTTCGCCGCGGGGAGCTATCCGGAAAAAAGAAAACTAGAAAATCAAAATAATAAGGAAAGGAGTAACGAGGATGATTAGAACAGTCGAGCAGTACCTGGAGAGTTTGAACGACGGACGGGAAGTCTGGTGCCTGGGGGAAAAGGTGAAGGATGTGCGGACGCATCCGACGGTGAGCACGATTGTGCGGATGGCGGCCATGGATTACGTTTTGCCGAACCATCCGGATTACCGGGATTTGTTTGTGGCCAAGGATAAGGACGGCGAGGATATCAATTTCCTCCTGACCTCCCCGAAGACGCCGCAGGACATGCTGCGCCGGCGCGAATGCTATACGGTCGGGGTCCGGTCCGGGGGCGGGGTCATGCTTCATTGCATGGGCGCCGATGCGCTGGCGGCGTTTTCCGTGGCTGCGCAGGTCATGGACAGCAAGCTGAAGACGAACTACATGGAGCGCGTCGAGAATTACCGCCGGTACCTGCAGAAGAACGACCTGGGTATCACCGGCGCCATTACCGATGTGAAAGGGGATCGCAGTCTCCATCCTTCGAAGCAAAAACAGCATAAGGATTTTTACCTGCGAATCGTGGACAAGCAGAAGGACGGCATCGTGGTTTGCGGCGCCAAGGTGCACATCAGCTCCTCTCCCTGTGCCAACGAACTGCTCTGCCTGCCCTGCCGGACCCATGGCGAAGATGACAAAGATTACGCCTTGGGCTTTGCGGTGCCCGTCAATACGCCCGGTGTGAAGCTCCTGGGAGTTGAGCCCAACGTTCGCATGTACGGTGATGAGTGCGAATTCGATTATCCCATATCCGATCATTTGCAGCCGTCGGAATCCCTGATTGTCTTTGATAATGTATTTGTGCCCTGGGAACGGGTCTTCATGTGCGGCGAATGGCAGTATTCTCAAGTCCTGGCTTATGCCTTTGCCAGTTATCACCGCCTCTTCGGGACCTGCAAGATGACGGGAACTCTGGAAACCATGACCGGAGCCGCAAGCCTGATCGCGGAATACAACGGGGTCCAGAATGTGCCCCATGTCCGGAAAAAGCTGGCCTGGATGGCCTACATCACGGAAACAGTGCAGTTGCTTGGAAAACAGGCCTGCCTGGATCCGATGACGGAGTTCGGGATGGACGTGATGATGCCCAACCGCATGGCCATCAACGCCTCCAAGTGGACCTATGCCAGCAACATTCACACGGTCTGCCAGCATATGCAGGACATCGGCGGCGGCTTGACAACCACCGTACCGGCTTACCGCGATTGGAAGAACCCTGAAATTCAACCCTACATCGAGAAATATCTGGCGGCCAAGGACGGCATTCCGACCGAGCATCGTCTGCGCATCCTGCGGCTGATCAAGGATATCACGGGCAACCATTACCAGGTCGATACCATTCATGGCGAGGGTTCCATGGCCGCTCAGGAGATGTTTCTCTACACAAGCGCCAACTGGAAAAAACTTCAGTCCGCGGCAAAACGGGCCGCCCATATTGACGGCTGGCAGGATGATCCGATCTACGGCAAACTTCCCCGGCGGACGGGCGAGGTAAAAATGCCGCCCATCGATACCTCGTATAAGAGCTTTGCACCAACGGCAAATAAGTAAACCACAGGAGCCCGGAGATCAATGTCCCCGGGCTCTGCGTTGGTTGGGATTTCATGTTCAATTCCCGTCCAATAAGAAAAGGGGCTCTTTTGCAGAGCCCCTTCCATATGAAACAACCTCAGTCTGCTAGAAAACCAGCGCTTTAATATCGGGGTATCCGATCAGTCGAAAGGGTGCATCAGCTATGGAAATGACCAAGGAAGATATCAGACGCCTGGCCTACGCCAGAGGTCTTTTGGAAAATCCCGGCCTTGCCGCCAGGTTGACCAACATTGTCGGCATGCCCTTTGAGCGGGCCGTAAGTTACCTGCCGGCAAAATGGACCGACGTCATTCAATCGATTACGCGGCGATCTTTGCAGTACGCCCTGGATGCCGCCATCAAGACGCTCGCTCCGGGCGAAAAGAAGTCCTCCCGCGACGCCTTCCATAAATTTCTGGTGGCCGCATCCGGAGGCGTGGGCGGCGCCTTCGGCCTGCCTGCGCTGGCCGTCGAATTACCGGTAACCACCGTGATCATCTTTCGCTCGATTGCCGATATCGCCCGAAGTGAAGGTGAAAAAGTTCAAACGGTGGAAACCAAGCTGGCCTGCCTGGAAGTATTTGCGCTGGGTGGAAGCTTGAATAAGGACAATGCCGCCGAGAGCGGCTATTATGCCGTAAAGGCGCTTTTGGCCAAACAGGTCTCCGAGGCGGCGAAATACATCGTGGAGAAGGGCCTCGCGGAAGAGGGCGCACCCGTCCTGGTCAGATTGATCGGGACCATCGCCTCCCGGTTTGGAACGACCGTGTCGCAAAAAGCGGCCGCTTCTGCCGTTCCGGTGATCGGCGCAGCCGGCGGCGCCCTGATCAATTCCATTTTCATGGACCATTTTCAGAACATGGCGCGCGGGCACTTCATCATGCGCAGCCTGGAAAGAAAATATGGAACAAAAATGACTGAGCTGAAATACCTGGAGATCAATTAATCATAAATCCGCATCTGTGATGAAAAAGAAACAGGGCGCTGCACCCGGCCGTTAAGGCGACGCAGGCCTCGCTCGACGCCCGCGCTTCACTAGGCCTGCATCGGAAATAACAAGAGAGATAGTCAATCCGATTTTCACATTTCACCTTTCCGGTCCTATTGGCGGCATTTCTAAAGACGAATTCCTGGCGTAAAAAATGCTGACGCCTCTTGACCTCCCCCTACCCCCTCCAGAGGG
>SBEK01000378.1 GCA_009668925.1 Deltaproteobacteria bacterium
GCCCCGCCCTTCAGCAGTGCGAAGGATCCGGTCAACATCCTCGGCTATATCGCCGAAAACGTGATGCATCAAGATTACAGCGTCGCCTATGTCCAACAGGTCGAACAACTGGCGAAAGAAGGGGCGTACTTATTGGACGTCCGTACGCCGATCGAATTCTCGACCGGACATTTCCCGGGCGCCGTCAACATCGAAGTCGATGAACTGCGTCAACGCATCGGTGAAATCAAGGTCTCCAAAGATACCCCGATCTATGTCAACTGCCAGGTCGGATTACGCGCCTACATCGCGATCCGCATCCTCAAAGCCAATGGATTCACCAAACTCTTCAACGTTTCCGGCGGATACTCCACCTACAAGTCGTTCAAGTACGAACTCAGCACCACGAAGAAATCGGTCGATACGAAAGTCGATGAAATCACGGGGAAGAGCATGAGTGAGAGAAAAGTCGTCGACGTCGTCGGGCTGCAATGCCCGGGACCCTTGATGGCCACCTATAAAGCCATCACGGAAGCCAATGAAGGCGATCATATCCAGATCATCGCGACCGATCCGGGATTCGCGAAGGACGTGGAAACCTGGAGCGCCAGTAACGGGCATACCCTGGTCTCCAACGTGACCGAAGGCAACAAGTACATCGCCGAGATCGTCAAGGGACACAAGGATGTCAATTGCACCTTAGGCGCATTGACCCCCAACACCCAGGAAAACGCCACGATCGTTCTGTTCAGCGGGGAATTGGACAAAGCGTTGGCGGCCATGATCATCGCCCAAGGCGCGGCCGCCCAAGGCAAGAAAGTCACCATCTTCTATACCTTCTGGGGATTGAACGCGTTGCGTAAACCGCAGAACGTCGCCACCGAAAAGAATCTGATCGAAAAGATGTTCGGCGTCATGATGCCCAGAGGCGCATCCAAACTTCCGCTCTCCAGCATGAACATGGGCGGGATGGGGAAAGCGATGATCGAAGGCATCATGAAAACCAAAGGCGTCGACCAACTCGACGTCATGATGAAGAATGCTTTGGATCTGGGCGTGAAGTTCATCGCCTGCACGATGTCCATGGATCTGATGGGCATCAAGAAAGAAGAACTCATCGACGGGATCGAATACGGTGGCGTCGCGACGTACATCGCATCCAACGAAAACGTCGGAACGACGTTATTCATTTAAACATAAGACGCGGGAAGACGATTCCCGCGTTTTTTATTCCAGTTTTTTTGACGATGGACTATAATGAAAATTGAAATCAGGGAGAGCCATCCATGAAAAAATCCATCCTTTTCCTCATTCT
>SBEK01000379.1 GCA_009668925.1 Deltaproteobacteria bacterium
GGCCTTCAGCAGTCAATTTGTCGAAATCGAACCCGCCCGCAAAGACATCGACGCGCTTAGCGGGCCGGCCGTCCTGCACTTTTGCACGGACTGGTGCGGTTATTGTCAGGATGCCGAGCCGATGATCCGGCGGGCATTGGACGCGCATCCGCAGGTTCACCACATCCGGGTCGAAGACGGCCGGGGGCGGCCGCTCGGCCGTTCCTTCGGGGTCAAGTTGTGGCCCACGCTGGTGTTCCTGAAAGACGGGTGCGAAGTCGCCCGCGTGATCCGTCCGGAAAGCATGCAGCCTATTGAGCAGGCGATGAAAAAAATCACTTGCCCGTGAATTCCTTTAAAATTGCAAGCGCATTTCCGCAAAGAAAGCGTTTGATCGATAATCGTCGGAGCCTATAGAACCAGTATATCCCAGGTCAACGGAAATGCCTTTCCGACTGGTGAAGGTCAAGCCAATTCCCCCCGATCCCACGTTATCCGAGATTCCGTTCACGACCAAAGCGTAATAGCCCGCGCCGGCTCCCGGGTCGGCATAACGCATATTTTGGCCGACGTCGCTGCTGAAATAATGCGTATACTGTAATTTGAGAAAAGGGATCAGCTTTCCGTAATTCAAGTCTATGGTGTAAAGCACCTGCGTACCTGCGGCAAGCGATTGTGAATGCTGGGTTATGTTTTCGTAGGCCAAAGCCGATTGCGCTGATCCCGTCTCTGTATAAGCGTCGAGTTTCACCGTGGTATAATCCCCGCGGACATAAGGGTTCAGTGTGAATTTTTGAATGGCAACCGGTCGGCGGACGCAGAGCCCGAAGAAAAACACGCTGCCGTCGCGGTCGCCGGTCAGCAAGGTATTGTCCAGTGTCGACCAGCGCTCATTATCAAAAGCCATTTTACCGTAGCCGGCGACGCCATCGATAAACCAGTTGGCAGTCGGACGATAGCTGGCATAGAGGCTGCCGGTCGTCTGGTCCGATTTTGTATTGGTGCCGTAATCATCGATGGTGGTTCTATCCAGGCCATATCCTATTGCCGCACCGATAAGCAGCGATTCCAGGACTTGAACATCCAGCCCGATTGTCATGCCGCCGGTCGAGAAGTTGTTTGTTCCAATACCGCCTTTTACATCCATGGATCCGTAGTCCAATACTCCTGATACCCAGACGGCCACGGGTAATTTCCCAAACATGCCCTCAGAGTCCGTGCCTTTCCCGGATGGCGAATAGCGAACGATTCCGGAATTCAACGCCGGAGCATCCGTTTTGTACGCCGAAGGAGATGAACCGGAATCGGCCAGCAT
>SBEK01000013.1:0-31152 GCA_009668925.1 Deltaproteobacteria bacterium
TTCTTCCTTCGGGAAAAATTCAGCCAAAATGAGGTAAGTTGAACTTCCGCTCGACCAGTATTTTAAAACTTCTTCTTCGAGCAGCACCTTCACGGCATCTTGAACAGCGTGCCGGTCTTCATCGGGCAGCCATTTGGTGACGTCCCGAATGTAAAACATCTTCTTTTCACCCTTGGATTTTTCATGAAAGAGCGCCACGATCTTATTTTTCAAGTCCTCGCTCATACTCACCCCCATTTGAACTGCGTCGATGTCCGGAATGTTTCCGTGGCCATGTCAAAATCATCGATATGTTTGTCCGTAAACGGAATACCCGTCAGCGTGAAGAACCTCTCCCAGCCGACGCGTTCGATCCACTCGCCGACGCGTTCATGCTTGCGGGCGTGAGCGGCATAAACCTCGATAATGTTCTTCACGGCATCGACAACCTCCGGCCAGCGCGGCGGATTATTGGGAAGAAAGGGAATGGCCAGCTTGGAAAATTTGGGAGCGCTTCTGGCGTTGGAGACTTTTCCTCCGACCCAAATCGATATCCCGTCGTTTTCGGGATCGGCAATGGGCATGGCCGGACAAACCGTATAGCAGTTGCCGCAATACATGCACTTTTCCGGATTGACCGTCACAGTCTTGTTTTTCATATCGCCCCGGATGGCACCGGTGGGGCAGGAAGCCACCGTGGACGGTATTTCGCAAACGTTCGGGACCCGCGTGTTGTCGGGTATCGGAACAGTGCGATGGATCCCCAGGATGGCAATGTCGGAGCAGTGTACTGCCCCGCACATGTTCAGGCAGCAGGCCAGGGCGATCCGGACGTGGTTGGGTAATGTCGCCGTCACAAAGTAATCGTAAATCTCGTCCATTAAGGCCTTGACCGGCCCGGAAGCATCCGTTGCCGGCGTGTGGCAGTGCACCCAGCCCTGGGTATGCACGATATTCGATATGGCGTGGCCGGTGCCGCCGACAGGATAATTCCGCTCGGCCAATTCGGCAATCAGGGGCTCGACCTTATCCTTATCATCCAGAAGAAACTCGATATTGTGACGGCTGGTAAAGCGCAGGTAACCGTCGCAGTATTTGTCCGCCATATCGCAGATTTCCCGAATATGATCGGTTGAAATCAGCCGCGGAGAACCGGCGCGGACGGTGTAGAGCGCTTCTCCCGATTCCGCAATGTGCATGAGCACACCCGGTTTGAGAATTTCATGATAACGCCATTTCCCGTAATTTCTCTGAATAACGGGTGGAAGCATGGTCTTATAATCAGGGGGTCCGATATCTGTTTTAGCCATCTTACTTCACCTCCTTTTTGATTTCTTCGGGCCAGAAAAACACGTAGGGATTGGTCCGCGGCGCCTTAACCATCTGCGGAACGGCAGGCAGACCCACGGCCCGCAGGAATACTCTCATGCCCTGGCGCTTAATCAATTCACCAAGTCTCTCTCGCGACTTGGCGTTTTCATCCCACCAGTCCTGGATGCGCTCAATCAGGTCTTTGAGTTCTGTGTACGGCGGTTCCAGTTTCATGAACGGCACGATGACCCAGGAGAGAAGGGCTCCCTGCAAGATGGGCGCCTTGCCTCCAATCAGAATGGTCGCACCCTTTTCCTTGCCTGGACGCAGCGCTTTCGGCAGGAGATTAATGCAGTGCATGCAGCGGTTGCAATCCTCGTTGTAGATCTTCAGGTCTTTTCCGTTCCATTCCATGCACCGGGTCGGACAGAGATCGCAGACTTCCTTTTGGATGTCGATGGCTGGTGCATAGGCCAGGACTTCCTTCTGATCGATTTGAATGTCTCCCTTCCAGGTGCCGATGATGGATAAGTCGGAACGGGCAATGGAAGCTACGCAGTCGTTCGCGCAGGCGGCGATCTTAATTTTGAATTTGTAAGGAAACATGGGGCGATGGATCTTGTCCTGATAACTCATGGTGATGTTGTAGCAAATATCCAGGCTGTCGATGCAGGCCCATTCACATCGCCCCGGTCCGACGCAGGCGGAAGGCGTGCGCAAGGCGGAGCCGGAGCCGCCGAGATCAAACCCCGCCGCGGAAAGGTCGTCGAAACAAGACTGGAGGTGCTCGGTCCTTGTACCGAGCAAAATCGCATCACCCGTCGAGCCGTGCATGTTGGTGAGGCCGCTCCCGTGCTTGTCCCAGACATCGCAGAGATTGCGCAGAGCATCTGTCTTGTAAAACCAGCCCGTGGGGTGATTGACCCTCAGGGTATGGAACGCCTGAACATTCGGGAAGAGGTCGGGCCGGTCCGAGTAGCGACCGATGACACCGGATCCGTAGCCCTTGACGCCGACAATGCCTCCATGCTTCCAATGGCCGATCTTGTCTTTATAGGACAGTTCCAGCTGATGAAGGAGATCCTTGGCCATGGGATTTTTCTGGGCGGCCTCTTTCATGTCCTTCACAAAACTGGGCCACTTCCCATCTTCCAACTTGTCTAACAGGGGTGTTTCTGAATTCGCCATGATTTACCTCCGCTTCGAACCATTCTCCAGGCTTGACGCCGAGCGAATGAGTTAAGTTATGAGCATACCACTTTTACTGAATGGTATTCGATTTATTAAACCATGTCAAGAGATTTTCCGTCCTTAAAACTCTGCGGGTTATTGTGGGCGACAATTCTTGAACTATTTCCCGTCCGCACGCTTTACTCCGCGGAGTGTTTCCGTTTTACTCCGCGGAGTATTGAGAGTCTGCTAATGATTGTATTTGTTTGGTCTTTGTTGCCATTCGCTACCGTGTTAAATCTTTGACCAGTAATCCACAAACACAAAGCTGGATAAGAAGATTCCCAGCGGGACATTGACAACAACCCCGATGGTAAAGGCCCAGAAAGGTCTCATGCCGAAGGTGAGCATTTCAGCAAAGCGGGTGGAAAGACCGATGCACAGGAAGCAAAGCACGAAGGCCCAAGATCTGAGATTTTTGATCGGTCCGATGACATTCGGACTTAAGACACTGTCAAACCAATTCGATTTGGTTTTAAGCTGACTTAATGCCTTGGCCTGATCCGGGCTGGTCGTTTTGGCGGTCAGGGCTTTTAATTCGTCGCCGGACATCGGGCCTTTGAAGGTCAGAGTTTTTGCCGCAGTGTCGACGGTCATGCGGTCGGCGAACTCCGGCGGCACCTGGAATTGAGAGAAATCAGCCTTATATTCCTTGCCCTTGATCTTGTCCGCCCAGTTGGCCTTTCCGGCATAATTGGCCGGAACCATGGTTCCGACAATGCTGACAATTATTGACCCCGCCAAAAATCCAAGGACGAACTTGGGAAATCTCTCCCAGATAATCCGGGGACCAACTGTCACCTTCCTGTCCTCGCCCTCGGCACATTTTTCCCAGAACGCGACGGAAACAATTGCCAGAATAAGGCACCAGATGCCGATCCAGATATCCCGGCCGATAACTTTCATCAGGGTAAAGGTCTGAATAGGCGTATCTCCGAAACGGGTGCCCAGTTCGGCCACTACGGCAAAGCCAGCGGCATCGGCAAACTCGGAAGTGCCGACGATGGCGCCGGCCACACCGGGTGATACCGTATCCGGAACAAGCTGTTTGAGCGAAATGGTCAGGACGAAGATCATGATGATTGCCCAGACCGTGACCACCGCAATGGTGATGGAAATATGTTCATTTTTGGCTTTGACGGCACCGCCGACGGCAATGGCCGCAGACACACCGCACACGGCACCGCCTGTCCCCAACACCGCTCCAAACTGGGGTTCCAGTTTAAAAATCCTGGTCGCAGCCAGGTAAATGACAAGCCAGGTGACCACGGAAACAATGGTCGCCTGAAGGAGGGCAATAGGGCCGGCCTTGACAATGATCGTGAAAGGCAGGGTCGCTCCCAAAAGAACAATACCGGTTTTGACGTAGTATTCCGTGCGCAGCGACGTCTTCAACCATTCGGGTATTTTCACGGCATTGGAAATGATGAGACCGACGATCAGGGCCAGCAGAGGTGCCTCTATATTCCAATCATTCATGAATTTCGTACCGGCCACGTAAAAGATGATCAGTGCGCCGACAAACAAAATGATGAAACCGGGAATAAAAAATTTCAATTTGTGGCCCATAAGCTTCATGGAGATGCAGAAGACCACTCCGAGGATTAAAAAGATGATGAGATAGCCGCCGATATTCTTCGCCAAGTCCGCCCCGACGGCGCTGAAATCCGTGATCTTACTCGGCAGAACGGCCCAGCCCTTAATCGAGGCGCCCATCCATAGCGCAGCAATAGCCAGGATCACAAGACCAAGACCAAGCCAGACCGACCACCAATCTTCCGTTTTCCAAAGCTTCTCAAACTTCATTGCCGCTGCTCCTTTCCAGACAAAAAGATGTCTCAAAGAGGGGGTGTACACCCCGGGTTAAATGTTCTGACGCTGACGAGAAACGACAAACACGCTTGGAACGCAACCTTTGGGTAACGACAACTTGGAAGACCGCCGCAGGGGGATGAGCTGTAAAATGTGAGAGCCTCTCCTGGGAAAGACGCTATGATACAGCGCCGTTAATAGTGAAGTGTGATCATTTTATAAGAGCACCTTTGAAAAAACAAGAAGATTATTAAAGCTGCAACATTGTCTTGCTGTCGCCATCCAAATGGATGAGTCCAGATGCCGGACAGTGCGTTGGAAGGATTTATTTTCGGTTGGCCAAGCGTTCAAAATCCGTTATAGTTTATTTAGGTTAGTCGCCGAAAATACTAAAAAAGGGATTTTATGCCCATTAGGTCCGCTGAACACAAAACTGTGCCAAAAATACCCTGCGCCCTTCTCTGGGATGAAGCCTTCCTTTGGGGGCTGATGGCCTGGCGGGCGCTTCTGGAGACCGGACTGCCTTTCGACCTCATCCGCGCTGAAGACATTCGGGCGGGAAGATTATCCCGCTACGCAATGCTTCTTGTTCCCGGAGGATGGGCCGCCGCCAAGCTTGATGCCCTGGGAGAGAAGGGACAGGCCGAGATTCGCAGCTTTGTGGCGAAGGGCGGAAGTTACCTAGGAATCTGCGGAGGTGCAGGGATGGCGACCGAGAGCGGCCTTGCCCTGCTCGGCGTTCACAGAGTGCCGACGAAGGACAGAGTTCCCAGTTTCAGCGGGCCGATCGGTTTGGTTATGGCCGATCATGCTATCTGGAAAGGCATCCGTACGCCCGTCTTTCATGTCTGGTGGCCGCTTCAATTTCAGATCGCCGCGAAAACACGGCTCCGGATTCTTGCCCGATATGCTGAAGCAAGTGATGATGCTTACAGTGCCGATGTTCGCGTCGGTGATGGACGAATGACTGGCTGGCCGGAATTGGAAGAACGCTATGAAATACGCTTGGATCCCGACCGGTTGAAGGATGAACCGGCCGTCGTTGAGGGGCGGTATCAGAAAGGCAAGGTGCTCCTTTCGCTTGTGCACTTTGATACACCGGGAGATCAAAATGGCGCCCTGGTCCTTCGCAATCTGTGGGGCTACTTAATTCGTGATAATGACTTTCATTTTCGTTCAGGCCCTGCGCCTGCAAGAACCCGTGTCAGCGCGGCCGATTACCGTCAGCTTAAAAAGATTTTAGATGACATAAATGGCGCTGTCGCGGGTTTGATTGCCGCAGGGAAGCAGAAACATCTCTGGCAGCGGCGGAATCCTCTGCTTTTGCAGTGGCGCCGCGGTGTGAGGGGAATGGAATGTTCAACGCTGGCGGCCATGATCGGTGAAATCACAAAGTGCCTTGCTCCTGATGGTCAGGCCCGACTGCCGGAATCAACCGATCCGTCTCATTTGCGGCAGGATTTGTCATTGATCAGGGAATTAACCGTTCCTTTCACAGAAGATGCAAGAATGCTTCTGGCACTGGAAAATCAATTCGCGACAAAGCTGTCTTCACCGGCGGAGGAAACCGTTGAAAAGATGAGCAGCCTGAAGTTGACCCTTTTCGGGTCTTCGAGAAGCTACGGAGGAAATTTCAAACGGCTCATCGACGCAGTCGACGACCTTCTTTTTAAATTGATTAAATGACCTGACCGGCAACGTATGAATAAAAAATCGCACAGGCAGCCGCCCGCCCGACGAAATCCCGCTGGAATAAAAATAGGACATTGACTATTTGCATCATTGTTGTTTGATTAGCGTCGTGCGTTAAGATTTTTTCTTGACGCTGGCAAAGTAATTTGCCTATCTTCAATTAAATTAATCAGGCAAGGAAAAAACAAGTGATTCAGGACCTCATCAATAATTTATCAATATATTTGAATAGCTCCGTTGTGCTGGCTTTTATCGCGGCCTACCTGGGGGGAGTGGTGATCAGTTTTACCCCCTGCACTTACCCTCTGATCCCCGTGACGGTCGGCATCATCGGTGCACAGGGCACAGCGTCGAAACTGCGCGGATTTCTGTTGTCCCTGTTTTATGTCTTGGGTCTGGCGGTAACCTATGCCGCCCTGGGAGCCGTAGCGGCTCTGTCGGGAAGAATTTTCGGCCAGTTGCAAACGACGTCGCTGACCTACTTTATCATGGCGAACATTTGCCTGATCATGGGATTGTCCATGCTTGATGTATTCAGGATATCCATTCCGATTCCGCAAAAGCTTCTGCAATACTCGGGCGGGAAAAAGGGATTTGTTTCCAGTTTCATTCTGGGGGCGGTTTCCGGTTTCGTCATCGGTCCTTGCACGGCGCCCGCACTGGGAGTACTGCTCGGCTTTGTGGCTCTGAAAACCAACGTTTTGATGGGGATTGGCCTCTTGTTTATATTTGCTCTCGGCATGGGAACGCTGTTGATCCTGGTTGGCACATTTGCCGGATTCATATCCTCGCTTCCGCGTTCGGGGGCTTGGATGACGGCAGTCACAAGAGGGTTTGGCATCATTTTGATTGGCGCAGCCGAATATTTCCTATATACTGCAGGCACTTTATCTTTTTAGTTCAGAGGATTCATGAGAAGAAAAATTGATCTATCTATAGCTTTGTTTTTGATGGTTTTTTTTATTCCAGCGTCGCTGGCCTGGGGCCAATATATACCCAATGCGCCGTTTAAACCGCAGAATTTGACGGCACCGGATTTCTCCCTAAAAGATATAAACGGCAAGGCATTTCGCCTGAGCGCCCAGCGGGGCAAGCCGGTGTTGATTTTTTTTGGAACCACCTGGTGTCCGGGGTGTCGGGCTGAAATTCCGGTCTACAAGAAGGTCTATGAAACTTACGCACCGCGCGGCTTGAATGTGATCTATGTCAACATTATGGAATCGGCGAATAAAGTCTCGCGCTTTGCCAAGACCCATTCTTTACCTTACCGGACGCTTTTGGATGAGGACGGCGACGTGGCCAACGCCTATAATGTGGTCGGCGTGCCCATGATCCTTTTGGTGGACAGGAAAGGTTTCATCGTTAAAGTCGGCCATAGTTCGTCGGAAATGCCGCTGGAGAGGATTTTAAATGAAAAGTAACGGCCAAAATGCCGGAGTATCAGGTTCTTGTGCGCCACTCCAAGAGCATGGCATTTGAGAACTGACGCTTCGACAAGGAAAATTCACTATGCAAAACGATTGGTTACATAACTTCACAAAGTCCGATACAGACCGCTGGATTGGCGGCGTTTGCGGTGGTTTGGGAGAGCATACACCTATTCCGTCATGGCTGTGGCGTCTGCTATTCACTTTGCTGGTTTTGTGTTTCGGAACAGGGGTGCTCATCTACATTCTGCTTTGGATTTTTGTCCCGCGCAAGTCTTAAGGCGGGGTGATCCGGACGGAAATGAGCGGTGCGGCCCCGCTGCGGCAAAAAGGCAAAAATTATCTGTTGAAGATCCGAGTGGAAAATCTGGCGCTAGATACGATCCGGCCAAAAGAAATCAGTCAATCCTATCCTTTGCTTTTCATTCACGGTGCGGGTGGAACAAGTCAGTGCTGGAAGAATTATCTTCCCTATTTTGCCGGCGAGGGTTGGGAAGTCTTTGCGATCAACCTGCGCGGTCATTTTCCGTCGGACCGGGAAGAGGCCCTGGCGCAGGTAACGTTGGAGGATTATCTGGCTGATGTGGAGCAAGTCATCAACCGTCTTGGTATCCGGAATTGCGCCGTCATCGGGCACAGCCTGGGGGGTTTGATCGCTCAGAAAACGGCTGAAAATATCGAGTCGATCCGAGCGCTCGTCACCCTGGCCAGCGCACCCCCCCTGGGGATTGCACTGGAGATGAATCATGATCTCGCTTATTCCGGGACGGTCCTGAAAACGTTGTGGGGGATGATGAATATAAGGCCGGTCAAACCGACTTTCTTGATAGCCGAGCAGACTGTGCTCAACAATATTTTTCCTGCTGAACGGCAGGCCGTTTTTAACATGTTCGTTGCCGAATCGTTGTTTGTCGGCTACCAGGTAGCCCAGGGGGTTCCGGTGGATCCGTCAAGAATAAAGTGCCCGAAGCTGGTCGTCGGCTGTCGGCAGGACATCATCGCGCCGGCTTCCCTGCAGGAGAGCCTGGCGGTTTTTCTCCGGGCTGATTATATTGAATATCATCAGTTCGCGCATCTGCCGATGCTGGAGAATGGCTGGGAGACATCGGCAAAAGATATACAAAATTGGTTGAAATCGACAATTCGCGAATAAAGCTGAAGACTTTACACCTGCCGATACTGGCGGCAAAAGAATTGAATGAAGCGGTCACCTGATCGCCCGGAGATGACGCGATACCGGATAAGACCGGCCAAGCGGCGGAAAGCGGATGCGTCAGCCGGCAAAAGAGAGCAAAAATAAATTGACATATAGGAAAGGGTTGGCAATGAAGTACCAGGATGATATTTATGTTTATGAGTGGGCAAACTATTTCGACAACAACTGCAACAGTTACTACATCGGCGGCGGCGTTCAAGCGCTCATCGACCCCGGCCTGACGCGTTATCTGCCGGATTTGCTCAATCAGATGGCCAATGAAGGCATCAAGAAGAAGGACATCAAGTATGTGATCAACACGCATTCTCATCCCGATCACTTTCAGGGTTCGGAACTGTTTGATCAGGAAAAAGTGAAGATCGCCCTGCACCGCAAGGAAATGGATTTTCTCAAGGGCGTCGGCGGAGAACTCTACGGGCTTTTCGGCATCACGGTTCCACAAATGCAGATTAATATGCAGTTGGAGGACGGCAAACTGGAACTGGGCGATCAGATTTTTAAAGTCATCTCGATTCCCGGGCACACGCCCGGCTCCATCGGGCTTTACTGGCCGGCAAAAAAAGCCCTCTTCTGCGGCGATGTCGTGTTTCAGCAAAATGTCGGACGAACGGATTTCCCGGGCGGCAACGGCTCTTTATTGAAGAAGAGCATCGTCACGCTGTCCGATCTGGAACTCGAAGTCCTTTTCCCCGGCCATATGGGCATCATCGAAGGTCACGACCAAATTCAGGACAATTTTAACATCATCATTCAAAATATATTCCCCTATATTTAGGGTCAGCGCATTACCGAAAGGATCAACGTTACATGGCCAATGAAGGAAACAAAGTTATCTACTCCATGATCGGAGTCAGCAAGGTCTACGAAAAGAAACCGGTTCTCAAGGACATCTATTTGTCCTATTTCTACGGCGCGAAAATCGGCGTCATCGGTTTAAATGGCTCGGGCAAAAGCTCGCTTCTGAAAATTCTTGCGGGGGTGGATGATGAATTCCTGGGAAAGACCATCCTTTCTCCGGGCTACACGGTAGGCTACCTGGAGCAAGAACCTCTTCTCGATGCCGACAAGACCGTCCGGCAGATCGTGGAACAGGGTGTTCAGTCGACGATGGACATCATTAACGAATACAATGCCGTCAACGAAAAATTCGCTGAAGAAATGTCCGATGAAGAGATGACCAAGCTTTGCGATCGCCAGGCTGCCCTGCAGGAAAAGATGGATGCGCAAGATGCCTGGGATATGGATTCACGTCTGGAAATGGCGATGGATGCGCTGCGCTGTCCGCCCGGGGACACGCCGATAAAAGTACTCTCCGGAGGCGAGAAACGCCGGGTAGCATTGTGCCGTCTGCTCTTGCAGAAACCCGATATTCTGCTCCTGGACGAACCGACCAACCACCTGGACGCCGAATCCGTCGCCTGGCTGGAGCACCATCTGCAAAAATACGAAGGCACCATCATCGCGGTTACGCACGACCGCTACTTCCTGGACAACGTCGCCGGCTGGATTCTGGAACTGGACCGCGGCCAGGGAATTCCCTGGCAGGGCAACTATTCCTCCTGGCTGGAACAAAAACAAAATCGTCTGAAGAACGAAGAAAAATCCGAAAGCGCCAGAATGAAGACACTGGAACGAGAACTGGACTGGATCCGCATGTCGCCCAAGGGCCGTCATGCCAAGTCCAAGGCGCGTATCAAAGCATATGAGGAATTGCTGGGAAAAGATCTGGAGCGCGAATCCGGGACGCGGGAAATCTTTATCGCCCCGGGGCCCCGTCTGGGTGATCTGGTGATCGAGGCCCAAAACGTCAACAAAGGCTACGGTGAGAAATTGCTCGTCGAAGGCATGACCTTTTCTCTTCCTCCCGGCGGAATCATCGGCGTGATCGGCCCCAACGGGGCGGGAAAAACCACGCTGTTTCGCATGATCACCGGACAGGAAGCGCCGGATTCCGGAGCCATCCGCATCGGCGACACGGTGAAATTGGCTTATGTGGATCAAAGCCGCGATTCGCTCGATCCCGATAAAAATATCTGGGAGATGATTTCCGACGGGCTGGATGTGATTGCCATCGGCAACCGGCAAATCAACTCCCGCGCCTACGTCTCGCGCTTCAATTTTTCCGGAACGGATCAGCAAAAGAAAGTGGGAACGCTTTCCGGCGGCGAGCGCAACCGCGTTCACCTGGCGCGCATGCTCAAGGAAGGCGGCAACGTTTTGCTGCTCGATGAGCCGACCAACGACCTGGATGTGAACACGCTGCGTGCGCTGGAAGACTCCCTGGAAAGCTTCGCCGGATGCGTTGTCGTTATCAGCCACGACCGCTGGTTCTTGGACAGAATCTGCACGCATATCCTCGCTTTCGAAGGCGACAGCAAAGTTTTGTTCTTCGACGGGAATTATTCCGAATACGAAGAGGACCGCAAAAGCCGGCTGGGCGCAGCCGCCAGCCAACCGCACCGGATTAAATACCGGCAGCTAACCCGCCGGTAGGGAACGGTTTGAAATCGCTACAGACCGCGCAACCCGCCCCCGACGGGCCGGGGTCGTCGGCATCCTCGGCGTATTTCCCCATACGCCTCTCGTCTATGGGATTTTGATTTTTCTTTTTTCCGGATGGGGGCTGGGGCGATAAAAGATGGCGATGTTGCCGATCAGGCCGACGAGTTCGCTTTTGGTGGCCCCGGCGATTTCTTCCGACATTTCTTTCTTCGCTTCCTTGAATTCCCCGAATTTCACTTTGATCAGTTCGTGGTCGGCGAGGGCCAGATCGACGGAGCCGATCAACTGCTCGGTGACGCCTTTCGCACCGATGATGACGAGCGGTCTTAAGTGATGCGCCTGGCCGCGCAGATATTTCCGTTGAGTGCCTTTCAGGGGTTCCATGAGTTTCCTTCACTTGATTAATTCGGGCTTCGTATAGCACAAATCATCCAATTTGCGAAACCGATAAAATTTTATAGAAATGTTTTCCGAATAGTGCCATGATTCGTGAATCAACAGAAGGGAGCCTTTTGCCATGAGAAAAAAGATTTCTTCTTCCCCAGCCGCATCCCGCAGCAAATTTGATCCGAACTTCGGAACGGCGACCCAGGCCCTTAAAGCCATCAGAGCCGGCGCGATTTCATCCCGGGAATTGACCCGGCACGTTTTCACCCGTATTCATAAACACAATGAAAAAATCAACGCCTTCATCACGCTCAATGAAGAGCAGGCGCTCAGGCAGGCCCGCAGGGCGGATGCCGCACGCGCCGCGGGAAAAAGCTGGGGTCCTCTTCACGGTTTGCCGATCGTGATCAAGGATCAGTTTCGGACGGCCGGATTGCGCACGACCTGCGGATTTCCGCAGCTGGCCGACTATGTCCCCGAAACAAACGCCGTGGCCGTGCAAAAGCTCCTGGATGCCGGGGCCATCATTCTGGGTAAGACCAACACGCCCATCGGCGCCGGCGATATTCAGACGTATAACAAGGTTGCGGGAACAACGAATAATCCCTGGGACTTAACCAGAACCTCCGGCGGCTCCACGGGCGGCGGTGCGGCGGCGCTGGCGGCCGGTTTTGGCTTCCTCGAACTGGGTGCGGACCTGGCCGGATCCATTCGCACGCCGTCCAACTTTTGCGGCGTCTGCGGCCACAAATCATCCCTCAATCTTGTTACCGCTCAGGGTGCGATTCCACCCCTGCCTTCGCTGATGCCGCCGGCCGTTAATCTGACCGGCCTGAACGATCTGGCCGTCGTCGGTCCGCTGGCCCGCTCGGCCGCGGATTTGAAACTAGCACTGGAAATTCTCGCCGGTCCCGCCCCGGAAGACGCCGCGGCTTATCGCCTTCGTCTCCCGAAGCCCCGCAAAACCAGATTGAAAGACTACAAGATCGGTTACGTGACGGATGATCCTTTCTGCCCGGTCACTTCAGAGATACGGGGCCTCATGAATACCAGCCTCGCAGCATTGCGCAAAGAAGGGGTTCAGCTCAAAGAGGGGTGGCCCGCGGGCGTCTCCTTTGCCGATGGCTTTGAAACGTATTTCAAACTGATGGCCGCCTACGTCTCGCAGTCTCCGCTGTTCACCGACGATTTCATCAATGCCATGAAAGGCCTCTACGGCAGGCCTTTCGGCGAGACGCAGCGCCAATACGTGGAAGGCCTGACGATTTCCCACAAAGATTGGGTCACGCTCGGTGTAAAGCGTCTTATGGCGCGGCGGGTCTGGCAGGATTATTTCAAGACCTTTGACGCTTTTCTGATGCCCGCCAACTGTGTTCCCGCCTTCATGCACGATCGGGGTCGTTTGATGTGGGGCAGGACCGTTGATTCTCCGGATGGTCCTCGTTATTATGTGGAAGCCTTTAAATGGATCTCCGTGGCCACGCTCGCCGGCTGCCCCGCAACCGTTATTCCGGTGGGCCAGACCAAAGCCAACCTGCCGGTTGGCCTTCAGGTTATGGGACCGTACCTGGAAGACGGCACGTCGCTTGATTTGGCGATGAAGATGGAAAAGATTCTGGGCGGCTTTACGCCTCCGCCGGGATTTGATGACTGAAGAGGTTAGAGATGTTTTGCCCGAAATGCGGAGCTGAATACCGGGAAGGATTTACGCATTGCGCTGATTGCAGTGTTGATCTGGTCAGCGATGAGCCCAAGGCAAATGAAGATCACCTGCAGTATGTCGCAATGGTCGAAGTCTTCTCCACGTATAATCCCGGCGATATAGCAAGCATAAAGTCCATTCTCGACGGTGAAGATATCCACTATTATTTTCAGGGTGAGAACACAAACATCATGGTCGGAGGCGGGGCCTATGCCCGCCTGCTGGTACAATCCGATCAGGTCGATCGGGTTAAAGACATTCTGCAAGAATTGGAATTTCTATAAAAAAGGGAACGGTCCTTCAGTCCGGCGCATACCGGATAGGGCCGTTCCCTACAAACTTTACCTAATAGTCTAAACGCCTACAGCCTTATAGCCTATTTAATCTCCGCGTGGTAGCTTTGCAGCGACTTCGCGCGGCCGTGGCCTTGACGGAAAGCAGCAATTCCTTTGACCGCGGCCACCGCGGCGGCAACCGTTGTGATGTACGGAATCTTGTATTTGATGGCCGCCTTGCGGATGTAAGAATCGTCATATTTGCTGAGGCGCCCCGCCGGCGTGTTGATCACCAGTTGGATCTCGCCGTTTTTGATCGCATCGACGATATTGGGCCGGCCTTCATGCATCTTCAAAATCCGTTCCGAAACGATGCCGTGATCGGCAAAAAATTTGTGTGTGCCTTCAGACGCTTTGATCTTGAACCCGATCTGGGCAAAAGCGCGGGCAACTTCCAGAATACCGCCTTTATCCTTCTCTTCCACCGTGATGAGCACCGTGCCTTCCGCAGGCAGGCTCTGTCCGGTGGCCTCCTGAGACTTGTAATAGGCCAGGCCAAAGGAATCAGCGAGCCCCAGAACTTCCCCGGTAGACCGCATTTCGGGGCCCAGAATCGGATCCACTTCCTGGTACATATTGAAAGGGAAGACGGCTTCCTTGACGCCGAAATGGCGGAAGCTGCCATGCCTCAGATTCAGGTCTTTAAGCTTTTTACCCAGCATGACCTGCGTGGCGAGCCTCGCCATGGAAATATTACAGACCTTCGAAACAAGCGGCACCGTACGCGAAGCGCGGGGATTGGCCTCCAGAATATAGACGATATTGTTGGCAATGGCATACTGGATGTTCATCAAACCGACGACGCCGAATTCCACGGCGATTTTTTTCGTATACTCGTTGATGGTATCGATATGACGCGCCGAAATGCTGATGGGCGGAATCACGCAGGCGGAATCCCCGGAATGGATGCCCGCCAGTTCGATATGTTCCATGACGGCCGGGACAAAAGCATCCGTGCCGTCCGAAATGGCGTCGGCCTCGGCCTCAATGGCGTTTTCCAGAAACTTGTCGATCAGAATCGGCCGCTCCGGCGTCACATCAACGGCCGCATTTACATAGCGTCGGAGCATCTCTTCATCATGGACCACCTCCATGCCTCGCCCGCCCAATACATAGGACGGACGCACCATCAGCGGATAGCCGATGCCGGAGGCGATCTTGAGGGCCTGTTCCATATTGCTCGCCATACCGGATTTCGGCATGGGAATGTCGAGCTTTTCCATCATTTTGCGGAAACGGTCGCGATCTTCGGCCAGATCAATCGTCTCGGTCGAGGTACCGATGATTTTAACGCCGGATTTGGCCAGATCCGCCGCGATGTTGAGCGGGGTCTGCCCGCCGAATTGCACGATCACACCCTCCGGTTTCTCCTTTTCGTAGATGCTCAAAACGTCTTCCACCGTCAACGGCTCGAAATACAATTTGTTGGATGTATCGTAATCTGTGGAAACCGTTTCCGGGTTACAGTTGACCATGATCGACTCGATGCCCTCGTCGCGGAGGGCGAAAGCCGCATGAACGCAGCAGTAGTCAAACTCAATTCCCTGCCCGATGCGGTTCGGTCCGCCGCCCAGCACCATGATCTTCCGGTTTTTGGTTGTGCCGACTGAATCCTTCGCGTTGTAAGTGGAATAATAGTAAGCCGCGTCTTCGACGCCGCTCACCGGAACGGCATCCCAGGCCTCGCCAAGTCCCGCGGCCAGCCGCTGTTTGCGGATGTCTTCTTCCTTCTTGTTCAGAATCTGAGCGAGGTAGCGATCCGAGAAGCCGTCCCTTTTGGCCTGGATCAGCAGATCGTCCGGCAGTTTCTTGCCTTTGCACGCCAGGATTTTTTCTTCAAGCTGCACGAGTTCCTTCATTTGTTCGATGAACCATTTCTTGATGAAGGTTTTGGCGTGCAACACATCCACAGCTGCACCCTTGCGCAAGGCTTCATACATGATGAATTGCCTTTCGCTGGACGGTTCGCCGAGCATTTCCATTAGTTCGTCGAGCGTTCGGGAATTGAAGTCCTTGACGAACCCCAGGCCATAGCGTTTCTTCTCCAGCGAGCGGATGGCTTTCTGAAAAGCCTCCTTGTAAGTCTTGCCGATGCTCATCACTTCACCCACGGCGCGCATCTGCGTACCGAGCTTATCCACCGCGCCCGGGAATTTTTCAAAATCCCAGCGGGAAAATTTTACAACAACGTAGTCGCCCGAGGGTGTGTACTTTTCCAGCGATCCGTCCCGCCAATAAGGAATTTCGTCCATGGTGACGCCGGAAGCCAGCGTTGATGAGATGAGGGCAATCGGAAAACCCGTGGCTTTGGAAGCCAGAGCCGATGAACGCGACGTACGCGGGTTGATTTCAATAACGACCACGCGGTCGGTTTTCGGATCATGGGCAAACTGGACATTGGTTCCACCGATCACTTGAATGGCTTCGACGATGTCGTAAGAATATTTCTGCAGGCGCTGCTGCAGTTCTTTGGAAATCGTCAACATCGGAGCAGTACAATAGGAGTCACCCGTATGCACGCCCATGGCATCCACATTTTCAATGAAGCAGACAGTGATCATCTGGTTCTTGGCGTCGCGAACAACCTCCAGTTCGAGCTCTTCCCAGCCGATGACCGATTCTTCAATGAGGATCTGACCGATCAGGCTTGCGGAGATGCCCCGGCTGGCGATAACGCGGAGTTCTTCCAGATTATAGACGATACCGCCGCCGGTGCCGCCCATGGTGTAGGCCGGCCGAATAACCACCGGATACCCCATGTCGGCGGCTATTCTTTCCGCTTCTTCCACCGATATAGCCGGTGAACTTTTCGGCATATCGATGCCGAGTTTTTTCATGGTTTCCTTAAACGCGATGCGATCTTCGCCGCGTTCAATGGCATCAACCTGCACGCCGATCACCTCCACGCCATGTTTGTCCAGAACACCTTTGCGATGGAGCTCCGACGTCAGGTTGAGACCGGTCTGGCCGCCCAGGTTGGGCAAAATCGCGTCGGGTTTTTCGTTCTCGATGATTTCAGTGATCGTTTGGGCATTAAGCGGTTCAATATAGGTGACATCGGCCATTCCCGGATCGGTCATGATAGTCGCCGGATTGGAATTCACCAGCACAATTTGATAGCCAAGCTTGCGCAGTGCCTTGCACGCCTGGGTTCCCGAATAGTCAAATTCACAGGCCTGGCCGATCACGATCGGACCGGAACCGATGATGAGCACTTTTTTAATGTCTTCGCGTTTTCCCATATTTAACCTCTCATTATTATTGTGGATTTATTGACGACACATTGTTGTATGTAAGAAAGAACGAATATGTCGTGTGAGTATACGAATAATGGTCTCACGTGTCAAAGGAATTATGCTGTAATAGATTGTAACGGGAGCAGGCGCCTTTTTCGTTGATATCGACCGGTATCACGGGAGAGCGAAACGCCTGCTTACAGCGAAAAACAGACCTTGCGGTTTGATCGGGTCGGTATGATTTCGGTGAAATCTATTTCTTTGGGCCTTTCTTATTTTGTCGATATTCCGCATCCACCGTTATGGCAATGCCGCCGCGGACGGCAAACTGCGCAGTTACTTTGCACCAGCGGGGTTCTAGCGCAGCCGTCAGATCGTCGAGAATAATGTTGGTAACATGCTCGTGAAAAACGCCCTCATTGCGAAATGACCAGAGATAGAGCTTTAACGATTTTGATTCGACGATCTTCTGATCCGGAATATACTGGATGGTGATCTTGGCAAAATCCGGCTGTCCGGTCATGGGGCAGACACAGGTGAATTCATCCGTGGACAGCGTTACCGTATAATCGCGCCGGGCATGGCTGGGAAAAGTTTCGAGCCTGCGGCTCGGTTGCTCTTTCCGGCCCGATCCCAAAAGAGTGAGTCGATTGAAATCATTGCCGGATTTTTTTGCGCCCATGTCTTTCTCCAAAAGAATTCTTGTCTTCGTTTACCGGAAGCGCGGGGTAATTTCAAGAATATTCCGCCAGCTGAAAAGTATCGCCTTCCGAGGATGCTTTATGATAGATTGACGGTGACCTTAATTGAAGGAGAACAAATGATGCCTGAAAACAAAACAACGCTTCCCGAAAATACCTGGAAGTGCAGCAATTGCGGCAATACGGTTGTCGAACGGGTCCCCCCGCAAACCTGCCCCGTCTGCAAACAGAAATGTGAGTTTCTCAATGTCACGTGCTACCAGCCGGAATGCGGTTTCACAGGGATGGATAACCGCCTCAAACCGTCAAAGTAGCCCATGGCGTCCGGGATATCATTTAAACGTCCCGGGCAAGAACCGACAAAGGTTGACGTCAATCATTCGATCATGTCACCTCTCTAAGTTAGAGCGGATGTATGTTTTGGCAGAAAAAGGGCGCCCATGTCTCTGAGCGCCCTTTAACGGTCTTCCATAAGGGAGACTTTCTTTGTTTGCTGTTACTTATAGAGATTCTGAAGTTGCTCCCCGTATCTCTTCAGGACGAGCGGGCGCTTGAGCTTCATCGTCTGGGTGAGCATTCCGCTATCCACGGTGAAGTCCTCCGCGATGAAAAGGAACTTCTGCGGTACTTCATAGCTGCCGTAGGTTTTGCGCAGATGCGCGATAATATCTTTGGACAGATAATCCGTTAACGCCTTTTGGTTCAGCGATTCTTCCAGGGTGCTTTTTAAGAGAGGCTTTATGTCCGGATCGGCTTTCAGAGCGGCAAAATCGGGAACAACAAGAGCCACGTTGTAGTCTTTGCCGTCGCCATACAGCATCACGTTGAGAACATATCGCAAAAGCTTCACTTCATTTTCAATGCCTTCCGGATGGACATACTTGCCGTTGGCCAGTTTATATTCATCCTTGAAGCGTCCGGTGATATGCAAATAACCTTCCTCATCGATCCAGCCGCGGTCGCCGGTGCGTAGCCCTGGGAAGCCGTTCCATGTGTCCGGCATCATGACTTCCGCTGTTTGCTGCGGTTTATTGAGGTAACCCATCATGATATGCGGACCGTAAGCGATGATTTCACCATCCAGGCTTTCAACGCCGACACGTGATTTGTCGATCACGACGTGCATATTTTTTACGACTTTGCCGACAGTTCCGTATTTGTTGCCGTACTTGGGCGAGTTCATGGTGAGCGTGGGACCTGTTTCCGTGAGTCCGTAGCCGTCGAACGTCGGCTGGCCGATGTCTTTGAAGAAGAGGGCGATTTCCGGCTTCATGAGCGCGCTGCCGGTCACGAAAAATTTCAGCGCCCCGCCGAAGATGTTGCGGACCTGGGAGAAAACCAGCGCATCATAATCTTTGAACTCTTTTGTTTTCTCAGGAAGATCTCTGTTCTTGATCGCCTCGGCAACGGCAGCATCGAAAAATTGCTTCTTGACCGGATCGGCGGCGACTCCCTGCTGAATGGTGTCATAGACCTTGTTGACGATGCGGGGAACTACGGAGAGTCCCGTGGGTTTGACTTCCGCAAAATTCTGAATCAGTTTGTCGACGGATTCGGCAAAAGCGATGCCGCCGCCGCAAAGAATGTAATCATGGAGATCGGCTGCCAGGCCAAAGACGTGCGCCCAGGGAAGAATCGCCACCACATGCATGGTTTCATCCAGATCAAACATATCCACGCCGGCACGCGGGCACAATGTAAGCGTCCCATGAGAAAGCATGACGCCCTTCGGATCGCCGGTGGTGCCTGATGTATAGACGATATTGGCCAGATCCGACCAGGCGGGCTTGATCGAAGGCGCGGGATTCTTCCTGCCCGTTTCCTCCAGGGCAGCAAGCGAATTCCCGCCCTCGCCGAAAACAACGAATATTTCTTTCAAAGTCGGAATATTATTTTTGAAATCCTTGACTTTGTCATACGCCTTGCCGTCCTGCACAAAGAGAAACTTTACCTCGGCATCGGTAATAATATAGTGCATGACTTTGGGAAGCTCCTGCAGGTACATGGGAACAAAAACACCTCCCAGACCATGGACAGCCTGCTCGCAGATAAACCATTCCGAGCAGTTGTTGAGAATCACCCCGACTCTCTCACCCCGGGAAAGCCCGAGCTTCTTCAGGGCGCCCCGAAGATTATCAACCCTGTCGGCTACCTCCCGGCGCGTCACCCATTCATACTTCCCGGACGCCGGATTCTTGGTACCGAAAAGCCTGTTGTTCGGCCATTTGGCCACGCTCTGCTCAAACAAGTCGACCAGATTATTCGGGTTGTCATACACGGAATTCATGTCTGCTTCTTTCGTCATCATTTCACCTCGGTATGTAAGATATGTAGTTCCCCTCTGAAAGAGATTCCGGGAATACGTTTTTTATCTCGGTCCGATGTCTCCTGTAAGCCATTCCTTAAGAACATCGATTAATTTTGCAGGAACCCTTGCCTGAAGAACAGCTCATTCGACTTCAGTTGCACGCCATTTGCGCGCCTGGAGATGGCCGGGGCTATGGGTCCTTGTCAGAAACGCCTTGCGTGACGGATACCGGACGAACAGAACGTTCTTTGCGATATGGCCATATGGTCTGTCTTCCTGGCCGGAGCATCCGTCCCTCAAGAGCCGATTCGTTTCAATACAACGAGCGCTGGTTGTATTAAATGGTAGGCGCCGCTTGTGTCAAGCACTATTTTGACCGGGGTCAAATATCCAATAATAGCGGAAAGGCGGCCGAAATCGACCGCCTTTCCTGATTCTTTATCTCGGGCTCGGAAAAAAAGATCAAACCATGACCGCTTTCATGACATGCTCTTCGATCAGGTTGATGAGCTCATCTTTTGAGCAGGTCTTCAAATTCCATTTACGCAGCGCATGTACGGCCAATTCGTAAACGATCATGTTGGCGGTGAATGATGCGTCTTTAAAATGAAAGACTTCTCTCTGGATGCCTTTCTTCAGGATTTCTTCTATCTGGGCGACGACCTGACTTTCCCTCGCCAGAATAATCTTCAGCAGGCGCTTGGAGAGCGATTTGGACTCCCGGTATAAGAGCAGGATTTCTTCTCCATAATCATACCCGTTATCGATTAATCCGTGAATAACGGCTCTCAGCTGTGCAACGGGATCATCAATATTCATGATACCCTGTTTCTCAAAAAGTTCAATTTCGCGCTGGTGAATCATTTCCATCACCAGAAAAAGAATTTCGTCCTTGCTCTTGATAAAATAGTATAAATTCCGGATATCGATGCCGGTCGCTTTGGAGATTTCGCGCATGGATGTCTGAGCGTAGCCCTTTTTTACAAAAAGCCTTGTCGCCTTCCTGATGATCTGCATCTGTCTTTTTTGAAACAGGTCATTATTGCGCCTGGGTTTAGCCTCCCCGCCGGGGGTTACGGGCTTTCTCATGGATTGACAACCGTCCTTTCCGAATTATGGCATTCCTATAACAGAAGCATCCGGCGTGTCAATGTAAATTCGAAATATAACTTGACAAAATGCCTCCGGCAAAATAATTCATACAACGAACGATGTTGGAATTTATGGAAGTATGGAAAGTGTCAGGACATGACGTATGAGATAATTTAATGAACGAAAGTGAGGAGGAAACATGAAGATTGAAGATGTGAAAAATGTATGTGTCGTCGGCGCGGGCAACATGGGCCATCAGATTGCACTTCAGTGCGCTCTTTCCGGGTTTAAGACCGTCAGCACGGACGTCGTGCCGGCCGTTCTGGAAAAAGCCCAGAAGTTTGTCGAAGGCTATCTGCCGGGCCGTGTTCAGAAGGGAAAATTGACGGAAGAACAGGCCAAGAAAGTCCGGAGTCTGATCTCCTTTACGGGCGATTTGAAAGAGGCTGTGAAGGACGCCGATGTGGTGATTGAAGCCGTTCTGGAAAGAATCGACCTGAAGCGGAAAATCTTTGCCGATCTGGACAAGTTCGCCCCGGCCAAGGCCATTCTGGCAACCAACAGTTCCTTTATCGTGAGCTCCCGGATTGCGGACGCCACCTCGCGCCCCTCTCAGGTCTGCAACCTTCACTTCTTCAATCCCGCGCTAGTCATGAAACTTGTGGAAGTCGTTCAGGGACCGCACGTGTCGGACGAAACGGCAAAGTGCATGATGGACTTCTGTCTGAAGATCGACAAAATCCCCATCCATATCAAGAAGGAAGTCGACGGTTTTGTTTTGAATCGCATTTTCAAAGTGATTTCCAAAGAAGCGCTCTGGATGCTGGAAATGGGCGTGGCTTCCTATGAAGATATCGATAAGGCCTGCGTCTATGGCGCCGGTCATCCGATGGGGCCTTTCCGCCTGATGGATTTGACCGGTATTGATCTGACTTACGATGTCGGCATGGGTCATTTCTACGAAACCGGCGATCCGGCAGACCTGCCATCCCCTTCCGTCGTCCGCAAGGTCACCGAAGGCAAATTCGGCCAGAAAACCGGCGAAGGCTGGTACAGCTACAAGAAGTAAATCAAACCGGAACCAAAGGCTCTCTATGCGAGAGCTCCAAATCAAAACGCCCCGGAGTTCCCTGAACTTCGGGGCGTTTGCCGCTGAGCCGGCCATCGGTGATCATTAACCGCCAAATGATGAAAAAATTTCGCTGAGGGTCGGGTGCGGGATGACCCAGGTGTGAAGCTGCTTTCGGGTCATTTTATCGGACACGGCGAGAGCGAGTGGTGAAATGAGGTCGGCGGCATGATCACCCACAATGACCGCACCGATGATTCTATCTTCGTGGAAGACGGCCTTGACGAAGCCCGGTGCCATCAACTCGGCGCGGGCAATAATATTGGCGCTGTATTGGGATTTGACGACCTCGATTTTGAAGCCTTCACTTTCCGCACGCTTTTGCGTATAGCCGACGCGGGCAATCTGCGGATGGCTGTAAACGACGGATGGTATGGCATTTTCGTTGTAGTTATAATCACTGCCGCCGTACAGGTTTTCTACCGCAACTCGGGCCTGCCTCGCCGCGCGGTGCGCCAGCATCATTCCGCCGGTCACATCGCCTGCAGCATAAACGCCGCGCACACGGGTCTGCATATTCGCATCGATTTTGATTCCGGCATTCGTATAATCGATTCCCAATCTGTTCAACTGGTCTTTCAGCAGAAACGGTTTGCGGCCCGTGCAAAGCAAAGCGCATCCGGCGCGCATTTCCATGGTCTCGTCATTTTTCCGAACGTGCATCACGACCCCGCCCGGCGATTCCTTGAGGCTCGCGAGTGCGGTTTGCGTGTGAAGTGCAATCCCCAGACGAGCCAGTTCCTGGTTGAGAAAGGCCGCGGCTTCGTCGTCTTCCTGAGGTAAAATGCGGTCCAGCAGTTCGACCAGAATAACCTTGACGCCGAGCTCAGCAAATACTGTTGCGTATTCAACGCCGATAAAGCTGCCGCCGACAATGATCATACTTGCGGGCAGCGTTGTCAGACCAAGGATGTCGTCCGATGTCAGAATCCGTTCCCCCGGCTGGACATCTTTCAAAATCAGAGGTTCTGATCCCCAGGCAATCAGAACGCCGCCGGCCGTCAGTTGCTGACTTTGTCCGGTTGAATCCGTAAATCGCACTTCTTCGGGTGAAAGGATTTCACCCGTACCCAGTTTTGTTTCGACGCCGGCATCGGCCAGTGCTTTTTGCGCTCCCAGAGCGGCAAGTTTAACAACCTGCTCCCGGTGCTTTTTCATGGCCGCAAAATCAAAAGAGGCACTGTTAACATTAACACCGATGCGTTTGAGTTTTTTCAAATCCGTATAAAATTTGCTGCATGTGAGCAGTGCTTTGGTAGGGATACAGCCGCGATGTGTGCATGTACCGCCCCAGCCGTCCTTTTCAATAATGAGAACTCGTTTTTTCTTAGCTGCGGCCGTTTCCGCCGCGGCCAGCCCTCCCGGGCCGCCGCCTACAACAATGAGATCGTATTTATCGGTCATCTTGCACCCTTCCTCCCGGAAAATTATTAACACAGGCCTTCCCGCCAGGCAAACAGAAATTCTTAAATCAAAGCCGACAGTTCGCAATCGGGAACCGGGGATCGCGACCGATACGGCAGGGGACGGCCTAGAATATTCGGTCCTTTGGCTTCAGGGAACGGCCATGAAGCCACGCAGGCCCGTAATTAAAATTGTTTTCGAGCCGGCAATGGCTCGCCCGGACGCTATGAGCAACCGGGAATTGAAACTTGTCATACCCGCCAATATCTGGTAGTTCATTTCGTCAGATGAAAGACATTCTGACCGTTTCACAACTTAATGACAATATTAAAGCTTTCCTGGAGGAAGCCTTCGGTTTACTCTGGGTGGAGGGGGAAGTTTCCAACTTGCGCCGTCCGCAGTCCGGCCATATCTACTTTACTTTGAAGGACGATAAGGGCCAGATTCGGGCCGTGTATTTTCGTCAGTACGGCTATGCGGGCGGCCTCGCGGCAAAATTTGATCTGGAAGACGGTATGAAGATTCTGGTTCGGGGACGGCTCAGCGCCTATCCGCCTCGCGGCGAATATCAACTCATCGTAGAGTCCGTCGAACCACGAGGAATGGGAGCGCTGCAGAGAGCCTTTGAACAGTTGAAACTCCAACTGTCGCGGGAAGGACTGTTTGATGAAATTCACAAAAAAGGACTGCCTTTTCTTCCCGAACGCATCGGGGTCATTACGTCTCCAACCGGTGCGGTCATCCGGGATATTTTAAACATCACCCGCCGACGATTTCCCTCGGTGAACATCGTCATCGCACCTGCCCGGGTCCAGGGCGCCGGGGCGGCGGACGAAATCATTGCCGCTCTGCACAATCTGCAGGCTTACGGCAAGGTCGATATCATCATCATCGCCAGAGGCGGCGGTTCACTGGAGGACCTCGCCCCGTTTAATGACGAAGGACTGGCCAGAGAAATCTTTCAGTCCTCCATCCCCGTCATTTCGGCCGTTGGTCACGAAACCGATTACACCATTTGCGATTTTGTTGCGGATCTGCGCGCACCGACACCGTCAACCGCAGCGGAACTGGCGGTTCCGCAAAGGGCCGAACTGGCGGGAAGACTGGAAGCGCTGCGCCGGCGGCTGATGGCCGCCCAGCACCGGCTTCTCAATCAGAAGAACGGGCAACTGCTGTCCCTGAGGAGACGATTCCAGGATCCGCGCCGTTTTCTGATTGATTTTTCAATTCACGTGGATGACCTGCGCGACCGAATTCAACGGGCTCTCCTGCACAGGACGCAGATGTGGCAGGGCAAAGTAAAGCATTTGGAGAAGAGCCTGCAAAATCAAAATCCGGCAAGACAGATCAGGGAAAAAAGACTTCTTCTGACGCGGCTGGATAAAGAAATGATGAGCGGCTGGACAGGCTATGTGCGGAATCTCGAGGCGCGTCTGAATAAGAACGGGGCGCTGCTTTCTTCCTTAAGCCCTCTTAGCATCCTGGAACGCGGGTACAGCATTACGCGCCGGCTCTCGAATGGCGAAATCATCCGCCGAGCCGGAGCGTTGGCTTTGGACGAAGGGGTTAGTATTCAATTGGCCAGAGGTGCTATTCGGGCGCGGGTCGACCAAATTCAGGAGGAATAAACGCATGGCAAAGGAAAAATTTGAAGACGCTTTGGAAAAACTGGAAAATATAGTAAGAAACATGGAGGCTGGTGAAATGCCGCTGGATTCGGCACTGAAATCCTTCGAAGAAGGCGTTCGATTGATCCGTTTTTGCTCCGCCAAACTTGACGAAACCCAGCGCCGCATAAGTGAGCTCACGGAAAAAGAAAATGAACTGCACGTAAAAGACTTTCAGGTTGAAGACATCGATGAATAACGAGGATTTTCTTGACGCCTATTTGAAGGATCGGCGGAAGATCGTTGAAGAAGCATTGGAACGTTATCTTTCGGGAGAGGAAGACATTCCTCAGGAATTGCGTACCGCCGTGCATTATAGTGTTTTCGCGGGCGGCAAAAGGATCCGGCCGATCCTTTGCCTGGCGGCTCTGGAGGCCTGCGGCGGCGACATCGCTCCGGCTATGCCGGTCGCCTGCGCGCTGGAACTGATTCACACCTATTCTCTGATTCATGACGATCTGCCGGCCATGGACAACGACGACTTTCGCCGCGGAAAACCCACCAACCACAAGGTTTTCGGCGAGGCATTAGCCGTTCTGGCCGGTGATGCGCTCTTGACTGAGGCGTTTGTGCTCCTGTCCCGCGCCGAAAAGGTGCGTCTGGCGGCGGAAAGACGCCTGGCCGTCATCCAGGAAATCGCATCGGCTGCCGGTCTCGCCGGAATGGTCGGCGGACAGGCGCTGGATATCCGTGCGGAAAAAATCAAGCCGGATTTCGAGGGGCTTACCGATATCCACCGGCGGAAAACCGGCGCATTGATCATTGCGGCGGTCCGGGCCGGAGGAATCCTGGCGGGGGCGGGCGACGCCAAGCTTCAGGCTCTCGGCGTTTATGGCCTCCACGTCGGCATTGCCTTTCAGATTGCCGATGATATTCTCAATGTCGAGGGCGACCCTCTTCGGATGGGCAAAAAGACGGGCAGTGACGCGGCGCTCGGCAAAGTCACCTATCCATCGCTTCTGGGCCTCGAGGAAGCGAAAGAACAATTGGCCCGGCATGTGGAGGCGGCCACTGCCGGCATTGCGGCTTTTGATGCCCGCGCGCTGCCCCTGCGGGTGATTGCCCGCTACATCATGGACAGAAAGTCATAAAGGTTTATTGAAGCGAATGAAACCCCTGGAAATCGTCGATTACAGCGTTCTGCCGAATGTCAACTATCCCTCAGATCTCCGCAAGCTCAGCATCGCCGAGCTCAATACCCTGGCCGCAGAAATTCGCACCCTGATTATCAACACGGTCGCATCGACGGGCGGGCATCTGGCCTCATCGCTGGGCACCGTGGAATTGACCCTCGCGCTGCACTATGTCTTCAACACGCCGGATGACAAACTCATCTGGGACGTCGGCCATCAATCCTACGCGCATAAAATCGTCACCGGCCGCAAAGAAAAATTCGGCACGCTGCGCCGGCGCGGCGGACTGGGCGGTTTTCCCAAGCGGGAAGAAAGCATTTATGACACATTTAGCGTCGGGCACAGCGGCACTTCCATTGCTGCTGCGGCTGCTTTTGCCGAAGCCCAGTACCTGAAGGGGGAGCCCGGCAAGACGATTGCCGTTATCGGCGACGCTTCTCTGACCACGGGCATGGCGTTTGAGGGATTAAACTGGTCGGGTGACCGCGACAGAAACCTGATCATCGTATTAAACGATAATGAAATGTCCATCTCCCCGAATGTCGGTGCTCTCTCCTCTTATCTCAACAGAATCATGACCGGTGACCGGGTCACAAAATTCAAAGGCGAGCTGAAGAATTTCCTCAAGAGCATACCGAATATCGGCGAACAGATCTTCAAGTTCTCCAAACAGATCGAGGAATCCGTCAAAACATTTGTTGTTCCCGGCGCTCTGTTTGAGGAACTCGGATTCACCTACGTCGGACCGCTGGAAGGGCACCGCCTGGACTATCTCATCAAGAATTTTGAAAACGTCAAGAAAATGAAGGGACCGGTGCTGGTGCACGTCGTCACGCAAAAGGGGCGCGGCTATAAGTTTGCGGAAGAAAATTCGCCTACCTACCACGGCATTGCGCCCTTTGACGTGGAAACCGGGATGACGATTCCGTCGGCGAATGCAGCGCCCTCCTATACGGAAATTTTCGGACAAACACTCATCGAACTGGCCGAGGCCGATCCCCGGATCGTCGCCGTAACCGCCGCCATGTGCGAGGGCACCGGCCTGGAAAAATTTCGCCGCCGGTTCCCCGAGCGTTTATATGACGTCGGCATTGCGGAACAACTCGCCGTCACGTTTGCCGCCGGTCTGACGATAGAGGGCGTGTTGCCGGTTGTGGCCATTTATTCCACTTTTTTGCAGCGGGCCTATGATCAGGTTCTGCACGATGTCTGCCTCCAGAAGCTGCCCGTCGTGTTCGCCATCGACCGGGCCGGCATCGTTGGAGAGGACGGAGCGACCCATCAGGGATTGTTTGATTATTCCTACTTGCGCAATCTGCCTCATTTGATCATGATGGCGCCGAAAGACGAAAACGAACTTCGGCATATGCTCAAAACGGCCGTCGGCTGCGGCGCACCGGTTTCCATCCGTTATCCGCGCGGTAAAGGCGCAGGTGTTGTACTCGATGACGAGATTTTACCGCTTCCCGTCGGCCGGGGCGAGGTGCTGACCGAAGGCTCCGATCTGGCCATCGTCGCCGTCGGCGTCACCGTTCATCCGGCCGTCGGGGCGGCAGGGAAACTGGCCGAAGAGGGGTACCGGGTCAAAGTCATCAATGCGCGGTTTATCAAACCGCTCGACGAAGAGCTTCTCTTAGCGACCGCGGCGTCCGTGAATAAGATTTTAACCGTCGAAGAAAATGTGCTGGCCGGAGGATTCGGCAGCGCCGTGCTGGAATTGCTCGCCCGAAACAGCGTCACCGGCGTCACCGTATTCCGATTGGGCATCGGGGATGAATTTGTGGAACATGCGACGCAAGCCGAGTTGCGCTCCCGGTATGGCCTCGATGAAGAGGGCATCTTTCAAGCGGCAAAAAGAATGCTGACCGGGGCCTAAAAGTCGAGAATGGCAGGCAGGCGCCTGCACAGGATTTAAAGGAGCGTTTGTTCTCTCCGCTATTCCCGGTGGAATTTATCTAAAACAGGCGGGAAAAGACATCCGCCGGCACGGTCTCCTGCTGGTTATCCGACCACACCGCTTTCCAGGTCATTCCGGAACAGCATCAAAGGCCGATTTCAAGATCGCCGTACAGGCATCCATCTGTTCTTTGGTGTGATAAGCGGATACGGACAGCCTCAACCGGGTGCGTTTTGTCGGTACGGCCGGATAGGTGACGATGCCGGTGTAGAGTCCTTTTTCGTAGATCCGCTTACCGATTTCTCTGAGGCGCATCTCTTCACCCACAAATACCGGCACCACCTGCGACTGGGTCTCGCCAATATCGAGACCGGCGGCTCTGAGCGCCGCGTGCATATATTTTGTATTCTCCCAGAGTCGGTCCCGCTGACTCTTATCCTTGGAATAGATCTCAAGTATCTTTAGAATGCCTGCCGCAGTGTGCGGCGCCATGGCGCAGGAAAAGATATAGGACCGGGCGGACACCCGCATAAAGCTGATCAGTTTGTGATCGGCAACCGCGAAGCCGCCGATAGCGCCGAAGGCCTTGCTGAATGTCCCGATGCTGATGTCGATTGCGTCTTCCAGACCGAAATGCTCCGCGACGCCGCGGCCCTCCTTTCCGAAAATGAGTGTTGCATGCGCCTCATCGATCAATATTTTCGCCCCGTACTTTTTGCAGACGGCAACGATCTCGGGCAGTTTTACCAGATCCCCGTCCATACTGTAGACGCCTTCCACGCACACGATCACCCGTTTGGTTTTCAGACTTTTTAAAACCCGCTCCAGATGGCGCGGATTGTTATGGCTGAAGACTTTGATGGTCGCCCCGGCCAGCCTTGCTCCATCATATATGGAGGCGTGAGCCAGAATATCGAGCACCGCAACATCTCCAGGTTTCAAGATGCACGAAAGCACGCCGACATTCGCGCTATAACCCGTCGGAAAAACAAGAGCCGCTTCCTTCTTTTTGAAGGCGGCGATTCTGTCTTCCAACTTCTTCGTGATGTCATAATATCCGCTGAACAGCGGCGCCGAAGCGGCGCCTGTCCCGTATTTGGCCAGTGTTTCCTGGACGTCTTTGATGACTTCGGGATAGACGGAGTATCCGAGATAGTTATAGGATGAAAAGTTCAGGTAATGCCGGATGCCGTCCGAGTATCGGTCGTAAGCATCCACCTGCGAAACCGGCGCAGTCGCGAGCGGATTTAAGTAAATAAAATGCTTGCGGCGAATACCGTCCTGAAAGAATTCCCAGAAATAATTTTTGATATCAAAGAGATCATCGCCTTGAAATTCGATAAACTCCTGATGCGTCTGACCTGTAAATTTCATGCAATACAACCTTACAATTTTATTATATAAAATGTCTTATCAGCGTCTGCGTCGGCGGCGGACTCGACCGTCGCATAGCATGCTCTCTTGAAAAAAGAAAGCTCTCCGAGACGGATTTCGCCGGTCAAGCGAACCGGGTTAAGCAAATTTTCAAGCCCGGAAAATTTGCTTCGACCGATGAACATCATGAAAGGGAACGCTCCTACCAGGAAAAAACAACATCGAATTCGATCTGATCATTCTTCTTATACCTGCCGAACAGCGATTGTGACGGGCCCCAGAAGCCGATGGTTGTCACTCCGACCTTGCAGAAGTCCGTCAGCACATACCAGATATTGGCCCTGGCCATGACGTCGCCGTGCTCAGGATTGTATGCCGCATTCAGATTGGTCTCCACTTTTTGATTGAGAAAACCATTTCTCAAATTGGACCAGATGATAGTTTCGTATTTCTGGCTGTAGAGAGTATCCGGCCGGTCCAGGATCAGGGTCTGCTGGGCCTGCATCGTCAGCACGCAATCCTCAAACAGCCGGTAATCGGCCCCGATGCCGTATTCCAGCGTATCGCTCTTGTATTCGTTGTCCGTGAGCGGAAATACACCGAACGCGGGAACGGTCGGATAGCCCCACCGTTCGACGTTGGTGTTGAAGTAGCGGCCGAAGGCGTAACCCGCTTCAGCGCGCAGGCTCCAGTTCCCTCTGGCGTAAGCGGCGTCCATGCCGACGGACGACATTTTATGAAAGTCGGCCGCCGCTCCGGGATCGATCACTACCCCTCCGAAGCCCGGCGCGATTAACAGTTGCGTGGCCTTCAGAACCGGACGGGGGTCATAGCCATGGAACAGCGTGACGCCCCAGTCGACAAGGCCGGTCTTCTGGATGCGCAGACCTCCGGCACCGGAAGCCAGATTACGCGACGGAATGTCCGCGTCGGTTGTAAGAATTTTTACAGGGTAGTCCTCCGCCATGGCGGTGATTTGCGTCAAAGGGGACCAGCGTTCCGTATTCCGCGGAAGGCGATAGGGAATGAGAACGGGAACCCAGACCGCGTCTATGCTCCAGCTTTCTTTGTTGAAGCGGGCGGATAACGAGGGGACGCCGATCTTCCGGTCTTCCAGCGGTTTTCTTAAAAATTGCGAATAATCCCAGGGATTCAAAAGATCGTTTACCGGGTATTCGTCGAGACGGCCCCAGGAGAAACGCTGGATGCCCGCGCGAATCTCAAAGAGATCCGTTGAATAAGACCCATAGAGTTCCTTGAATTCCAGAAACGGCGTGGTGCTCTGGTAAACCTGGCTGCCGTATTTGAGCGTGGAATGGTCCGAGACGGGAAGGTCGACGGTACCGTCCCATCCGCCCTCGAGCCACATATGCAGACGCCAGGCCGCGGGTTTCGTGTCGACTTTCAATTGTCCCAGGAGACTGGGATACTCTCTGATGCTGTTTTGATTGAAGGGGACCACACCCCGAAGATGCAGTTTGCCGGATGCGGATAATAAGAAGTCTTCCGCATGACCCGAAAAAGAAAGAAGGACCAAAAGAACGACCGCCAGCCATGAATGTTTCATGCTTCTCTCCTGAAAAATAAAATGCGCGGTGCGGGCATGCGCCGCGTGATC
>SBEK01000013.1:31463-35379 GCA_009668925.1 Deltaproteobacteria bacterium
CCAGGCCACGTACCGGGTGTATTTGCGCGGAATCTTAGGGGTCACCTCGATCACATAACAGGGGCGATCCTCGAAGTTCTCTTCCCGCAGCATCTTGAACGAATAGTCGTCCATGTTCGGCGGGCCGCCGAAATCATCATAGGTAAAATCGGACCCGAAGAAAGAGTCATCCTGCGCCGAGGTGGGGATGCGGCGAATGCGCTTGTATTCCGGAAAGTAAGCCCAGAGATTCCGATCGGCAAACGTCCGGGCATGCGCCAGGAATCCAACCCCCTTCAGATCTGCGGGCGAATTGAAAACGAGAAGGACCTTGTAGGCTTCCGGCGCGGCATTCTTGCTGTATTCCGTCAACGTCCGCGTACGTTTGGAGCCGCCCCGGTCATAAAGAACCATAGTGGCTTCCGACTTCTGGTCAAGCATCCGTGTGCGCAGTTCATGCACTTTTTCGTAGACCTCGCGTCCGCTCATGGCCGGCGCGTCTGGAGCGGCGAGGAACAGTATCAACATTATTGCTGCAACGGTGAAGATCAGCCGCATGGGCTTAGTCATAAGAGAGAGCCTCCACAATATTCGTTTTTGCTGCTTTGCGCGCCGGAATGATCCCGGCCAGGGCGGCCAGACCCGCCGAGAGAACCAAGGCCCAGACAATGGAGCCTATCGGCATATAATATCTGGCGGATCCCCAGTTTGCGACGAAGAAACCTTCCAGATTGATCCAGCCCGCAATGACGCCGGCCGCGCATCCGAGAAGGCCTCCAGCCACGCCCATCAACGCGGATTCCAGCACCACGACTCGGGAAATCTGCATCTTCTTCATCCCGATAGCCCGTAAAACACCGATCTCCCGGGTTCTTTCCATGACCGAGGCCAAAAGCGCCACGATGATGCCCAGGCACGCAATGACGAGTGTGATGACGTTCAGGGCATAGTTGAAAAAGAAGGTATCGTCCAGCACTTTTCTGATTTCCTTTTTGAACTCCAGCACGGAGACGACATAAAGCTTGCGGTCGGTGCTCAACGTGCGCTGAATATTCTCCCGCACCTCCTCGATCTTCGCTCCTTCCCGGACTCTCACAAAAAAGGAGTTGCACAGCCTGTCTCCCCAGTGGCGCTGGTAAGTTGCGATGTCCATGCCGATCACGCCGCTGTCACTCGTGTAATCTACCACAATTTTGACGACGGCGAAAGCGACGGGACCGGCGGGCGTCGGCAGCGTGAGGATGTCCCCTTTCTTAATCTTGAAGATCGCGGCAAACGTTTCGTTGACGGCCACGTTATTTCCACTGGGTGTTCCGGTCGAGGATTCACTGCCTGAAACCTGTTGGTCGGCGCCACGACCGTTTCTTTCCGGGTACAGCGATAAACTGGAAGCCGAAATGAGGACCTTGCGGCCCGCATAGGTGATGAACGCCCGACGCCAGGGAGTTGCCGACTCGACGCCTGGAATCTTCTCAATAACGGGAATCATGTTCACCGGCAGGGGAATGGCCTGAGCGTTGATGCTCATTCCGGGATGAGTGGCGGAGATCAGGATGTCAGCTTTAACGATGGCATCAACCCACTGCAGCACGGAAGACCGGACGCTGTGCACGTAGCCGGAACTGGCGACGAAAACCGATATGCCAAAAAAAACGGCGGCGACGGCCACGGCATTGCGCGTCAGATTTTTGCGCAGATTCAGCCCTGCCAGCCGGCCCGTCGCACCAAATCGCGGCGAGAAATACCGATTGAAGACGGCGACAAACCCTTTCAGAAACGACGGAGTGAAAAGGGAGATGCCGACGGCAAAGACCAGCTGGGCGCCGATCAGCAGCCCCTTGTGTTTGGCCAGCGGCGAATCGATGGCCAGTTCGTAAAAGGCGAAGACGGCAAGCGAGGCGAGCAGACACACAACGCCGATGAGGTTCAGACGGCGCGGGGTAAAGAAAGTTTCTTCGACATACGGAACAGAGCGAATCGCCGAGGCCGGTGCAATCCGGCTGCTGGTTCTTGCCGGAAACAGGGCCGCCAGCAGGCTGGCCACTATGCCGCAAGCAAAACAGAATGCCGGATAAAGCCAGTTCACGTGGAGCGATGTTGCCGCAGAACGCACATAGAAAGCCGAAATGAAACTGTTGAAACCTTTGATCAGGGAATCGGCCAGAAACAAACCGAAGCCGACGCCCAGCGCCGAAGCCAGAATGGCCATGATCAGCGTTTCCCCGAGAAACAGCAAAATGATTTCTCCCCTTTTCGCTCCCAGTGCCCTGAGAATGCCGATCTCCTTGCGGCGGTGCACGACGGAAATGGACACGGCGTTATAGATGAGATACATGCCGACAAAAATCGCCAGATAGCCCAGGAGATCCAGGCTGTCCTGAAATCGGGAAATCATTTGGGCGACCTGCCGCGACCGTCCTGCCGGCGTGTCCACGACATACCCCTGTGGAATGGCCGCCGCAATGGCGCGCCGAACGGTTTCCAGATCTTCTCCGGGCCGGAGACTGACGTCGATGCGGTCAACCCGCCCCTCCTTCCCGAAAACCATTTGCGCGGCATAAATGTCCATGACCGCCAGATTGCCTCCCATGGCCTTGGCCGGACCTTCGGGATTGAGGATGCCGCGGATTTGAAACGTTCGGACGCCGTCAACTGTTTGCACCTGAATCTTCTGGTCGATGGCCAGACCTTCCCGTTCGGCCATGCTGCGGGTGACGAGAATGGAATCGGGCCTCGCCAGAAACAGCAGCGGATCGGGAATATCCGCGCTGTCGCCGGTGAGGCTGTATTCCCTCATCTGGGCATCCACCAGCACGTCTACGCCAAGGATCATGAGCGAACGTTCCCTGCCGGATACGAGCATACCGTCCGCTTCGATCACCGGAACGGCGTACTCCACACCGGGTACATTCTGCACTTTTTCGACAAGGGCTTCGGGGAATCCGGACTCGGCGCCCGTAATCTGAATCTGGGCTTTGCCCGTCACACGATCGAAGGAATCGGTCAGCGAAAACAACATGCTGCGGTTGACTACCCCGATGGAAACCAGAGCGGTGACCCCGAGGCAGATTCCGGCGAGAGCCATAAAGATCTGAGCCTTGCGCAACCGCAGATGCTTGAGGCTGATATAGCGGAAAAGGTTCCAGAAATTCATTCGGCGCTCCCGCCAAGGGAGATGTCTTCCGTAATGCCGCCGTCGTTGAGCTTGATGATGCGCTTACCGAAACCGGCCGCCTTGTTGTCGTGGGTAACCATCACGATGGTCTGGCCCGCCTGGTTCAGATTTTTGAGCAGTCCGAGAATATCCTCACTGATATGGGAATCCAGATTGCCGGTCGGTTCGTCGGCCAGCAGCACGGCCGGGTCAGTAATCAGCGCCCGGGCGATCGCGACACGCTGCATTTCTCCCCCGGAGAGTTGCTCCGGGCGGTGTTTGATCCGCGCTCCGAGGCCGACGCTTTCGAGGATCCGGATGGCTTTATCCCGGATTTGCGAAAACGGAACACCGTCGAGCAGAAGCGGCAGGCCGACATTTTCCTCGGCTGTCAGAATCGGCAGCAAATTAAAGAATTGAAAAACGAAGCCCACTTTTTTCCGTCGGATCAGGGTGAGTTCGTCGTCGGAGATTCCATGAAGCGCACTCCCGTCCAGGAAAATCTGACCCGACGTGGGCTGATCGAGTCCACCGATGAGGTTGAGGAGCGTGCTCTTGCCGGAGCCGGAGGGCCCCATGATGGAAAGAAATTCGCCTTTTTCGATACGGAAGGAGACATTGGCAAGTGCAGAGATTTCCCGTTTGCCCTGAACATACGTTTTGCAGACATGCGACACCTGAATCATGAAAGGCCTTTATTTTTGAAGTTTTTACCGAGCTTGCCGCTCCGCCGCAAAGTATATAGAGAAGTTGGCCGGGCGTGTCAATTGGATTTCTTCTGTT
>SBEK01000193.1 GCA_009668925.1 Deltaproteobacteria bacterium
GTATGAGGGATCGTCCACCGTCTCAACGATTGATGCCCGGAGTGCGATCCTTCAGGTCTTAATTGCGCCGGACTTTGCTGAAGACGTGGATGACATTCTGGATCACCTGAAAGACCGGTTTAAACTTCAGCAAGTGGCCGCGGGCGGCGGGCAGGCGTTCCCATGCTGATGTTGACTCACACCTGTTTATTGCAGCAGATCATGAACGAGTCCGATATCCGTCACAGTGATCCGGACATATACATCTACAACATTGCCCCGGATCTCTTGACCATTCATCCGGGGATCAGCGCCAATCAGACGCATTCCATTCCAAGATTCATTGAGCCGCCGCAAGATCACCGGCGCGTGTCCTATGTCATGTTTCATCTTTTGGTAGATGATCTGGCGCACTATGGGAATATTTCCATGACCTGTCATGAAGGATTCGATCCACATTCTTCAGGATATACGTATCTGAAAGGACGCCGCTTGATCGAGTCGATTATTAATTTGCATAAAATGATTGAACGGGACATTACCTATAGCGAGGCAGCTTATCGTTCTCATCTCATTATTGAGATGATTTACGACTTGGTGATTTTGTCCCGCATTGAAAAGAACAACTCCATTGAGCTTTTGGAGGAGGCGGTACATTTCACATTGAACAACAAAGCGGAAGAATTTTGCAGCGACATTGCCTGGCTTTACGGCATCGAAAAGAAGGACGCATTGGATGTCCTGAAAAGCGCCGTATCTTATATGACGAAAGGAAGAATGGAGCGTTTTATGAATATCGAAGGCCGAATTCGTCTTTTCACGGACAAATTCGGCCTTCGAAATGATAATTCAATGTTTGCCGCAGCGATCGAAACCCTCTTTCACGAAGCCTTGAATTCGATTGAAAATGAGGATTTTCTTCGTGAGACGGCCACGACCATCAGAAGTCATGGTTGGCTTCCGCCAGTCTAGCTGGCTTTCTTGACGAAACCGGAACGAATGCACCGCGTGCAGGCCTTCACTCTTTTTACGGCTCCTGTTTTCTCGTCAACGCAGCGTAACTTTTGGAGATTCGGACGCCAGACGACCCGGCTTTTATTGTTGGCGTGGCTGACATTATTCCCGATGGCCGGTTTCTTTCCGCATACTTCACAAATTCGAGACATACAAAAAAAACTCCTTCAAAAAATGTGCGTCGTTACTAAACCACAACACTTTATTTTGCAAGCATTTTCTGCACAATGGAAAAACTATTTTTAGCAGGATTCGCGCTTTTCCGGTCCGGCTGCGGCGCAGGCTGTGATTTTTCGATAAGTACGCGAAAGATCAGACGAAGGTTCACAATCTGTTCTTCCGGTTTGTTTTCTAGTCTCTTTTCCTCATCTGTGCGGGTTGGCCGGTAATTTCCAGCACGCGGAGCCAGGGGTTGCCCTGAGGGTCAATTCGTCTGCCGGACGTTACAGCGGACAACGGCAGATGGACGTATTCGTTGTTTCTGAGGGCTACCAGAAGGCCGGTTTTCCCGGCCATGGCGGCATGGACTGAGTACTGCCCGAGAGAGCTGCAATAAATGCTGTCTGCGGCATTGGCCGGAACTGAGCGGATGAGGTAACTGGGTTCTATATATTTCAAATTGATTTTGAGGTTGTTTTTATCGAAATGGTGCAAAATGGCGTTTTTAAGAAACAAGCCGATGTCCTGAAGGCGGACGTTGCCTGACGCATCGGTTTTTTGTTCCACGGAAGGCCGCTCCATCAGTTCCTGTCCGGCGCCTTCCGCCACCAGAATAACGGCGTGCCCGCGCGCTCTGATCCTGTCCTCCAATGTTCTTAAGAATCCCGTATCCCCGTCCAGGTCAAAAGGCACTTCCGGAATCAGGACGAAGTTGACGTCCCCTTGAGCCAGGGCCGCGGTTGCCGTGATATAGCCGGATTGCCGGCCCATGATTTTAACCAGGCAGATGCCGTTTTGTGCACCCTTGGCCTCCACATGGGCGCAGCGGACGGCTTCCACTGTTTTCTCAATTGCCGTGTCAAAGCCGAAAGATTTTTCGATCAGGTTAAGGTCATTGTCAATGGTTTTGGGAATCCCGACTACAGCGGTCGGATGATTTCTTCTCTTAATTTCGGCCGTTAATTTTTCCGCCGCACGCATGGTTCCGTCGCCGCCGACGCAAAAAAGGATATCAACGTTCAGACGTTGCAGATAGTCCACCATGACCTCCACATCCTGGGGCCCGCGGGATGTGGAGAGAATGCTGCCGCCGATATGAGTGATGTCTTTGACAAAACCCGGCGTCAGTTTGACCGGATCTTCTCCAAACGAGGGATTCAGTCCGAGCAGGCCGTACCTGATACCGAGAATCTTTTTTACGCCATATCGATAAAAAAGCGTCATCGTCACAGAACGGATCACGTCATTGATTCCGGGGCAGAGGCCGCCGCAGGTAACGATCGCCGCTGTCGTTTCAGCCGGATCAAAATAAATCTTCCTCCGCGGACCCGCCAGTTCCAGAGATAAAGGACGTCCCCTGGAGTCCAGGTGTTCAGCATATTCAGCCAGTCGCGTGTTAAACAACGCCCGGTCGTCATCCGAGGCAAAGGTGCTGATGCTGAGCGGTGAATCAATCTGGCCGGGACCAAGATCAGGAATCGCAAAATCGTATGTCATAGCATCACTTCCTTCTATCCAAGACCTGCAGAACCGCGTTCTTGCCCGACATGATCTCCGAATCAAAACCGGCATCCACGAGCAGTGATGCTCCCGTCAAAAAAATATTTCGGAATCGGGTCTTGTTACTTTTAGCAGCAAAGGAAGTCAGGAGGGCGTTGCGCACCTTGTACTTGGGTGAGGCGACCTTCCGGCAGGCCAGCGAAATATGGATGGACTGGTCAAGATCGTTCAGTTGAATGTTTTCCCTAAGGAAAGGAAGAAATTCTTCGAGCCTCGACACCATGGATTGCGCTTCTTTCTCCAGGCTGTCGCGCGTCCAATTTTCTTCGTTATCCTCACGGAAGACTGTCGCCGTAAATGAGGTCCTGGCCTGCTTTAGAGGCAAATTGTTTTCCGGCCGGCCGGTTTCGATGATGATCAAGTTGCCGTCGTAAATATCCTTGGTTGTATCCGTAATCAAAGCGACATGTCTCGCGATTTGTTCGGGCAGACATTTCTCGGCGATGCCCAGATAGATCGTGAAGGGATAATAAGCAATTTTTGCCGGCCGAAATCGATCGGAAATATTGACGGGCCTTTTGCCGGTCCTGAGCAAAGAAAGACTATCCGATTTGGTGCTGATAATCAGATTCCGGGCGGACTCATGGCTTGTTTCTCCGTTGGGCGCTTTGATTGTGAGTTCGATCAAATTATTTCTGGTGATCGATGAAACCTGGTAATGATTCAGGTACAGACCCTTGTGGGATTCAAGTTTTTCGATAAAAGCGTTGAATAAAAATTGCTTCCCCTGGGGAAAATGTGAAATCCCGCGGAAAGGGGCGCAATACTGGTAAGATGAAGCAAAGGAAAACAAATCATCATTGTTGGAGGAAAGCAGCGCCTGTTGGGTTTCCCACACTTTTTCCAGCGAAGGATTTTGCGATAAGATCTTATCAAATTTAGTTGCACTGAATTTGTACCGAAAGATGTGGGGGAATATTTTCAGATAGGAAAAATATTCTTTGATATTCTGCGGCTGAATCTGCGGATGTTCAGCTATCCACTTCTGAAAAACAGACGAAGCGTCGGTTGCCGCTTGATAAAAATCGCTGATATCCGAATCCAATTCGGGAAATTCCCGGGCCAGTTCGGCCGTAAGTGATGCGGACTCATTAAAGAAATCAATCCGGTGGTCGGGCAGTATGATTTGAAACGCCGGGTTTACGGTTGTTGCAGAATCGCCTTCGGGCACGGTGATCCCCAATTCGGACAAAACGGAAAGTCCCAACTGGTCCGATCCCAGACCGGAGATGGGTGTAGGATCGACATTGAAAACAAAATCATCCAGTAATTGCAGTCCGCCGAGCCCGCTTTCCGCGATAAGTAGCGTATGAAGACCGTAGTGGCCGGCGCACGCAGCCGCGGCATGCGAAGACAGGTCATCCCCGATGACAATCAGATCGTACATGAATGAATAGTTGCCTCCGAATCAGGTCGATCAAGAAGGATCCGTCAAACGTCGAGCGGCGGATTGTGGATCGCCTGAGCATCGACGTTTTTGACGTCCTTTATTGCGACGTGCCGGCCATTCTTGACGATTCTGCCTTCTGCAAAGTAGCGGATGGCTTGCGGATAAATCAGATGTTCTTCTTTTAATATCCTGGCAGCCAGCGTGTCCGCGGTATCGTCTGCCTGCACCGGCACAACGGCCTGAATAATAATGGGGCCGGTATCCACACCGTCGTCAACAAAGTGGACCGTGCAACCGGAAAATTTCGCACCGTGATCCAGCGCCTTCTGTTGCACGTGCGTTCCGGGGAAGGCGGGCAGCAGGGCGGGATGGATATTGATGATTCTTTCGGGAAAGGCACGCAAGACAACCGGGGTAAGAATCCGCATAAACCCGGCCAGTACAACTAAATCGACTCCGGCATCCTTAAGAAGCCTGGTGAGTTCTCTGTCGAATTCTTCCCGACTGGAAAAATCACGATGTCTCAAAACCGCACGGGGGATGCCATGTTGTTCGGCTCGTAAGAGGCCGTAGGCTTCTGGATTATTGCTGATCACAATCTTAATTTGTGCCGAGAGCGTTCCTTTTTCGATATGATCGATGATGGACTGAAGGTTAGAACCGCTACCGGATATCAGAACACCCAATTTGAGAAGGTCAGCCATAGATCCGCCGATCAACCACCGCGCAGCAAGCTGACGGGGTAAGAAATGAACGTCGTTGTTGTTAAGCTCGCTGCGGAGAATTAACACTCGTCCCGTAAAGCGGGATTACATATCCGCGAAGCAAATCGAATCCTGTTTATCTTCCTTCTTTTCAACCACGCCGATCATGTACGCTGTTTCTCCGAGTACCTTCAGGCGGTCGAGGATTTCCTGAGATTCCTTTTCCGAGACGATCATCATCATGCCGATGCCCATATTAAAAACCCGGAACATCTCCTTTTCTTCCACGTGCCCCATGTTTTGTATCAGCGAAAATATCGGAGGGATCTTCCAGCTGTTGCGTGAAATGACGCAGCGGCAGACGTCCGGAATGATGCGGGGAATGTTATCATAAAAACCGCCTCCGGTAATATGAACCAATCCCTTGATATTAAAACTTTTGAAAATATTCAAAAGGGATTTGACGTAAATCCGTGTCGGTTCGAGAAGTTCCAGACCAATTGACCTGGACAGCTCCGGCACCGAATCGTTCATCGAGAGCCGGCCTTTTTCCAGAAGCACCTGGCGAGCCAAAGAGAAACCGTTGCTGTGCAGACCGCTTGCGGCAAGGCCGATCACCCGGTCGTTGATGCTGATCATGGATCCGTCTATAAGTTTTTCCTGTTCGACAACCCCTACGCAAAAACCGGCGAGGTCGTAATCGCCTTCCTGATAAAACCCGGGCATCTCCGCCGTTTCGCCGCCCAGCAACGTGCAGCCGGCCTGTTTGCAGCCCTGAACGATCCCATCAACGATCTGAACGCTCTTTTCCAGTTCAATTTTGCCGGTGGCCAAATAATCCAGGAAGAACAAGGGTTCCGCACCCTGGACAATGACATCATTCACCGACATGGCAACCAAATCGATACCGATCGTATCATGCTTATCCATAAGTTGGGCGATTCTTAGTTTTGTGCCCACGCCGTCAGTGGAAGAAACCAGAACCGGATTTTTCATCTTTGCGGTATCAAAACGAAATAATCCTCCGAAGCCACCGATGCCGGATATCAATTCCTTGCGGGCCGTTGTCTTAATCAGAGGTTTGATTCGTTCGACAAAGTCATTGGCTACATCAATATTGACACCGGCGTCTTTGTAAGTAGATGCTTGGGACTTAGTTGATTTGGTTGACATATTACTCCATAAAATGCGATAAATTCTCTAAATGAAAAAAGATGGTCATGTCTAACGTAAATCAGTGCCTGTGTCAATCATTGACTTGCACAATCAAGAAATATTTGTTAAAAAAACCAGCAATTTCCATAAAGTATTACGATTTCAATTTCCGCTTTTCGGAGATTTGTAAATGGAGTCATTTAAGAGCAGCCTGCTGAAGATTGAACAGCCTCTTCATTTTGCAGCAAAAGACGATTTTAAGAATCTTCCGCACATCAGAGATTTGGGAAGATCGATGATGGGGCTCATCGCTCACCAGATCAAGGTGATTCCTCCGGATGCTAAAAATAGTTTTGAACTTCCCCTGGACAGCATGGCGCGCATTTTTTCCGACTATGACGAAAAGGATCCAGCGGCAAAAAAGGCTAAAATTGTGGAAGCAGCGCTTATCCTGGAAAGAATAAAAAAGACTATTGATATCCTCAATGCCCGCAAGAACATCTCCCCGCAACAGGAAGAACAAATTGCCGAACGGATTTCCGACCTGTCCGATTCCATGGAAAAACTTGCCCAGCCCGTTCAGTTTTTGAAAGGTGTCGGTCCCAAAATGGCGGCCCGATTTGCCGCGAAAAAAATAATCACGGTCGAAGATCTGCTTTTTTTCCTTCCCCGCACGTATGAAGACCGCCGTGAAATTCGCAAAATCAACAGACTGGAAACGGGAAAGATTCAGACTGTCATAGCAACGGTTGTGCAAAGCGAATTCCGATATTACGGCAAAAGACGAATTCTGGAAGTCACTGTGAGCGACCACACATCCACGCTTACCGCCAAATGGTTCAAGGGACAAATGTCCTACCTTGCGGGCACTTTTAAAAAGGGAGCCCGGGTCATCTTCACGGGGAATGTCACGCCCAACTATACCGGCAAAACGATGATTCACCCCGACTACGAGGTACTCGATGAAGAGGACGAAGAGAATCTTCTAAACTTCAAACGCATCGTACCTGTCTATTCGGAGACCGAAGGCCTGCATCAGAAATACATTCGTAAAGTCATGTATTCTGCTCTGGAACACTATTCACGATACGCCGCATCACCGATTCCCGCCGAGATCTGCCGCAGACGCAACCTGCAAAATATTCATGAAGCGCTTCTGGCGGTTCATTTTCC
>SBEK01000194.1 GCA_009668925.1 Deltaproteobacteria bacterium
CTCTCGGGCTATTTGATCACACCGTTATGCTCGAGAGCGGCAAGTCGCTCAACATTGATGCTAATGGAACGAAAGTTAATTAAGGCGGCAGGAGGATAGCCATTGTGAAGAAGCAACGTTTTACAAACAAAGAAAGAAGGAGATTTAAGATGAAAAGTAAAAGTAAGAGCATATTCGTTTTATTATGTGTCTTTTCGCTTTTCTGTCTAACAGCCTATGGCCCGTCTACGGTCATGGCTCAGAAAGCGCAAAAGAAGGCAAAAGCGGTTAATACAGAGGCATTTGAAACCTGGGCCAAACCGAACGCGAAATTTGATGTCAGTAAAATGGGTAATATGACCGGCTTTAATCCGGCAAAATGGGTGAATCCCAAGGGCGACACAGTCAAGATTGCCGTCGTCTGGCCCTTTTCAGGCCCCGGAGCACTGAATGGCGAACTGGCCTGGGCTTGCATAACATTTGCTGCCTACGATATTAATCAGCGCGGCGGCATTCTGGTCGACGGCAAAAAGAAGAAGATCGCTTTGTACAAGGCGGACAGTATGTCCAAGCCGGATCAGGCCAAGAAGATCTGCGAACGCATGGTCCTCCAGGAGAAGGTCCATGTCCTGCTGGGCACTTCGGGCAGCAATATCCAGAAGATCATCAACGAGGTGGCCAACAAATACAAAGTCATCGCCGTGAATATCGGTGCACTGTCCGATGACCTTCAGGATGCGACTAACTTCAATCGGTATTCCTTCATGAGCTCCGATACAACCGATTCCATTGGCCGCGGGATGGCTTATTATTACGGCCAGATCCGCAAGAAAGAAAAGAAATTCTATATCCTCTGCCAGGATTACTCCTTTGGCCACGGGATGGCCGATGGATTTAAGCATGGTCTGAAGGAATACTATCCGGAAGCGCAAATCGTGGGAGAGGATTACCATAAGCTTTTCCTGACTGATTTTGCCCCTTATCTGACGAAGATCAGGGCTTCAGGAGCGGAGGTAATCTGGACCGGTGATTGGCTCCCCGATTCTGGCAACCTGCTCAAGCAGGCTCGTCAAATGGGGATCACCATCCCCTTCGCCAATCTTTATCTGGATGAACCGAATATGCTCAACGAGGTCGGTGTGGAAGGAACAAAAGGACTGGTCAATATCACACACTATGACAAGGCCGGACCCGCTTTTACCTCTCCGGGCATCATCAAGTATTATAAGGCATGGAACGACGGATGGAAAAAAGGCTGGAAAACTGCCCCATACAACAGTCAGTTATTCCGTCATCCAGCGGGCACCATCGGACAATGGCAGCAGCAGACTTATTGGCTTTTGAGCGTGATCGAACGCGCCGGCAGCACCAACGCTGAAAAGATCATCAAGGTTTGGGAAGGAGATACCTATCAATGGGTCAATGGCCGGATCATCAAGATGCGGGAATGCGACCATAAGGCGATTCAGGGCTTCCGGGTAGCAGAGTATGTGCCGCCGGCGGAACAGAAGGTGTCTATGAACATACCTCCTTACTACTGGTATGAAAATGCGTCGAACGTCGGGCCGTCATGGGAAATCCCGGCTGAAAAGGTTCTGCCCCTGATGGATCGGAAATTGGATCGATGTAAGGGCAAGAATGATTGGGGGCAGTAGCTCATGAATAAAGAAGAGCGTGGTGCATGACGTCAGAGACCCTGATGTTGTGCACCAGCGCTCATCCACTGGATCCAATAGTATTGAAGTCATAGCAAGATTGATAAGAACCAATCAAGGGAAATGTCTGGTTCGGGAAATTGCAATTAAATAATAATTTTTTAAACTTTATAAACAACATGAGGAATTAAAATGAATTTTGCACCTACAGAAGAACAATTAATGGTCAGAGATATGGTCCGGAAATTTGCCGAATCGGAAATCAAACCAATCGCAGCTGAACTGGATCACACACATCGCCATCCGGAGGAAATCTGCCGGAAGCTTGGCGAAATGGGCATCATGGGCGTATCGGTTCCGACCGAATACAGCGGAGCGGGTATGGACAATGTGACGTATGTCATGGCGATGATCGAAATTTCCAAAGCCTGCGCGAGCTGCGGCGTTATCGTCTCCGTCAACAACACGCTGTATGGCCATCCGGTCAAGACGTTCGGCACGCATGAACAGAAACTGAAATTTCTGGCGCCGGTCGCGGGCGGCCAGGTGGAAGGCTGCTATGGCCTTACCGAAGCCGGAGCGGGCTCGGATGCGGCGGCGCTGCGCTGCAAGGCCGAACTCAAGGGCGACAAATACATTGTGAACGGGACGAAAGTTTTCATTACGAACGGTCCTGTTGCCCGCTACTGTGTTCTGGCGGCAACTACGGATTTGTCCCTGGGCTACAAGGGCGTCATCAATCTGATCGTCGATTTGAAGGAAACCCCCGGCTTCAAAGTCGGCAAGATCGAAGATAAACTCGGTATCCTGGCTTCCGGAACCTCTGAGTTGGTTTTCGAAGATGCGGAAATTCCCGCGGCGAATCTTCTGGGCAAACCCGGACAGGGTTTCCAGCAGATGATGGCGGGACTCAATGCAGGCCGGATCGGCATCGGTGCGCAGGCGTGCGGCATCGGCCGGGCCTGTTTGGAAGATGCGCTGGCGTACTCCAAGGAGCGCGTCCAGTTCGGGAAACCCATTGCCGCAAACCAGGTGATTCAGTTCAAACTCGCGGATATGGCGACCGAGCTGGATGCGGCGGAACTGCTTCTTCTGCGGGCGGCGTGGCTGGAAGACCAGGGCATGGATTTTGAGAAAGAGTCCGCCATGTCTAAGTACTATTCCTCGGACGTCGCGATGAATGCGGCCATCGAGTGCGTGCAGATCTTTGGCGGTTACGGCTACGTGAAGGAATACCCGGCCGAGCGCCACATGCGCGACGCCAAGATCTGCCAGATCTACGAAGGCACCAATGAAATCCAGCGCGTGGTTGTGGCCAGGAAGTTGCTCGGGCAGAGATAGTTATTGCGAAAACAGTTGGCGTAAAACACAGTAAATGGAGCAGATGATGCGCGAGGAAGAGCAAAACATTAAGTATCTTTTTGAACCTCGGTCGATTGCAGTTATAGGGGCTTCAAAAGAGAAAAGTAAAATTGGCGGGGCCGTTTTGAATAACATCCTGTCGGGAGGGTACGCGGGAAAGGTTTTTCCAATCAATCCCACCGGCGGGGAAATTCAAGGAATTAAGGGTTATAAAAACATTACGGATATCGAGGATAACATAGATGTTGCCGTTATCACGATTCCATCAAAATTCGTCTATGATTCAGTGAAGCAGTGCGCAGACTTAGGCGTTAAACACAGCATTATCATTACATCAGGATTTGCGGAGATCGGCAACTTAAAAGAGGAAAGAAGAATTGCCGATTATGCCGCTGAGAAAGGAATGCGCATACTGGGGCCGAACGTCTTCGGCGTCTATTCGGCTCATTCCCGTGTCAACACCACATTTGTTGCCGGGGTTATTCCGCCCGGCCATCTGGCCATGATTACGCAAAGCGGTGCTCTCGGCCTGACGCTGATCGGTATGGCCAGCATAGACAGAATCGGCATGTCCACCATCGCATCGGTCGGTAATAAATCAGACATTGATGAATCCGATCTGCTGCAATATATTGTTGATGATGAGGACTCACGTGTTATCCTGATGTACGTCGAAGGGGTGAGGGACGGCGAGAAATTCATCCGCGCTATGAAAAAGACGACCAGCAGGAAACCCGTCGTCATCATCAAGGCCGGCCGTTCGGAGAGAGGCAGCCGGGCGGCGGCTTCGCATACGGGTTCTCTGGCGGGTTCGGATGAAGTCTTTGACGACCTGATCAGACAGTGCGGTGCCCTGAGAGCGGATAATCTCAAAGAAGCCTTTACCTGGTCGACGCTTCTGGCGAATAATCCGCTTCCCAAGGGTGATAACACAGTCATTGTAACCAACGGCGGTGGCGCCGGTGTTATGGCGTCCGACGCCTGTGAAAAATTCGGCGTCACACTCTACGACAATCCGGAAAGGTTAAAGAGCATCTTCTCCCATGTGACTCCGGCATTCGGCTCCACGAAAAATCCGATAGACCTGACCGGGTCTGCGGGGGGGAAGGAATATATAGATGCCTTCGATGCCGCTGCGGCCGACGAAGAGATAGATTCCATTATTGGCATTTTTTGCGAAACAGCGATTATTAGCGCCGATCACCTGGAGATGGGTATCGCCGGGGCCTATGAGAAAATCAAGGCCACGGGGAAGACCATCGTCTTCTCGCTCATGGGAGGTGAAGCCACTGCCGAATATGGAAGAGGAGCGAGAAAAAGACAAATCCCCGTTGTGGATGAAGTTTATGATTCCGTGTCATCGCTGGGTGCTGCCTTCCGGTATAAGAAATACCTGGAAGACGAAAGCAGATCTACGGACATTATCGATAAACCGGATTTTGACGTGGATTCGATCATCTCCATCGTGGACAATGCAAAAAAGCAGGGCCGATACTTTCTTCTTGCCCCTGAAGCACAAAAGGTTATGGACATTGCGGGAATTACCATTCCCCGAAGTATACCGGCCAGAACAATTAAAGATGCCGTCAATGCAGCCAATGCCATCGGATATCCGGTTGTCATGAAAGTTGTTTCCAAGGACATCATTCATAAAAGCGATGCCGGCGGTATTGCTCTGGACCTGGAGAATGAAAAAGAAATTGCCGATGCCTATGGCGCCATTATTGAAAACTGCAAGGCCTATTCCCCCTCAGCCGTGATTGAGGGTGTTGACATCTCGGAAATGGTGGGAGAGGGCACCGAACTGATTGTTGGTGCGCGTATCGATCACACCTTCGGTCCGATCGTGATGATCGGCCTCGGGGGGATTTACGTGGAAGTCATGAAGGATGTTTCGTTCCGGTCGGTTCCCCTGGATAAGACGGAAGTCATTCGCATGATTAAAGAAATTCGTTCTTATCCGTTGCTGTTGGGCGTGCGGGGGGAAAAGAGGAAAGATATAGAGTCTGTTATTGCGACCATCATGAAACTGGGAATGATCATTCGTTATTGCAGAGGCATTGCCGATATTGAAATTAACCCATTAGTGGTCTATGAGCAGGAATCAGGCGCTAAGGCAGTTGATGTCAGAATTATTCTCACAAAAGAATGATCTGGTAAGTATTATATAGGAAACCCATAATTGATTATAAATAGGAGTGATTCTGATGGAGCGATTAATTATTTCGTCCTTGCGACAGAGCGCTGGAAAAACCAGCCTGATTGTTGGTTTGGCAAAGGCGTTAAACATGAGGGCCGGTTACATGAAACCCTTCGGGGAAAGATTTCTTTATAAGAAGAAGAGGCTTTGGGATTATGATGCGGCCCTGATGACCCGAATCTTTAACATGGAGGACAATCCGGAAGAGATGAGCATCGGGTTTCATCATCTTCAATTGTTTTATGCTTTGGATGAGAAGGCTATCAAAGCAAAGCTCCTGGATACGTTTCAACGATTGAGCAACAACAGAGAAATGTTCTTTGTGGAGGAAGGGAAAGACTTTTCTTATGGGACATCGGTGCACCTGGACGCCAGATCCGTGACCAAAGCTCTGGATGGTCAGCTTGTACTTGTGGTCAGCGGCAATGAAAATACGATCATTGATGATATCGGTTTCATTGCCGCCGGAATGGCACTGGATCGTTCATACTTCAAAGGCGTGGTCATCAATAAAGTGACCAATATGCAGGACTTCGCCGACAGCTATTTGCCGATCATAAAAAAGATGGGGGTTCCGATCCTGGGGATTATTCCCTATTGCCCGGAATTGACGTTCTTCAGCGTCGAGTATCTCGCCGATCGGATATTCGCCAAAGTACTGGCCGGCGAAGCCGGATTGCAGCATCAAATCAGGAATACGCTGGTTGGTTCCATCGGTGCGGATGCGGCTGTTCAAAGCAGTTTATTTGAAGACCGCCATAAAGCGCTGATTGTCAGCGGAGACCGCAGTGATTTGATTTTGAACGCCATCGAATATCGCGTCGCTGCCGTCATTCTGACCAATAATGTGATTCCGTCCCCGGCAATTATATCCAAAGCCGAAGACGGGAGTGTTCCTCTTCTGCTGGTTCCCTCGGACACGATCGAGACGGCAAGGCAAATTGACGGTATTGAACCTTTGACGACGAGCAACGACATGGGAAAGATAACAGCTATTGAAAAAATGGTTCGGGAATATGTTGACATTCAGAGCATCATGCAAAAAGCTGCGCCGTGACGGGCGGGAAAGCCGGTCGCTTTGAATCCCGTGCCTGTCCTGGTGGAAAAGATAAATCGTCTAACGGGAAACACTATGGAAATAAATAAGTTGCAAGATTCGGCGGTGCAGCACATCGTCGACCAGCAGGTCAGCAAATGGGAAAGAGAAACGAAAAGGAGATATAAGAAACCCATCCGTCCGGTGATTACCATTTGCAGACTTCCGGGAAGCGGAACGGAAATACTGGCGAAAAAATTGTCCGAGGACCTGAAGCTCGACCTGTTTGACCGCGAAATCGTGGAAGAGATCGCCAAGAGCACGGGGATGAGTAAATGCGTCATTGAATCTCTTGATGAACAGGATCGCGGCACTCTGGATAATTGGCTCGGTGCCCTCCAGAAGAAGGTTCATTTGCGTCCGGACGAATATCTCATGCATCTTACCCATGTTGTCGCCTCCATAGGGGCTCATGGCCACGCTGTTATCGTAGGCAGGGGAGCAGGATTTATCCTGCCCAGCGATGTGTGCCTGCGCCTCTTGCTGGTTGCCCCCAAAGACGTGCGTGTTAATAATGTAAAAGAGGCTTATCAGCTCACATCCGAAGAAGCGGAACGAAGAGTCATGGAAACAGAGAGGGACCGCAAGGCCTTTATTAAGGAATATTTCGAGGCTGATTTGACCGATCCGACAAACTATGACCTGACGATCAATACGACCCACTTCAACGTCGATGTGGCCGTAGCTATTATCAAGGAAGCCTTTAACACGAGAAAATGGTATAAATATTCAATAACAACATGAAGGATACCGCCGATGGACACGGTAACGAATTTGCTTGAATATTGGAAAAACAAATATCCGGAAAAATTTGCCGATGAAGATACGGTTTTCCAGCAT
>SBEK01000195.1:0-2641 GCA_009668925.1 Deltaproteobacteria bacterium
TACTGGCGCGCCTTTGTAAATCTTCCGTCAGTCTATCTTTCCATGTCTCAGAAGACACTGAATACGATCACGTTCAACATGCAACATACCTGGTTTATGACACTGCTCTTTTTCATCACGTTAATTGTTGTCGTATTAAGCCTGCCTTTTAAGGGGGGAAATATTGAACCGGTAAAAGTGGACAGCAGAAAGAAGATTATCGTCAAGACAATCCTCTTTGCCCTGGCGTTGAGCATTGTCCACGCCGCGGCAATGATTTACTGCGTGAGACAGAGCATCGATTTTGGCGCGTGGCTGATTATCGGCAAAGTGGCGCAGGTTCCGGTCGGCAAAATCCCGGTACTCTTTTTATTGTTTTTGTTCGGCCTGTATATTTATAAAAAGGAGTGGCTCACCCGGGGTGATATCGGAAGCTGGAAGATATGGGGGGTGATGGCATTCATTCTTCTTGTCCTGTATGTTCTTTTGTTCCACATGGGCATCCTTCCGACTCTTAATGAAATACTCAAAGTGGTTGATTACAACATGCAGTCCGTCATTCAAATGGAAAGACCGGCTGTAGCGGATTCCCTTAAATTTGCATTCTTATACACCTGGATTTTATTGCCGCCGATCTGCATCTTTCTTTTGATGTTTTTCCTTTCTTTTGCCAAACGGTTTTTCAATCGACCCAACGCCATCACGGCTTTTTGTTCCAAACACTCCATCAACGTGTACATTCTTCACTATATTCCCGTCCTCATTTTGCAATACACTTTTCTGAACGTGCCGATCCCGTCGCTGATCAAAATCATATTGATGGTGATGATCATCATCCCCGCCTGCCTGTGGCTGAGCCATCGTCTGGTCTATCCCTATCCTAAGACAGCCATCGCTTTTTTCGCCGCCCTGAAACTCATCGCGCTTGCCGCCGGATTCACGTTTTACTACTTTGCGCTCCTGGCTCTGATCGGTATTTCCTTTGCCGGAGCCGTTTATGAATCAGCGCAATGGTACAGAATTGAGCGAAGAACTGGTTTGGACACTGCACGCTATATTTGAACCGTAAGGATTCATGGTCATTCTATCTTGCCAGGAAGGAGGAGGCACAATGAAAAGAAAGCTAAAAAATATGGTCTTATTGCTTATTGTTGCGGCGGCGCCGTTAGTGATGCCGGCATTAAATGCAAAGGCAGCGGATACCGAATTGTTCATTCATAAATCACCTGATTTCACTTTGACGGTTCCCAAATGGATTGATCAAAAATCCCATGACCCAAACTATGTTTTCAATAGGAACAAACCAAACGCGCCTACAGCTCTTGCTATTTCCGTAAGCGATCTTCCCGCCGGCAAAAAAATATCCTATAAGGATATGGCGCCTGCATTCAAAAAGGTTCTTGAGGCCCAGAACGGCTCCGATGTTAAAATACTTTATGACAGAGAGATGAAACTGAAAGATGGCACACCGGCCTGCGAAATTGAGGCCAAATGGAAACTGGGAAGATGGCCTTTTCATACGTCCTTGCATTCTTATGTCGTCGTTGTTTTAAAAGACAAAAAATCAATTTGGGTTTGCGTAAGCGATGGATCGCCGGTGGGAGACAACCTGAAGCAGTATCCACTCTCTCTGATCATGAAATAGTGCTCTCTTGAAAAATGAGTCGAGCTAGACCTGCTCAAGTTTATTATTTTTAGCATGCATAGGATGATTTGCCGAATATCCAAGCCAGAGCACTTTGCACCTGTCACGGATTGCTGAGTATCATCCCGTGGAAGCGGCCGCCGAGCTTAAGATTCCCCTTTTGATCCTTGTCGCCGAAAAAGAAGAACTGATGAATAACGGGGGACACGGCGAAAAAGTTTACAGCGTCGCCGGGAACCGTGCACCGAAAATATGAGACTCTTCCGGGAACTCACTTTGAAATTTGCAACACCTATCAAAACCGGGCCATCGCATCAGCCATCGCCTGGTTTGATGAATATCTATAAGAATATTTTGCCGGGCCGTCTGATCTAATGCCTGTTTAACGATTATGCTTTGAAACAGGGGTGACACGATAATGACCGAGCCCCTGCTTCTTTGGCGCTGCATCGGTTAATCGCGTCCGGCCGTCGAATTCTTTGCCGGCTGACGCATTTGCGGCTGAGACGGCGCACAGGCGCTGTGCGACGCAGCGGACTGCATATTGGACGGAAACACATAACGCACCGCGCGTTCATAGAGCAGGTAGTCCCACGCCCAGTTGATAAGCACCATGACGCGGTTGCGGAAGCCGATGAGGTTGAACAGATGAATGATCAGCCAAAGAACCCAGGCCAATATGCCCTTGAAGGTTTGTTTGCCGATGGCCACACCCGCCGCTTTGCGTCCGATCGCGATCATCGAGCCGCGGTCGGCATAGTGAAACGCTTCCGGTAATTTTCCGGCAATCTGCGATAAAATATTTTTTGCGGCGGCGACGCCCGACTGGATGGCCACCTGGGCCACCATCGGCAGAATGCGCCCCTCTTCCCGGATGGCGGCCAGATCGCCGATCACGTAAACCTCGGGATGGTCGATCACCTGCAAGGTGTCGAGCACCACCACCCGTCCGTCCCGCGCAACCGGAATACGGGAATCGGCGGCAAGGGCTTCGCCGCGAACGCCGGCCGTCCAAAC
>SBEK01000195.1:2861-7106 GCA_009668925.1 Deltaproteobacteria bacterium
GACTTCGGCAACCGCGGCGTTGAGACGCACATCGACGCCCATCCGGTAAAGCCTTTCCATCGTATAGTCCCGGATATTGCCCGGCATGGGCGAAACCAGGTGCCCCGCCGCCTCCAAAAGCAAAATCCGGACGTCGGAAAAATCGATGGTGGGATAGTCCCGGACAAGCGGTCCCGCGATCAGTTCCGCCAGCGCCCCGGCATACTCCACACCGGTCGCGCCGCCGCCCACGATGACGAAGGAGAGCAGGCTTTTTCTCCGCGCTGCATCCGCCTCGCAAGCGGCCGCCTCGAAACAGCAGATGATATGATTTTTTAAGGCGACGGCTTCCTCCAGCGTTTTGAGAAAATAGGCATGCTCGGCGACGCCCGGCACGCCGAAGGTGGCCGTGACGCTTCCCGTCGCCAGAATCAGGTAATCGTAGTAAATCGTCTGGCCGTCCGTCTCGATTCGCCTACTTTGCAGGTCGATGCGCCGCGCGTGCGCCAGGACGAAATCGATGTTGGATGATTTCCAGAAAACGCTGCGCACCGGGTAGGCGATGTCTTCCGCGTCCAGTTCCGCGGCCGCCACCTGATACAGAAGCGCCAGAAAGGTGTGGTAGTTATTGCGATCAATGACCACGACGTCCACCGGTTGATGCGCGAGCGTCCGCGCGGCCCACAGGCCGCCGAAGCCCGCGCCGATGATGACGACTTTCGGTTTTTTGACCGCATCAGAATTCATCATGAACCGGCGGGTCTCCTTTCTGCGATCCCGGCGCCACTCCCGGCGCCGCCTGAGGAGGCGCTCCCGGACGAAGGCAGACATGCCGGAATCATGACACGATAGACGATCATTGAGGAACGGATTTATGAAAACGGCTCCCGCCGGCGCTTGGGGTGCGGGAGCCGTTTCCGGCAATTATTTCTTTTTGGCGACGGCCTTGCGAACGGCCGCTCGCTTTTTCCCGGCCGCCTGTGCCTTGGTAGCGCGGCTTTTCTGCGGTGCGGCTTTCGCCTTCTTCGGCACGGCCTGCACCGTCTTTTTTTCCTTCGCCGGCTCCAGCGCCAGTTTCACGACGTCCATCATGTCGCTCATAAAGTGAAACTCGATGTTCTTCTGCACGTTGGCCGGGATGTCTTCCAGGTCTTTTTGGTTCCAGGCCGGCAGCAGAATGGTTTTGATGCCGGCCCGGTAGGCCGCCAGCACCTTTTCCTTGATGCCGCCCACCGGCAGCACCGCGCCGCGCAGCGTGATCTCTCCGGTCATCGCCAGCTGCTTTTTGACCTTGCGATTGGTGATGAGCGACATCAGCGCCGTAAGCATCGTCACACCCGCCGACGGACCGTCCTTGGGCGTCGCGCCCGCCGGAACATGGATATGAATATCGACATTGTCAAAGAAATCGGGGTCGACCCCCAGCTCCTTGGCATTCGTGCGGATAAAGCTCAGGGCCGCCGCGACGGATTCCTTCATGACGTCGCCCAGCTGGCCGGTCAGCGTCAGCCCCTTCTTGCCTTTCATGGCCGTGGCTTCAATAAACAGCATGTCGCCGCCCACCGGCGTCCAGGCCAGCCCGATGGCGATGCCGGGCCGCGCAATGCGCCAGTCGATATCGGTCGGGACGCGCACGGCGCCCAGATATTTGTGGATGTCTTTTTCCGTCACCTTCTTGGACGTAACCGCCCCTTCGGCAATCTGCGCCGCTACGCCTCGGCACGCATTGGCGATTTCGCGCTCCAGATTGCGCACACCCGCTTCCCGGGTGTATCCGGTGATAATCGTGGAGAGCGCCTTGGTCGTCAGCTTGAACTGCGTGGCGGCGAGACCGTTTTCCTTCAGCTGCCGCGGGATCAGGTATTTCTCGGCGATCTTCACCTTCTCTTCCTGCGTGTAGCCGGTGAGTTCAATCACTTCCAGCCGATCCAGGAGCGCCGGGGGAATCGTGTCCAGCATATTGGCCGTCGCAATGAACAGGACCTTGGACAGATCAAAGGGCACGTCCAGATAATGGTCGGTAAAGGTGTTGTTCTGCTGGGGGTCCAAAACCTCCAGAAGCGCCGACGAAGGATCACCGCGGTAATCGCTGCCGAGTTTGTCGATTTCATCGAGCATGAACACCGGATTGTTGGACTCGGCGCGCCGGAGTCCCTGGATCACACGGCCCGGCAAAGCGCCAATGTAGGTGCGGCGATGGCCGCGGATTTCCGCCTCGTCGCGCATGCCGCCCAGCGCCATGCGCACAAACTTGCGTCCGAGCGACCGCGCGATGGAATGCCCGAGCGACGTCTTGCCCGTGCCCGGAGGCCCCACAAAGCAAAGAATCGGCCCCTTGGAATCTGGTTTGAGCTTGCGGACCGCCAGATATTCAATGATGCGCTTTTTCGGCTTGGCGAGCCCGTAATGATCTTCATCCAGAATCTGCCGCGCCAATGTGATATCCAGATTGTCCGTGGTGGCCGCATGCCAGGGCAGCGCCGTAATCCAGTCCAGATACGTCGACGACACCGTGTATTCGGCCGAAGACGGATGCATGCGGCTCAAACGCTCCAGCTCCCGTTCGGCTTCTTTTTTCGCTTCTTCGGGAAGGTTGGCTTCTTCGATTTTTTTGCGATACTCGTCCGTCTCGACGACATTTTCATCCGTTTCGCCCAGCTCCTGCTTGATGGCTTTCAGCTGCTGGCGCAGATAGTATTCCCGCTGGCTCTTATCAATATCGTCCTTGACCTTCGTCTGAATTTTATTGCCCAGCTCCAGAACTTCCATCTGGTGATTGACCAGCCGGGTCAGTTCCTTCAGGCGGTCCTTGACATCGACGGTGTCCAGCACCTTTTGCTTTTCCTCCACCGGGGCATTGATGATCGACGCGATCAGATCGGCGAGCGTCCCTGCTTCGGTGATGGATTTGGCCATGGGCCCGAACTCCGGCGGCAAAAACGGCGACAATTTCAAAATGCGGTCGAAAAGCGACAGCAGATTGGCCATCAGGGCCTCGGTTTCGATATCCTTGACATCCGTTTCTTCAAGAATCTTGATGCGCGCCTGCTGATACGCTTTGCCCTCTTCCTCGATCAGTTCGACGATCGAGAAGCGGCTCACGCCCTGAAGCAGCATCTGGGTTCTGTTCTCCGACGCTTTCGCCATCTTCAGAATAACGGCACAGGTGCCGACGGTATGCAGATCATCCAGCGTATAGCGGTTGGGTGCGGCCGGCTCCTTTTTCGCCATGATCAGACCGACGAGGCGGTCCCTGGTCATCGCTTCATCGACGAGGACGGAGGCGCTGCCCGTAACCTCCAGGGGGATCATGGTCTTGGGAAACACGAGCACATTGCCCAGCGGCAGAATCGGAATGACCTCTGGAATATTGAAACCGCCTTTATTTTCGACTTTATTTTCAGACCCTTCTTGTTCGGTCATAGTAACCTCCAAATGGTAATATCGAGTATTCGGTCAGCTAGTCGGTCGAAATGACCACCCTGTGCATCTTACTGGCCGGTAGTTTATTGATCCTGACGACCAGAATGCCGTCCGCATAGGACGCAACCGCCGATTGGGCATCCACCGGAGCGGGCAGGATAATGCTCCTTTCAAAATAGCCGTGCGGAATTTCCGCCTGAACGTAGCGGGCGTTGTGCAGCAGTTGAATGGCTTTCCGAATGCCCGCAATTTTCATCTTCTTGCGGTCTACCTCGATATGCAGTTTTTCCCGGTCGAGGCCCGCCGTATCCGCGAGGACAATGACTTCCTCAACCGATTCATATACATCAATGTTCGGGCGCCATAATTCGTAGCTCCTGAAAGACGGGCGCACCAGATGAAAGACTTCATCCACCGCTTTTTGAAATTCATCTTCAAAATTACTGCCGAAATTAATTTTTATGTAAGTCATTTCCGTCGCCTCTGGGATTAATTTTTGGATTCTTGAGGAAATTATAGGCATGGGACGCCGATTTGTAAAGCCTGACCGCCAACCCGGCAACATCATAAACAAATCAGCGCTGTGCCCGGATGTTCGCCGCCGGCGGAGAGCCTCCCCAAAAAATAGCTGGTTAAATGAGCCGTACTTTGCTATGGGTAGGCCGCTTTTTTAAAAATGAGCGTAATGGACATCCCTTCGGTAAAGAATAGCTTCAACCTATCCGATACGAATTCACCCTGATGAACCATAAGAAAGAGAAAAATGAAAAAAGATCATTTAAGAAATGTTGCTATTATTGCCCATGTTGACCACGGCAAAACCACGCTGCTCAATGCGATGCT
>SBEK01000380.1 GCA_009668925.1 Deltaproteobacteria bacterium
GCTGGCGGGCCCCGGCCGGCCGCCAAGAAAACGCTTAACTTTTGACGTCCGTTGGGGTATAATCCCGGCAGCGCATCCAGCTCAGCGCGGAGGCGTCCATGAAGAAAGTGCTGATCGTCGACGACGACCCCGACATCCTGTTCCTGGTCTCCGAGGTGCTGACCCGCAACGGCTACGAGCCGCTGATGGCCTACCGCGGGGCCGAGGCCCTGGACCTGGTGCGCACCCACCGGCCGGCGCTGGTGGTGCTGGACATCATGATGCCGGGACTGGACGGGTTCGAGGTCTGCCGCACGATCAAGCAGGACCCCGCCTTGGCGGGGACCAAGATCGTGATGCTGACCGCCAAGATCAAGGCGGCCGACATCCAGACCGGCCTGGCCGCCGGGGCCGACTCGTACATCACCAAGCCCTTCAAGATCGCCGAGCTGTCCGACAAGATCAAGGAACTGATCGGCTGAGGCCTCCCGGTGACGAAGCAGATCATGGTGGTCGAGGACGAGAAGGACGTCCAGCTGCTGATGGCCGAGGTGCTCAAGGACGAGCGCTACGAGATCATCGCGGCCGACGACGGCGACCAGGCGCTGCGCACCGCCCGGGAACTGCACCCGCAATTGGTGCTGCTGGACGTGATGCTGCCCGGGATCGACGCTTCGAGGTCTGCCGCCGGCTGAAGGCCGACCCGGCCACCCGCGGGATTAAGGTGATCATCGTCTCGGCCAGGAACACCGACCAGGACATAGACGAGGGAATGGCCGCGGGCGCGGATTTCTACATGACCAAGCCGATGCGGATCACCGACCTGTCCGCCAAGATCAAGGATTTGATCGGATGAAACACTAATATAATCCGAGTTCGTTATGTGGTTAATTACTTTTTTATTCAATTCGCCCTTTTATGTTTTCTTTTTTGTGATGTTGCTTATTTTTTGTTATCCTTCATGTTTCTATTATTTTTCACTCTCTGGAAATATAAAATATGCGATTACAAAAAGTATTGCTGCTGGTTTTATTTGTTGGGGATTTTTCTTTTGCACGGTTATATTAGAAACAATCAATCATTTTATCCCAGAATTAACACCCTTATATAAAATTGTATTATTGGAATCAGCATATTTAATTTTATTTTCAGTGATCCAATATTTTTCTTGTAGTATCGTATTTAGGAAAAAGGGATTAGGAATCATTTTGATAAATGCAATAATTTATTCCATACTGATCGCATTGAAATACGGAATTGCATATAAGACTTTTTTAGCAACGACAATACTGTATGGTCCAAGGT
>SBEK01000196.1 GCA_009668925.1 Deltaproteobacteria bacterium
GAATAACGTTATTCCGTCCCCGGCAATTATATCCAAAGCCGAAGACGGAGGTGTTCCGCTCCTTCTGGTTCCCTCGGACACGATCGAGACGGCAAGACAAATTGACGCCATCGAACCTTTGACGACGAGCAACGACACGGGAAAGATTACCGCGATTGAAAAGATGGTTCGGGAATATGTGGATATTCAAAGCATCATGCAAAAAGCTGCTCTGTGACGGGCGGGGATCGCCGGCAGTTTTAATCCAGTCCCTGTCCTGATGAAAACGCGTAAATCATCTAACGGAGAACATTTATGGAAACACACAAATCGCAAGAAATGACATTGCAGCAAATTGTCGACAAACAGGTTAGAAAATGGGAAACGCAAACAAAAAAGAGATATAAAAAGCCCATCCGTCCGGTAATCACCATTTGCAGGCTTCCGGGAAGCGGAACGGAGATGCTGGCAAGAAAATTGTCCGAGGATTTGAAACTCGACCTGTTTGATCATGAAATCGTGGAAGAGATCGCCAAAAGCGCGGGGATGAGTAAATGCGTCATTGAATCTCTCGATGAGCAGGATCGCAGCGCTCTGGATGATTGGATCGGTATCTTTGAGAAGAAAATTCATTTATGGCCGGATGAATATCTCATGCATCTTACCCATGTTGTCGCCTCGATCGGGGCTCACGGCCATGCGGTCATCGTAGGAAGGGGCGCAGGATTTATCCTTCCCAGCGATGTGTGTCTGCGCCTCTTACTGGTCGCCCCCAAAGACGTGCGCGTGAATAATGTGAAAGAGGCTTATCATCTCACGGCCGAAGAAGCGGAAAAAAGAGTCATGAAAATAGAAAAGGACCGCAGGGCCTTCATTAAAAAATATTTCGAGGCCGATTTGACCGATTCGACAAACTATGACCTGACGATCAATACGAACCACTTCAACGTCGATGTGGCCGTGGCTATTATTAAGGAAGCGTTTAACACGAGAAAATGGTATGATTACTCAATGCAGAGATGAAGGATTCGACTGATGAGCACAGTGACGAATTTGCTTGAGTTTTGGAAAAACAAATATCCGGAAAAATTTGCCGATGAAGATACGGTTTTCCAGCATATCCACAGGGGAAACACCATATTCATCAGCTCGGCCTGCTCGGAGCCCAGGTATCTCGTGCAGCGCATGGTCGACTATGCCGAAGCGAAGCCCCATGCCTTCTACGATACCGAAGTCATTCATGTGAACTCCCTGGGCATCGCTCCGTATACCGGAGTCAAAGTCAAATCGAAATTCAGACATAACTCGTTCTTTATCAGCAACGCCACGCGCGATGCGGTCAACGAGGGACGCGCGGATTATACGCCGATTTCCTGGTCCCAAGTTCCTGATTTGTTTTATCGGGGCCTGATGCGGATCGACGTCGCTCTGATTCAAACGTCGCTTCCGGATAAGCAGGGATACGTAAGCCTCGGCATCAGTGTGGATATCTGCAAAGCGGCTTTAGCGAATGCTTCCTGCATTATCGCTCAGGTGAACGCGCGAATGCCGCGTGTGCATGGCGACACCTTCATCCATATGGACAAGATTGATTATATTATTCCTCATGATGATGCTCTCGTGGAATATACGCCGGCGGCGGATACGGATACCGTTCAGAGCATCGGGAAATATGTCGCACGCCTCGTTGAGGACGGTGACACCATCCAGGTCGGATACGGATCGATACCGAGCGCCATTCTGTCGAATCTCTCGGGAAAAAAGCATCTCGGTATTCACACGGAGTTTTTCAGCGACGGCCTTGTCGACTTAATCAAAAAAGGGGTTGTGGACAATACGCAAAAGACCATCAACCGCCACAAATCGGTGGCATCATTTTGCATGGGCCATAAAGAGACCTATGAATTTATCGATGATAATCCGGCCATCGAATTCAGACCTATAGACTATACGAATAACATCATGGTCATCGCTCAGCATGATAATATGGTCGCCATTAACAGCGTGTTGGAAATAGACCTGACCGGACAAGCCACAGCCGCGTCCATTGGAAGGGTATTTTACAGCGGCGTCGGCGGACAGTCCGACTTCATGCGGGGGGCTGATTTATCCAAAAACGGCAAAGTCATTCTTGCCGTGCAATCCACGGCGGAAGGGGGGAAAATATCGCGGATTACACCGGCCCTGACGCCGGGCGCCGGCGCCACCGTAACGCGCTACGATGTTCATTATGTCGTTACGGAATACGGAATTGCCTATCTGCACGGGAAAAATATCCGGGAACGGGCCATGGACCTCATCGCCATCGCCCATCCGAAATTCAGGCTTTGGCTGATCGAGGAGGCGAAGAAAGCGGGGCTGATTTATCAGGATCAAGCTTTCATTCCGGGAGAAAAGGGAAAGTATCCTGAGGAACTGGAAACGACCAGAATCACCAAAACGGACCTTCGCATCTTCTTTCGGCCCATTAAAATCAGCGACGAGTCTTTATTGCAGGACTTTCTCTATTCCCTGTCCGACAACAGTCTGTACCGCCGTTTCATTTCCATCCGGAAAGATATGCCCCACGAACGGATTCAGGAATTTGTGGTCATTGATTATACGAAAGAAACGGCGATTCTGGCGATCATCGGCGATGAAAAGACGCAAAAGATCGTCGGCGTGGGAAGATATTTTGTTGATGACGTGAGACACGTCGCGGAGGTCGCGTTTGCGGTCCGCGATGATTACGCCAACAAAGGCATTGGTACGGAATTACTGTCCTACCTGACGTATCTTGCAAAAAGGCAGGGGCTTCTGGGATTTACAGCCGATGTCCTGGTAGAAAACAAACCCATGCTGCACGTGTTTGAAAAAGGCGGCTTTGATATTGCAAAACAGAATATCGCCGGCATCTACAGTATGACGATGGCCTTCAAGAGATAATACATTCCTGATGATGTCGCAGGACATCCGGCGGGGTCCTCCGGTTGACGGATTTGACGGGCAGCGAGGCGTCCTGTGCTATCGTCAGGAGGCGCCGCTATGAATGTGATGATTCCGGAGACCTGCCGAGCCACGGCATCGTAAAAAGATACACGGAAGGCAAGTAGAGTGAAAAGATCGGTACAGCAGGGCGCAGTTGCAAAAAATAATAGTGCTTAACCCTGTTCCCTCCCAGAGGCACTGAGTGCCTCTTTCCTGAAGATTGAGGGCAGTTGCCTCCTTTTCTGCCCTCAATCTAACAGGAAACAGGAAGGTTCATCGCAGCCAATTGTCATTGACCGGTCCGTCCAGTCGTTTATGCGGCTGTTGGAAAGAGTCCGCTGCAGTGGTAGTTTATATATATGAATCTGCTTCTACTTAACCATCATTGATTACAGGAAAACGAAAGACTAGATTTTTTATAAACCATCATTCAGAGATATAGTTGAAACGGGCTGTTCATCTTGCCTGGTAGAAAGAAGAAGCGGCCTTTATTCCAGGGATGCTGGAGAGGCGCAAACCTTCGGGATCCTCACACATCAAAACGAAAGGAGGCATCTGTCATGTATCAGAGAATCCTCGTTCCGCTCGACGGGTCAGAACTCGCTGAGTGCGCGTTGTCTCATGTCAAAAATCTGGTCAGGACGGGCTGTGCCGGAGAGGTTGTTTTGCTGAATGTGTTCTGGGCATTAACGTATCCTTTGGTGGCCGGAGAGCCGCCTGCATCCTATATCATTCAAATCATCAGAAACGCCAGAAATGCTTCGAGAGACTATCTTGCCGGTGTTCAATCGCGGCTCAGCGCGGACGGAATTGCCGTGAAGACGGAATCGCTGGAGCACGACCATCCGGGAGCCGCGATATCCGATTACGCTCAGAAAAACGGCGTCGATTTAATCATCATGGGTACTCATGGTTATACGGGATTAAAGAAAGTCATGCTGGGCAGCGTGGCGATCGAGGTCCTGCACAACTCCCGCGTTCCGGTCCTGCTCATCCGGGCGGAGTCCTGCTCTAAGTGAGGAGATGAATAGAGCAGTGACGCGCCTCACAATTCCCGTCCCAGCAGTCCTCTCATCTTTCCGGCGTTCTGCTCCTGACAAGCCGCAGCGGGATTTGTTTTTTGATTTATCGCAAGGAAAGGTTTACTAACACTTTGAGACTAACAGCTTGAACATTTTGATGATTATTTTTAACCGGGGAAGGCTTCCGGCGCTCCAAGATTTCCTTGACATCTTGGGGGGCGTTTCCTATATTGCCAGAATTGAAAAATTGCGAAGCGGTTACTCAGTATGACGAAAATTACCTGTAATCTCGGATATCTGAAATATGCAACGCGTCGATACAGAAGGCGATCCGACACAAATTACGATTAGAGCGAAATTGAACGGTTATGACCGATAATATTGTATTCTCCGGCAGTCTGCTTTTCTTATCCCTTGCCGATGTTTTTCAACTGCTGGGGGGGAACAGTTGCACGGGAAAACTCACCTTACGCAGTAAATATTCCAAAGACGTCGGCGTTGTATATTTCCGGGGCGGAAACCCTACAAACGCCTATTGTGGTGATTGGAAGGGATTAGACGCCGTCTATGCACTGTTCGGATGGGCGGAAGGCCGATATGATTTTTCGGAAGAGGACTTGACCGGAATTGAACCCGAAATTAAAAGAAACATGATGGAAATTGTCCTGGATGCCTCGAGATTGCTGGATGACGGAAAGATCGAGCAAATCGGTCCCGGTCGACTCGACGGCGAAGAAGCCGGTTCTGAAGGCGCGGAAATGGATTCCATGCAAGCGCTGAAAGGGCCGCCGGTGGATTATCTTTACGTTACCGGAGACTATTACTATCCGGACGGCACGACCATCGTCAAAGAGGGCGAGTACGGGAAATGGCTCTGGGCCATATCGGACGGAACGGTAAAGATATCCCGCGCCACGTCACGAGGGGCAATAACCTTGGCCAGACTGGGTGAAGGGTGTTTTATCGGAACCTTGAAGTCGCTGTTATACGGCGAATGCGAACGGACCGCTACGGCGGTTGCCGAAGGCGACGTGCAGTTGTGCATATTGGATGCGGAAGCCCTGCATCGCGAATACGCGAAATTGTCGGAAAATTTTAAGAAGATCCTCCTCAGCCTTGATAAGAGATTAAAACCGATCAATGATAACGTTGTTCAAGCCTTTACCGGCGGAGCGTTAAAAGAAATATCCGCGGATAAATTTTTTGACGACAGGTTTCAGAATAATACCGAGTTGTATCTTATCAGAGAAGGAACGGCGGATATCATCGGTAAGGGACCCAAAGGGGATGTCAACCTCCTGTCCCTGGGCGTCGATGATGTTTTCGGGTGGATTCCCTTTATGGCCTTCGGCCATGAACCGCTCGCGGCATCCGTAATGGTATCAACTCCGTTTGAGGTGGATGTTCTGGACAGCAAGTCGCTGCAGCAGGAGTATGAAAACCTTTCTCACATGTTCCGGAATTTCGTGTTTGGAACGGCAACCAATATATCCATGACCACAAAACTCTTCTATCAGCTATTGAGCAGCACCTGAAGGGATGACGCAAAGTTTCAGCGGACGCAGATTGCGGAAATGCTCTGCGAGCGCTCATCCATAAGAGCCGTGCGGAACACTGCGATATTTTCTATAATCGCGGCGCGTTGTTTGAGCGACGCGCTTCTCCCATTGACAAACTGAGACAGACCTCGTATCGTTTTGCACCGGTTACGCGTGATTAAGACTCCTACTGCGCGGGAAAGAGGTTTCCTATGAATCGAAGAGCCTGCATCATTATTTTCGGACTGTTCATTTTCATCTTGCTCGGGGCATGCGCATCAGGACCGTCCGATCTTGCTCTCGATACCGACGCAGACGGCCTTACAGATGCCGACGAGATTCAAGTCTATGGAACCGATCCCAAGAATCCGGATACGGACGGAGACGGCCGCAGTGATGGAGAAGAAATTCTGGCCGAAACGAATCCACTCGTTGCGGATTTTGCAAGAACCGTCCGGTTTAACAACAACTCCACTAAGGATGTCACGATTTACATTGTGTTCGCAACCGGATTGACCGGAAACGGGGGGACTTATGATGAGGCTTACTTCAATAAGCAGGGTTGTAAACTGTATCGGGCCGACAGATGCAAGTTCGTCATCCCCACGGGCCGAGATGCGTACAAAATATTGAACCTCAGTAAGGGGGGCATTGATCTTTCCGTGGGCTTGGACAGTGAGCCCATGGGACCCTGTCCGACAACCATGTTTGAAATCAACATGTCCCCGAAAGACAATAAAACTCATGACCACTATGACGTCTCACTGGTCAACGGCTTCAACTATTCCATACAGATCATTCCCTCGACCGGTACGCCGACCACGCTCGTCACGAAAGCCACCGGAAATCATAATGCGGTTGGCGTCTTTCCGCTGGGCTGCAGCGAATGCATCGCCCTGAACTCCGTCCCCCCCCGCATGGGAAGACTGCCCCGGGAATTCTTCATCCTGCGGAAAATACAACCAGTGTTACAGTGCGGCTGAATGCAAGACCGGTCCGGACAGGAATCATCCGAATGCGGCCTGCGATCTTGAAGCACCGACAGGAGGGAACTACACCGTTAACATCGGTGACCCCGGCCGCTGAGTGTATGCCGGCAGTTTATCGGAATCTCATCTTTAACTTATAAATGTTTCAAAATGAAGAAGCGTTCCCTGAAATGAATGGAGCGCCGTTTATTGATTGAATCACGGATCAGGCGGATTTCTTGCCGGTGAAAGAAAGAGTCGAACAAGGAAAAATTCATGACGGTCCCGCAGGTGCTGCTGATTATCTTTAGCCTCATTTCTTTCATCCATCTCACTTGCGAAGGAGCAAGGCTGAGAATCGGACGATATCTGACTAAACCGCTCCTCATGCCAGTGCTGGCTCTGTATTATGTCACGTCAGCAGCGCATCCGAATCCCTTTTTTGTCGGGGCGATCCTGTGCGGCTGGCTGGGGGATGTCTTCCTCATGATTCCTGATTCGCATAACTCCGGCCGCGGTTTCCGGTTGGGTCTCATCTGTTTTTCAGCCGGGCATATTCTTTACATGCTCGTCTTTGCTTCCTCTATCTCCCGTCCCTTCCATTTGCCGGTCTGGGGCTGGGCCG
>SBEK01000381.1 GCA_009668925.1 Deltaproteobacteria bacterium
CGACGGCTGTCTCCGGGGCGAACTTCTCTCCGGAAATCTCGAAAATCTTGCCCGCGCACAGATCCGGCGACATGTCCCCCAACGGGGCATCGTCCATGATTCATCTCCACCGGGGCGAAAGGGCCCCTCATTCCGGCTGGCCCTGATTGTATCGGGAAACGATCCGGTCGCCGGTCGCCCGCGCCGTGGCCAGATTCGTATGCTTGCCCCGGTGTTTGCGCAAATTGCCGCCCAGCATGTTGTTCTGCTTTTCTCTCACCCATATCTCGTACTCGCCGGTTTCGGACTGCATGATCTGCGCTAATACCCGTCCGTCGTGGCCTTTGAACACTTTGATGCTTCTTCCGTCCATTGCGCACCCTCTCTGGGTTTGGCGGGGGATCTGCGGTGTCGTTGCAAAAGGCCGAGATCACCGAAAGGCTACCTCGGTGCCGGGGCGTGTGCCATCGCCGGTCGCAGTGAATAACCTGAGCCGGATCATGAAGATTTATATTATACAGTATGCACGAAATTATAAAAGTCCATTGTGCTGCGCCCGTGCCCGATGCGCGGATTCACCGCCTGAGGCCGTTCACGCCGCGCGCCCCGTGCACGTCTCCCGATAATAAAGGTTGACAGGCGAGTGCAGCGCGCCTACTGTGTGTCCAACGCGGCAATCTGGAAATCCCCTGCGGGAACGGGTCGCCGTCGAGGTTGGATTAAAAAAACATTTTGCAGTGTAGGGCTTAACCACCACACTCTTCAAAGTGCGGTGGTTTTTTTATGCCGTCGCGTTAATCCACCGGGAAAAAATCTGCGAAAGGAGGATGAGACGGCGATGCAAGGAAAAGTGAAATGGTTCAATGAGCGCAAAGGCTTCGGATTCATAGCGGCCGAAAGCGGGAGCGACGTGTTCGTGCATTTCAGCGCTATCCAGGATAGCGGCTTCAAAAGCCTGCAAGAAGGCCAAGCAGTCACCTTCGATGTTCAAGACGGGCCCAAGGGTCCGTCGGCGGCCAACGTAAAGGCCATCTAAAGTTCCCGCGCTCCCATCGGCGCCCTTCGCAGACGTAAGGGGGGCGCCGCTCTCTCCACCTCATCACTCGATCCGACTACTTTTCGACGCTTCACGCATGCACTCGAGGAGTGCACACGAAAGGCCGCTTGCGGCACAGCAAGGACACACGTGAAATCAAAATTGTACATCAGCAATTTGTCAAATGACATCAATGAGACCGAACTCAGGCGCCACTTTTCCAGGGCCGGGAAGGTCATCTCGGTTGCGATCGTCCGGGGCAGG
>SBEK01000382.1 GCA_009668925.1 Deltaproteobacteria bacterium
GCAGTGATGGAAGAAATTCGTATGCGCCATGATTTGAACCGACGTGCTCTTACATCCGAACCTATCCGGATTGTGTGAATTCTGTTTGATGCAATTACTTCGGCCATTAAATATAATAAACGATGTCATTCCGGACTTGATCCGGAATCAAGGAAATCTATAACAGCACTGGATTCCCGCCTTCGTAACCTGAAGGTCACAAGACGGGAATGACGAATGTGATCATAGACTGTCGCCGAGTAATAATATGCTTTTATGCTGCCTGCTGCTTCTTGCGCCAGACGCGCTTGAGCCTCAGCGAATTGGTCACGACCGAAACGGAACTGAAGGCCATCGCCGCCGCGGCAAACTCGGGGTTGAGCAAAATGCCGAAGAAAGGATAAAGGACGCCCGCGGCAATGGGAATGCCGATGATGTTGTAGATAAACGCCCAGAACAAATTCTGCCGGATGACGCGCATGGTCGAAAACGAAAGCGCGATCGCCTCGGGAACGCCCGCGAGGTCTTCGCGGATCAGGGTAATGTCGGCCGCTTCAATCGCCACATCGGTTCCCGCGCCAATGGCGATGCCCACGTCGGCGGCAGCCAGCGCCGGCGCGTCGTTGATGCCGTCGCCCACCATGGCCACAACTTCCCCTTCGGATTGCAGCTTTCTGATTTCCTCGGCCTTGTTTCCCGGCAGGACCTCGGCCATGACGCGGTCGATGCCGAGTTGGGCGGCTATGCCGGCTGCCGTGCCGGCGTTATCGCCCGTCACCATCGCGACCTTCAGGCCCCGGCGTTTCAAATTCTCTACGGCCTGTTTCGCAGAAGGCTTCGGCACATCGGCCAGCGCAATGAACCCGATCATGCTTTTCTCGCGGGCTACATAAACCACAGTCTTTCCTTCGGCTGCCAGCGCATCCGCCCGGGAAGCGAGCGTATCCGTGGCAACGCCCTGCTCATTCATCAGCAGGTGATTGCCGATGAGACAGGACTTCCCGTCCACAAGTCCGCTGGCGCCCATACCGGATAAGGCCAGAAAGTTTTCCGCCTGCGCCAAAACGATGCCGGCGGTCTGTGCGCGTTTTAAAATCGCCTGGGCCAGCGGATGCTCCGACGCCTTTTCCAGCGCGGCGGCTGCCCAGAGCACATCTTTTTCATCGTGCCCGGCGGCGGGGACGATATCCGTCACGTCCGGTTCGCCCCGCGTCAGCGTACCGGTCTTGTCAAAGACGACCACGGAAAGCCGGTGGATTTTTTCCAGCGCTTCACCGCCTTTGATGAGAATGCCGCTT
>SBEK01000383.1 GCA_009668925.1 Deltaproteobacteria bacterium
GGGCAGCCATTGATCTCCGAAAACAACGGGAACCGCGAGCGGGGCGACAACCGCAAGTCCCGCCATTAAGGGGAAGTTGAAAAATGATAACAGCTGCATCACCTTCAGATAGCCCTCCTTCAGCCCGTCCCGGTCATGCTGCATCTTCGCAAATACCGGAAAGGCAACCGTTGTAATGACCGGATTGATCATTGCCGTCGGTCTGATGATCAAATTGTACGCCAGAGTGTAATAGCCCAGTGCTTTCGCGCCGAGCAGCGATCCGATCAGCAGGTAATCCAGGTTGGCATTAAAATAGTTGATCGTTCTCTCCCCCATCTGATAGAGGCCGAAGCTCGCATAGCCCTTAATGTCGCGCCGCGCATAATGGAAGCGCGGCCTCCAATCTCCCCAGCCGATCTTAAGAAGCAGGACGACTTTGACGGCGGCGCCGGCCAGCTGCCCCCAGATCAGCGAATAAACGCCGAAACCCCCGAAGGCCAGAGTGACGGCGACCACGGAGTTGGCGGCGGCGGAGGCGATGCCGGTCTTCGCCAATCCTTCAAACCGGAGTTCTTTCTGCATCAGGATTTGAAACTGCTGGCCCAGCGGTGTGATCAGAAAGATCAGCGCCGTTAAGTAAAGCAGGTTCTGCAGGCGCGGCTCGTGATAAAACCTCACCACCAGGGGCGCGCCGGCGCAGATAACGGCGAAGACCCCGACACCCGCCAGCACGTTCAGCCAGTAGAGACTGGAGAGTTGGTCCGCGGATGTGTCCTGACGGTGGATGATCGCATTGGAAAGCCCCATATCGGCAAACGCCTGGGCAAAACCGATCACCACCATGATCATCCCCATGACGCCGAAATCCGCCGGGGCGAGAATCCGGGCCAGGACGATCAACGTGACGAACTGAAGCCCGGCTGTAACGCCCGTCGCGACGCCGTTCCACTTCACGCCCGAAATTGCCTTATGCCGGAGGGTCATGATCTTTGAGACAACCCGCGTTTTTTTTGCCGGCGGTTGAATAAGGCGCCGAACCGCCTCCGGGCCAGGATGTTAAACGGCCACGGCGTGGTGTCCGGAACATTCCAATCGTCGCGCTGCTTGGGTTGAAACCCGAAATCAAAATGGATGAAAAGGGATTGCTCATGTTCCAGGGTGCTTTCGCCTTCACAGACCGTGATGCCTTCTTCCCTCATGTTATGCAGAGCATAGAGGATCAGGTATCGGCCCAGGCCGCGCCCCAGGCCGGATTTTTTTATCCCCAGATAGTGCGTGACCCCCATCTTC
>SBEK01000384.1 GCA_009668925.1 Deltaproteobacteria bacterium
TAACAGACCCGACAGGATCAGCCCCAGCAGCACTCTTTCGGTGTCCGGCGCCAGGTGGAATTGAAACGGAATAAAGCAGAGCGCGACGATACTGATCAGCGCCGCGTACAGATAGCCGAAACGCAGATAAATGAGGCCGGCAATGACGGCAAAAAACGTGCAGACCGCAGCAGCACCCTGGTGATTCCAATGGCGGACACCGATAAGAACTGAAGAGCTGATCACAAAGCAAACCATTGCCGCCATAAGGAGCGCTTCCTCCATCCCGTATCGGTAGAGCCTGCGCGTCTTCACAATGGACTCGGCCAGAATAAAACATCCGACGCTAAACAGTAAAACCGCGACGGCTAACCCTTTATCACCTGCCCGATCCTCCAGGAGCCAGACCAGCAATCCGACGGCCGCCCCGGCACACAGCAGCGTAAACACAAAAAACAGAATACGGAAAAACAGATTGGTTTGTTGAAGCTGCGGATCCGTCAAATCCTGGATCGCGTGCAGTTGCTCCTCCGTTATCAAACCGGATCGTTTCCACGCTGCGGCTTCCTGACGCACGTAGATTTCTTCTTCTTGCTCCCGCGAATAAATGCCGAACTTCATGCGCTCTCCCTGAACCGGCGCGACATCTTGAAGATCAGGCCGACAACCAGAAGTGACGTGAGGATGAAATAGGCGAAGACCAGGAAGGTTACCTCCTGGATCGCATCGACAACGACGATGCTGACGCCGACGTATCCGTAAATCACGGCATAAAGCATATAGAGAAACTTGCGGGTTCTCATGGAATAAAAAGCGAGCACCGCGCAGGCGGCGAAAAGCACCGGGAAATACAGCGACAGGGGCTCGAAGACGATACCGGCCACCAGGGCAATGCAGAAGAAGTGAATAGAAAAATTCAGGTAGATTTCAAAGAAGTGCCTTTTGACGCCTCTTCGCCAGGCCATCGCGCCCATGCCCAGCACGATAAGCGCATAGGCGATCGCGTACAGGCGGTAGTACTCCTCACAGGAAAAAATCCGGTAGGCAAAGAGTGTAAAGCCGAACCAGGCGGCCAGTGTGGAGAGCGCCAGCGACAGGACCAGACGGTTGTCAAAGCGGTACGCAAGGAAGAAAAACAGCGCAACCGATATCAGTAGATAGTTTTCCCATGCGTCGCCCAACACGTGGTACCGGACTTCGACATAGGCCACAGCCATGGAAAAGAAAGCGCAGCCGCAAAACAAAATATAATCGAAAGCGACATTGGGGGGAGAAACGGCGTCCTTCGCGAA
>SBEK01000197.1 GCA_009668925.1 Deltaproteobacteria bacterium
ATCCTATGCCAAGTTTCTTCTAATCCATCCGCGTCCGAAGACGGAGACTGAAGCCAAATTCAGTCTTGAATACTGTGTGGCGCGCGCCCTTTTGGATGGGGAAATAGGCATCGGGCAATTTACCCCGGAAAAAATAAAAGATGTGCGGGTGAGGAGCCTAATCCCCAAGGTACACCCGGACTATTACGAAGCAGAGAACGAAGGGGGGCGGGAACCGTTATACCCCGTTGAGGTCCGGGTGATTATGAAGTCCGGGTGTGTGTACAGCGTGCGGGCAGAGTATGCAAAAGGGACCAGGCAAATTCCGTTTACGGATGCCGAAAGAGAAGCGAAGCTGAGGCAATGTTGCCTCGGCATTTTGGCGGAGGATAGAACTGCCCAACTCGCAGAGCAGCTCAGACGGTTTGAAGCCATACCCGATATCGCCGCGTTTGTCGGGATCGTTGCCTGACGTTGTGTGCCGCGGGGCTCAAATTGGTTCATCTTAGACGGTGGAAGAAAAGGAGATCATTAATAATGGAATCGCGTTTCGATGAGATTGTGAAAAATCACCTGAAACTGAGAAACATTCATGAGTTTGCGCTTTTTTGCATGTCGCGGCAAGGCGGACGGACTGCGGTGGAAATTCTGGCCAGGGCTTTCATCATGGATGGCAAATACGCCTATGTAGGGCAGGACTTGACCGGTATGCGCTCCCTGGGGACGAATTCCCTGGTTTTTCGCTATTCGGAAAAGGACAACGTCCCGCCGGGAATCAGTGTCATCAAGCCGGAAGGGGTCATGCTGATGAATGAGTGGCTGATTGCCCCGAATCCCTCCGCCGGTGGGCTTATGGGAAGTACGATCAACCGATTCGAGGTCCTGTCGAATTACAATGAAGGCCTGCTCATGGTCTGCACCGCCAAGGAACCTGAAGTGGTAGCGTACCCGGTTGATTTCCGGGGTACGGTAGCCACCGTGGACGCGGATCGCATCTTCATGGAGAAAGTCGGTATCATGCCGCCGACCGCGGGTATTACAGCTCTGGGTCTGTTTGCCAAAGCCACCGGACTCATCAAAGTTGAAACAATCATTCGCGCCTTGACGGAGCATGAGCGTCTCGGCAAGCGCGTCCGGGAATTAAATGCGGCCTGTGTACAGACGGCCTATGAGAAAACAAAAATCGCCCGTGATGTAAAGCTTGCCGCCACCAAGGTGCCGCGGGAAGAAAATGAAATCATGGAAGCTATCGCCAATCTCTGGCAGGACGACCTCCCTGTTTGCGATACAAAAAAATGCGTGTGTATCGAATGTCTGGCGGCTTACTACTGTCCCGAGGCGGCGATCCGCTGGGAAGATGAGGCGATCAACATCGACTATAGCCGCTGCAAGAGTTGCGGTACGTGCGTCATGGAATGCCCCGAGAAGGCGATGCGCATGGAAAACGGTAAAATCGTCAAGGGCAAAGTATGAGTGCGGCCGCGCGACAGCAGCGCCAGGTCTTATGCCGCACGGTTCAGCGTACAAGTATATCGGAAGGGAGCAACAATGGAAAAGAGATTCATGAGTTTAACGGGGAATGAAGCTGCAGCATGGGCGGCCAGACTGGCAAAAGTGCGCATTGCGCTTTCTTTCCCGATGGGCCCAAGCGCCGAAGTGACGGAAACGCTCCAGCAGTTTGTCGCGAGCGGCGAAACACCGGACCTCAAAGTAATCTACGGAGAAAGCGAAAAGGGCTCGTCCAGCATGCAAATCGGCGTGGCCCGGCTGGGCGTCCGGTCGCTTCTGTGCATCAATTCGGAGGGCATTCTCTGGGCGGAATCGGAGCTGCATTATGCCGCCTCATCGAGGCTTCCTTTGCTGCTTGTTTGTCCAAGCCGTGCGCTGGAGCCCCCCACCACCGTATACTGTGATCACGATGATTTTATCACGCAGCGGGACATGGGCTGGCTTATGTTCTATTGCGAAAGTCCCCAGGATGTCTTCGACACGATACTGCAAGCATACAAGATTGCGGAACATGGAGATATCATGCTGCCGGCGATTGTGGGTTACGACGGGTGGGACACTTCGCACGCTTCGACCCGGGTATCTGTCCCGGCGGACCCATCCGACATTGATTCCTTTTTGCCTGCTCCCAATTTCGTCAGACCGGAGAAGGATTACCTCAGTGTCGACTGGAAGGACCGTTTCAGCAAAAAACGCCCCATGCAGGGTCTGGGCGGCGTGAATTTCATGGACATTCGCTATTTGCAGAAGAAGGCAACGGCGGAAGCGATCCACGTCATCGAAGAAGTGGGCAACGAGTACCGGGAAAAATTCGGCAGCCGTCATGTGGGGCTTCTGGAAACGTGCTGTTGCGAGGATGCGGAAATCGTTCTGGTCAGCATGGGCATCATCCACCCAATCGCGAAAATCGTCGTGGAAGCGCTCAGAGCCGAGGGAGTAAAGGTGGGATGCACAAAGCTGCGCGCCATCCGGCCATTTCCCGGTAAGGCTCTCGGTGAAGCAATCGGAGCGGCGAAACTCGTCATCACCCTCGACAGGAATTCCGAAGCGGCGCTCTATTCCGATGTGAAGGCGGCGCTTTATGACGATCAGTTCGCCAGGCGCAAGAGCCTCGGTCCCCTGGTGATGGGAAAAGTCATCGGGATCGGCGGGGCACCGATTACGGTCGAACTCATCGCTTCGATACTCGAAGAAGGAGTCGAGACGGTGAAACAGGGAGTTGTAAAAAATCCGCTGGAATGGAAACCGCTTCGCGGACTCAGTTTTGATCCGACGCGCGAATTCATTGCTGAGTAATTACAGCTTCGGGAGAAACGGAAGATCAAGATTTATTTCTCTGGGGAGGATTCAACATGTCTCTTTTAGGAGGCGCCGGGACCAAGACGTTCTGGCAGGATACAAATGATTATTTCAATACGAATAGCGCACAGTGTAAAGGCTGCGGATCGCTTCTGGCGACGAAGCTGATTTTGAGAACGATATATGAAACCACGCCGAATGCCATGGTCTTTGGCCGTTCCTGCGGCGCCGGACGGTCCGAGCTTCAGACCGGAGGCCGGATCGGCTGTGACGGCAGCGGATTGATGGGCATCCAAATGGCGATGGAGGCGCGTAATCAACTCCCGGGGAAGAAGCTGATCGTTCTGTCCGGAGAGGGCAGAACGCTGGAGATGGGTTGCGGCGATTTTATTTCCGCTTTTGATCGGGAGCAGAAGGCGTCGTTTATCGTCCTGGACAACCAGGCGTATGCCAACAGCGGGAGCGCCGCCACGGCGATGACGCCCCAGAAGGCCGCCACCCGGATCCACACCAGGGAAGGCGGCGGCAAGCAGGCGACGGAACGGGATATGCCGCTGATGATGCTTTTCAGCAAGGCGCGGTACGTGGCTACGGCGGCATCGGCTTACGTAAGAGATCTGGTCGTTAAAGTCCAGGAAGCCATACAGATTCAGCCGTCCTATCTGCATGTCGTTGTTCCCTGCCAAGTCAGTTGGATATACAGTCCGGATCAGGGAGTGCAGATTTCACGGCGTTTGGTCCAAACCGGCATGGTGCCTCTTTGGTCTTATAAGAACGGCAAGTTCAAGAGAACCGTCAAAATTCCCGCTGACCAGAGAATTCCCGTTAAGGAACTTCTCCAACTGCAGGGCCGGTATGCAAGGCTGACGGAAGACGACGTCAAGGAAATTGAAGCGCGGATTGTGCGGAAGAACAATCTTGTGGATGCGCTCGAACAGTCCCTGACCGGACCGGATAAGGTTGCTTGGTAGGCTATGTTCGTCCATGGCGATTTTTTATCTCCCCCAAATAGATAAGGAACGATGCCTTTCGTGGAGCGTTGAAATGTCGCCCTGTCAGGCAGCGTGCCCGCTGGGAATCGACATTGAAGGATATCTTGCGGCCATAGCCGAAGGCGACTTCAAAAAATCCCTCCAGATCATCCGGGAAAAGTGCTGCCTCCCTGCTGTCTGCGGCCGGGTTTGTCATCACCCCTGTGAGACGGAGTGCAAGCGGGGCGTTGTGGATGAACCGTTAGCCATTCGTGCCCTCAAGCGCTTTGCCGCTGACGACTGCGCCGGTCTTACCCAAGAACAGGCGACTCCCGAACGGACCCGCAAGGAAAAAATAGCCATTATCGGTTCCGGTCCGGCGGGGCTGTCAGCAGCTCATGAACTCGCCATGGCCGGTTTTGGCGTGACGATTTTCGAAGCCATGAATGTGCCTGGCGGCATGCTGGCTCACGGGATCCCCGAATTCAACCTGCCTCAGGCCATCGTTCAAGGAGAGATCGACTATATCCGCTCGTTGGGCGTCGAGATCAAGACAGGGATTCGGGTGGGTTTGGACATAAGCCTTCAGGAAATTAAAGATCAAGGCTGGGGGGCGATTCTGATCGCCACCGGCGCCCAGGAAAGTCTGCGTCTTCCCGTGCCGGGCGGCGATCTGGCAGGCATACAAGCCGCCATCCCCTTCCTCAGACGTTCGAAACTGGAAGGGGGCACGGCGCTTTCCGGACGCGTTGTCGTACTCGGCGGAGGGAACGTGGCCGTTGATGCGGCGCGCACCGCCGTTCGCCTGGGCGCTGCCGAGGTGCGGATGATCTGTCTCGAATCGCGCGAAGAGCTCCCGGCCGGCAAGGACATGAAGGAAGAGGCCGAAAGGGAAGGCGTTATCATTGAAACGTGCCTCTCATCGCATTCTCTTCAATCGGATGATGGTAAGAACGTTTCTCGGATCGTTCTGCGCCGGGTTACGTCTTTCTGCCGAACCCGGGAAGGTCAAATCAGCTTTACAGTGTGTGACGATTCCAAGGAAGATGTTGTGTACGATGTATCCGGCGTCATCGTGGCCATCGGCCAAAGGCCGGAGTCCGTTAATCCTGACGGTAATTTCGACCGCCAGAAGGGGGGAACCCTTGTCTGCGATTCGTCAACCGGCGCCACAAACAGGGACAGCATTTTCGGAACAGGCGACATCGTGAATAATCCCGGGATGGTAACTACAGCCATGGCGGACGGACGGAAGGTGGCGGAAAGCATTATCCGCTTCCTGGATGGAAAAGAATGCGTTCCCAGGGGTCCGGGCAGGGAACCTTATACGGGGAAAGAGATCATTCCCCACGGGATTCTTCCCGAGCCTCGGCGTCTTATGGGAAGCATCTCCCCGGGGGATGCCGTAAAGAGTTTTCGGGAAGTGGAACTCGGATTCACGAGACAGCAAGCGATGGAGGAGGCGGCGCGTTGCCTGAGGTGCAAGACCTGCAACCGCTGCGCCCTGGAGACCCGATGCGTCTCCCTCAATTTGACGGAAAACGAAGAAAAGAGGAGCCCCTGTGTCAAGGCTATGATTTGCGCGGGCTGTGGGCGCTGTACGCGAAATTGCCCGTTCGCGATGATCCACCTGGAGCAATTTGAATAGAACGGGCATGCCGCCGTGCGTTTCGATGAGCGAAACGGGCGGATGCATCTCAATGAAATGTGAAAAGATGTCGGGTCCGGGTTCATTCGCCTTTAAGGAAAGGGCATTTGGCGCATGTTGCAGCTCTGCGGGTCCGGCTCCGGTCAATCTTCGATTCCTGAGGGAGCATTTTGAGCGCAGAACCGTCGATGGATGTAATGGAAGAAAGGATTTGAAGCAGGGGACCGCTGGCGGCGCCGGGTTGCACTGAGTGAACGCATATCTCATAAAAAAGCAGGAGGAAATAGAATGAAATGTGAAGCCAAGACTAACAAAATTCTAGTATTAGGCCTTGACGGCATGGATCCAAGTCTAACCAAGAAGTTTATGGATGAAGGCAAGATGCCCAACACCAAGAAGTTTGTGGCACGGGGAGCACAAAGAGAAGATCTCGTTATGCTGGGTTGCGTTCCCACAATCACCCCGCCCTTATGGACTACTCTGGCAACCGGGGCAAACCCAGGTACGCACGGGATTACTTGCTTTTGGAACCAGGACCCGAATGACTTGTCGGCTATCATTTACAACCTGGACTCCAGAATGTGCAAAGCCGAACAATTGTGGAACGTGTCCGCTGAAGCCGGCAAAAAGACCCTGGTGTGGCATTGGCCCGGCAGCTCGTGGCCGCCGTCTTCGCCAAGTCCCAACTTACATGTGGTTGACGGATTGCAGCCGGCCGCCGTGCAAATGGGCGCCGCCAATACCGATGGCGAAAAATTCGTTTATGCCGCCGAGAGCATGGCAAAGGTTATCTATAAACCGAAATACATCAACGATACCGGCGCAGGATGCGTTATAGATGATTCGAAGGCAGATATCGTCAGTGAAGAAGACCGCAAAAATCTTTTAGAAAGACACAAACGGCCAAGCATTGTAAATATTCAGCTGGATCATTTCAGGGGAGAATTGACGCTGATGTTCCCCCCCTATGACGTCATCAATTCACCGATCAAGCCGGCCGAAGGATGGGCCCATGCGCCGGAAGGTGCCAAGGAATTTACCCTTGTTGTTTCCAATGGAGTGGTCAGAAGACCTGCTTTGGTATTAAAGAATGTGCAAGGCGTTTATGATCGCGTCGCTATCTATAGTTCGAAGAAGGATGAGGCGCCGCTGTGCGAATTATTCGAAGACCAACTGGTTACTAACGTTATCGACAGCGTAAATGTTAACGGCGTTATGGTGCCGAGCTCCCGCTCGTTCAAAGTATTAGAGATTGCGCCGGATGGGTCTCAAGTGCGGATGTGGCTGGGCACGGCCTACGATATCAATAATGATGATCGATGGCATCCCAAGCAATTATATCGGACGGTGGTTGATCATGTGGGGTATGTGCCCTGCTTTTCACAAGTGGGGGGTAAAAATTACGAGTTTTCAGCCAGGATACTGCAGCCTGTATGGCGAAACTATGCAAAGTGGCAGGCCGATTCCTTGAACTATCTCATTGATAAAGAAGGCTATGAGATGATCTTTTCCCATTTGCATATCATTGACGCGCAAGGCCATATCT
>SBEK01000014.1 GCA_009668925.1 Deltaproteobacteria bacterium
GTAAGGGCCATCATGCTTTCCCGTCATGGTCGGGTCGAAATGGCCGCCGGCAGCGCCGGCAGCCATAGCTTTGCCGCCGGTCATCATATGCCCGCAATCGGCATTCTGATGGACATGAAACCCATGGATTCCCGGAGGAAGACGATTCAACTGCGGCGTCAGCAGCAAACCGTACTTCGTGTCCTGGACGGTAATAACGCCGATGGCCTCGCCCATCCCCTGATCATTGACCAGATTCATCGGAATCGTTTTCTCAGCCGCCATGACCAGCCCGGCTGAAATCATCACAACAAGCATTACCAAAATAATCTTTTTCATTTTTTGTCCCCCCTCTTTCATTGGATGTCAATATCTTCAACAAATCTTGTGTTATAATTTTGCGGCTTGCCCCGCCAGGAAACAACGGTAATTAATTGTATCTCTATTCATAGTTCATACCTACTACCTCGCTTCTGAGCGTGGTCACCGTTATGTCAGGAAAGACATTATAGTTTTAACCTGTTAATGCCCTGCCACTTAATGATCATTGAATTGAATCGCCGCATTCCTTAATTTAAGGAAAATTATATTCACGATAACTTAGTGTCGCTTTCACCATCCGGTCCGTAAGGTGCAGGAGACCGCCACAGTCGGGAGAGAAGGAATTGGAAGGGATATCCGAAGAAAAGGCTGCCGTTTCGCAAAGGGAAGGAAAAGATTCGCCGATCGCCGCCGGGTACCGGACGGCCTCCGGCATCACGATCGATTTCCATTCGGCGGAATTCAACCGCCGGGATGACCTCGACGATTTGAGTGGCAACTATAGCGTCTTTCAGCCGCTCGACGGTGTTGTTACCGCGGACATGCTTCATCAGATGGAGCGTCGCGGGCGCGCCGCCGAAGCGGCCATTTTTCATACCCCAGCCGTGAAAAGCACGGATATACCGGAAAAAGAGGATGGAGAATCCGCCGCGGGATTGCCGGTTACTTTGAGCTCCCACGGCCGCATCCTGATTATCGATACGGATGTAAAACGTGCCGCGGATTGGGGCAAGGACCTCAGCGCCCGCGGTTTGACGTGCACGGCGGTGGTGACCCGGGCAAAAGCGACTGATCGCTCCGGTTCCCGGACGGCCGGATTTCCCGTGCTTCAGATGCCGGGATTGTCGGTGAGCGGTTTCTTTGGAAATTTCTCGGCCACGGCATCCGCGGATGGGCATGAAAGGCCGCTCGCCGATTGGCTCGACGCCGAAACCGCCGTTTTCGATCTTGTTCTCGATCTTCAGCCGGCTGCTTCCTATGCCAGGCGTTCTCTGCCGCTGGGGTATTATGCGCCGGGGTCCAATCCGGAACATCCCGAAACCCTTCTCGAAGAGCTGACGCAGATGCGCGGCCAGTTTCAGAAACCGCAATTCACGATACTCCGCGAAAGCCGCTGTCTTCATCACATCTCCCGCAAAACAAGCTGTCAGCTCTGTCTGGATGCGTGTCCGCTGTCGGCCATTGGATCGATCCGGGGGAAGCTGGTCTTTAACCACCATCTCTGCGAAGGCTGCGGCGTCTGTGCGCTGGTCTGCCCGACCGATGCCGTCCGGCTTGTCCATCCCTCGCCACCGGAACGATTCAGCGCCCTGGAGCAGGCGATCGTGAGCCGCGAGGCGGGAAGCAAAGCCGCCCCGACCCTGGTCATTGCCGACGACAGTGGCCGCGGCCCGGCCCGGGCCGAGGATGAAAAAGACTTCGAACGTGAAATTTATTTTGCCGTCGATCACATCGGCCATATCGGTGCGGAGACCCTGCTCTTCGCGCTCGCTTACGGCGCGGACAAAGTCGTCGTCGCCTGTGATCCGGGAAACGACAAGGCAGTGATAGAGGCCGTCCGGCGGCAGGTTGAGTTGAGTCAGGCTATCCTGCGCGGGCTGGGACAGCCCGAGGACCGGATTGTCTTTGCGTTTGCCACTGACTCCGGCCAGCCGGAATCAGAAACCCGGCGGACAATCGGCAAGGGCATTCCTCTTCGCGGACCCGGACTATTGCCGGAGGCGCTCTCCGGTGCAAGCGACAGGCGGACGCTGATCCTCCTTACCGCGCAGGAACTCCACAACCGGCTGGATGCTGAGCAAACCATTCTGCCCCTGCCGGAAGGATCTCCCTTCGGCGCCGTGGCGATCGGTCCGACCTGCACGCTGTGCCTGGCCTGCGTCGAGGCCTGCCCCGCGCAGGCGCTGCGGGCGGGCGGCGGCGCACCAAGATTGGAATTCATCGAATCGCGCTGCCACCAGTGCGGTGTGTGCAAAGACCTCTGCCCGGAAAAGGCCGTCCGCCTGCAGCCGCGGCTGCTCTGCGATCCGGAAAGAGCGGAAACCCCCGTCACGCTCAATGAAGTTCAGGCCGCCCGGTGTATCGAGTGCGGCGCCCCTTTTGCGTCGCAGGCCATGGTCAGCCGGATGCGGACAACCCTGACGGGCCATTGGATGTATGCTTCGGAAAAACAATTACAGCGTCTGCAAATGTGCCGCATCTGCCGGACCCGGGATGCCCTTAAGTCGGAGGATTTGAAAATATGGAATCCATCTCCCCTGCGATGAAGAATGGTTTTACCGCACCGTGGTTCGATCCTTATGCGGCCCTTCGCCCGGACGGGTACGTCCTTTTGGCATCGCTTCTCCGGGAGCCCCCGTCCCGATCGATCATTGAAATACTGCGGAAGCTGCAATGGGAGAGCGGGATTCCCGAAAAGCTCGATGATGCGCTTACGGCGCTCAGGCAGGCGTGTCTGAACTGCGACCCGGCGGAGGTGCAAAGCGAATACAACCGGCTTTTCGTGGGCTTAGGCTCGGGAGAAATTGTGCCCTACGCCTCCTGGTATAAGGATAAAAGAATTCAGTCCGCACCGCTGGCCTCGTTACGGTCGGACCTGATGAAAGCAGGCATTGTCCGGCAGGCCGGTCATCATGATTCGGAGGATCATGCCGGAGCGCTGTGCGAGATCATGGCGATCCTATCGCAGCGGCAAAACGGCGTGGACCTCGCCAATCAAGCCGCCTTCTTTGAACGGCATATCGGATCCTGGATGCCCAGGCTGTTCGACGATATCAGGCAAGCCAGGAGTTCCGATTTCTACCGGCACGTCGGCTGCCTCGGCCGGCGTTTTCTGGAAACTGAACATGAATTTTTAAATTCGGCGGCAAACAGCCCCAATGACCAAGAGAAAGGAGAACGAAAAGATGAAGACGAATTTTTCAAGCGGCCGGCGGACATTCATTAAACGCGCAACGCTTCTCGGCGGATCGGCTCTGGCTCTGGCCCTGGGTGTTCCCAAAACCGCGCGGCCGGCGGCGGCGCCCGCGTCGGAGCCCCAAGCGCAAAATCAGGGCTATAGGCTCACGGCACACGTCAAGAAATATTATGAAACGGCGCGTCAATAAAAAACAGCGGATTCAATCCGGGGGAGGGTGGCACTTATGAAATCATCTAAAAATAAATGGCTTACGCGGGTTTCCGACCAGCCCGCAGCACTTTCCGGCATGAACCGGAGGACGTTTCTCATCCGCGGCGGTGTGGCGCTGGGGAGCGGCGCATTGCTCGGCCTGCTGCCGCTTAGCTGCGTCCGGGACGCGTCCGAGGAAGAAAAGAAAAATTTTCCGCTCCCGGACGTTCAAACCCAATACCCGCGCACGATCTGCACCCACTGCTCGGTCGGCTGCGGCATTATCGCCGAGGTTCAGAACGGCGTCTGGACCGGACAGGAGCCGGATTACGAGTCGCCTTTCAATCTGGGAGGACATTGCGCGAAAGGCGCGGCGGCCCGTGATCACGGCTTCGGGCACAAGCGCCTGAAATTCCCCATGAAGCTCGTTGACGGCAAGTGGACGCGCCTTTCCTGGGACCAGGCCATAAACGAGATAGGCGACAAGCTCTTAAAGATCCGGAAGGAGTCGGGACCGGACGCGCTGTTCTTTTGCGGGTCATCCAAGGCGAGCAACGAAGGGGCCTATCTCCAGGGAAAATTCGCCGCCTTCTGGGGCACCAACAACGTCGACAACCAGGCCCGCATCTGCCATTCGACGACCGTGGCCGGCGTGGCCAGCACCTGGGGCTACGGCGCCATGACCAATTCCTACAATGACATGCGCAACAGCAAAGCCATGCTGTTTTTGGGCAGCAACGCGGCGGAGGCCCACCCCGTGGCCATGCAGCAGATTCTCCGGGCGAAAGAAAATGGTTCGAAAATGATTGTTGTGGACCCGCGCTTCACCCGGACAGCCGCGCATGCCGATATCTACGCGAGGCTGCGCTCCGGCACGGACATCCCCTTTATCTATGGACTGCTCTGGCATGTCTTCAAAAATGGCTGGGAAGATAAAGACTATATCGCCAAGCGCGTCTACGCCATGGATGACATCCGCAAGGAGACGCAGAAGTGGCCGCCCAAGGAAGTCGAAAACGTTACGGGAATACCGGAAGAGAAGGTTTTTGAGATCGCCAAGACCATGGCACAAAACCGTCCGGGCACCATTGTCTGGTGCATGGGCATAACACAGCACCACATGGCCTCGCACACCGTCCGGCTGTTCAGCATTCTGCAGCTCGCGCTGGGCAACATCGGCGTGGCGGGCGGCGGCGCCAATATCTTCCGCGGCCATGACAACGTCCAGGGCGCCACGGACGTGGGCCCGAACTGCCACACCCTGTCGTGCTATTACGGCTTGGCCGAGGGAGCCTGGAAACACTGGGCCTCGGTATGGGGCGTGGATTATGAATGGCTCAAATCACGTTTTGACATGACGAAACAGTATGACGCGGGCGGCGGCAAGATGGACTATACCATGTACATGCCGGGCATCCCCGTTTCCCGATGGATCGACGGCGTTATGGAGGACAAAAATAATCTTTCGCAAAGAGACAATCTGCGCGCCGTGATCTTTCAGGGTCACGCCGCAAACAGCCAGACGCGCGGAACGCACATGAAAAAAGCGCTCGAAAAGCTGGATCTGCTGGTGATCTCCGACCCCCACCCGACCCATATGGCGGTCATGAGCGAGCGCAAGAACGACACCTATCTCTTACCGACGGCCACCCAGTATGAAACATACGGATCGGCGACGGCCTCCAACCGGTCCCTGCAATGGCGCGAGAAAATTATCGAGCCTCTTTTCGAGTCTCTGCCCGACCACGTCATTCTCTATAAACTGGCCAAAAAGCTCGGGTTCGCCGAACAGATGTTCAAGAACATCAAGGTGGTCAAAGACGAGCCGGTGATTGAAGAAGTCCTTCGCGAAATCAACCGTGGCGGCTGGACGATCGGCTACACGGGACAGAGCCCGGAGAGGCTCAAGCTGCATGCCAAGTACCGCGGCACATTCAATACGCTTACGCTGAAAGCCGAAGCCGGACCCTGCAAGGGCGACTACTACGGACTTCCCTGGCCCTGCTGGGGCACACCCGAAATGAAGCATCCGGGCACACCCATTCTGTATGATCCCAGCAAACCCGTAGCCCAAGGTGGGCTGGTCTTTCGGGCCAACTGGGGAACGGAATACAAGGGCGCAAACCTGCTGGCGAGCGGCGTTTATGCCGTGGGGTCCGACATCAAAGACGGTTATCCCGAATTCACCGCCGATATTCTGAAAAAGCTGGGCTGGTGGAACGATCTGACCGAAGCGGAGAAAAAAGCGGCGGAAGGCAAGAACTGGAAGACCGATCTCTCGGGCGGCATTCAGCGTGTCGTGATCAAGCATGGCTGCGCACCGTTCGGCAACGGCCGGGCCCGCTGCAACGTCTGGGAATATCCGGACCCGATTCCTGTCCACCGCGAGCCGCTCTATACGTCGCGCTTCGACCTGGTCGCCAAATACCCGACCTACGCCGACCGCAAGGCTTTCTGGCGGCTGCCCACGCGCTACCAGTCGATCCAGTCCATTGATCACAGCAAGAAATATCCGCTCATCTTCACGAGCGGCCGGCTTACGGAATACGAAGGCGGCGGTGAAGAAACACGGTCCAGTGCCTGGCTCGGCAAACTGCAGCCGGAGATGTTCGCGGAAATCAATCCGCAGGACGCTGCGAACGCCCATATCTTCCACTGGCAGTATATCTGGCTGGAGGGCGCCGAGGGCGGGCGGATCAAAGTGCGGGCGATGATTACCCCGCGCGTCGGCCCCGGGACAGTGTGGACGCCGTTCCATTTCGGCGGCTGGTTTGAGGGCAAGGACCTCTACGACCGCTATCCCGAAGGCACGGCGCCTTATATCCGCGGCGAAGCCTGCAATACCGCCACGACCTATGGATATGATTCCGTAACGCAGATGCAGGAAACCAAGGCCACGCTGTGCCGCATTACACCGGCATGACCCCGCTCGGGCGGGATAACTGCGTCAACGAAATTATTTTCCGACGGAAAATAATTTCTGACTTACTAAAAGGAGATGAATCATGGCTAGGATGAAATTTCTCTGTGATACCGAACGCTGCATTGAGTGTAATGCCTGCGTCACGGCCTGCAACAATGAACACGACGTGCCGTGGGGCATCAACCGGCGGCATGTGGTCACCCTGAAGGACGGCGAAAGCGGAGAGAAATCCGTTTCGGTGGCCTGTATGCACTGTACGGATGCGCCCTGCGCGGCCGTCTGCCCGGTGGATTGTTTTTACACCACACCCGACGGCATCGTCCTGCACGACAAGGACCTGTGCATCGGCTGCGGCTACTGCTTTTATGCCTGCCCGTTCGGCGCCCCGCAGTTTCCGGAGGAGAATCTCTTTGCGGCGCGCGGCAAGATGGACAAATGCACCTTTTGCGCCGGCGGACCAGGCAAGGACAACTCCGTCGAGGAATACAAAAAATACGGCCGGAACCGGATTGCCGAGGGCAAGCTGCCGCTGTGCGCGGAAATGTGCGCGACAAAGGCGCTTTTGGCCGGAGACGGCAATGTCGTGTCCGAGATTTATATCGACCGGATCAACAAACGCGGCGGAAGACCCGCAACCTGGGGATGGGAAACCGCCTATAACTTCAAAGCCGAAAAGGGGAAGAAACCATGAAGCCGAAATATTTGATCATGGCGGTGCTGATGGTGTTTACGGGAATCGCCGGCTGTTCACCCGAACCCCGCAAGGTGACCCTGCATGAACCGGGCATATACAAGGGCCAAAGAGATCCCGTCCTGGAACTGAAAGATCAACAGGCGCTGATCAACCGCTGCAAACTCGTGCAAAGCGACCGCTGAATAACAGGAGGCATTTATGACAACAACAGGCAGACATCTTCCGCTCAGACGTCTGGTGGTCGCCGCAGTGCTGCTCTCCTTTTTGAGCGGCGCGATGCTTTACCAGGTGATCGGCGCGGATCTCACGAACCCGCGGGCCAACTTATGGCGCGTGGTCCGGGAGGGAGTTCCGGCTTATACATCCACACCGGCTCAGGGGCACACCGTGCTGATCCTCAACAGCGCAGAGAACTGGCGCGAAATCCGCAACGGTGTCCTGGTCCGGATCTCGCCCTGGATTATCATCCTGGCGTTGGTGGGCATGGCCGCCTTCTACCTGAAGGTCGGCCCCGAAAGACTGAAGAAGCCCCGATCCGGAGTGAAGCTGCTGCGCTTTACGCGCTTTGAGCGATACGTTCACTGGTTTACGGCGGCGCTCTTTATCATCATGGCCATAACCGGCCTGGGCCTGCTTCTGGGCCGCTATGTGCTGATCCCGTTTGTCGGACACGGAATCAATGCCGGTTACCTGCAGGCGGCCAAGGTGCTGCACAACTACTGCGGGCCTCTCTTGCTCATCGGCTTTATCGCCGAATTTCTGCTCTGGGTGCGCTTCAACATTCCGAAGAAATACGATCTCGCCTGGTTTAAAAGCATGGGCGGCATGATCGGCCACGGACCGGCGCCGCATATCGGAAAAATCAACGCCGGAGAAAAGGGCTGGTTTTGGCTCATCTTCATCTTTGGGAGCGCGGTCGGCGTCACAGGTGTGCTCCTTGATTTTCCCGTCTGGGATCAGAGCCGCTTAACCATGCAGGTATCGCACGTGATTCACGCTGCGGTTGCCGTTCTCTTCGTCACGGTTTCTTTCGGCCACATTTACATGGGCACGCTCGGCGTGGAAGGTGCATTCGAGGCCATGTGGGACGGCCATGTTGACGCCGTATGGGCCGAACAGAACCACGATCTGTGGTATAAAGACGTTATGCTCGGCGAGAAGAACCACCCGGAAAACACAGGTGTGTAAATTGAACTGACGCCCCGGCTCCGGCCGGGGTCCGTGGCCCCTGCCGCAAACACGTCCCTGCCCTTCTCCCCGGGCAGGAGGCGGTGCCGGCCGGTATTCCTTCTGCGGGCCGACGACGGCATTATCCGGGCTGATCCGTCCGGCTTGCGGCATCGCGTATTGACCGGCTGCGACCGCACTTCGGCCGTCCGCATTGCCGGTCCGTCCTTTCACTTCCGACCCCTTCCCAAAGAGCGACCGTCTCACGGCATGAAGCATCCGGAGATTCCCGGTTCAGGGGGCCGACGCCGCCCTTGATATTAATTTCATTCTGTATTAATGTTTCCCAAAGACCTGAACACTGAAATCCCTATTTTAATTTTCATTTGGCTGAAGGGGTAAAATGATTATTCGCTGTTGGGGAGCCAGAGGCTCCATTCCGGTTTCGGGGAAAGACTATGTGCGTTACGGCGGAAACACCACCTGTCTGGAAATCCGGACAAATTGTGACGACATTCTGCTGGTTGACGCCGGATCGGGCATCCGCGAAGCAGGCAACGGCTTCCTCGCCGAGAACCGCCACGACTTCACCCTGCTCCTGACGCATGCCCACTGGGACCACATCATGGGGTTCCCCTTTTTCAAGCCGCTGTATCGTCAAAGCACCAACATTGCGATCTGGGGATGCGCTTTCGCCCAGCATTCCATCAAGGATATGCTGGCGCGCGTCATGTCTGCACCTTACTTCCCGATTAACTATGATGATATCCACGCCAACGTCGCCTATGAGGAAACGTGCGACGGAATTTATCACCTGGGCGGCATGACGATCATGCCGATCGCGCTTTCCCACCCCAACCAGGGCACCGGCTATAAATTCACGGAGGCCGGCAAAACGTTTGTTTTCCTGACCGACAATGAGCTGGGGCACAAGCATGAAGGCGGTCGTGCCTGCGGCGATTACCTGGAATTCAGCCGCGGAGCGGATCTGCTGGTTCATGACGCCGAATACCGGGATGCCGAGTATGCGAAACGGCGCGGCTGGGGGCATTCCACAATCGAGCAGGCGGTCAACCTCGCTTTGGACGCCGGCGTCAAACAACTGGGGCTGTTTCATCATAACCAGGACCGCCTGGACGATGAAATAGACGACATGGTCGGGGCGTGTCAGCGCATCATCACCGAAAAGAAAAGCCCCCTTAAATGCTTTGCCGTCCGTCAGTCGATGGAAATCGCGCTGTAACGCCCCCCGGACCGGCCGCACTGAAGCGTAACGGGAGTCATCCGATGCTGATCATCGCCCACCTGTCTTTCATGCTTGCCGCCTCGCTGTGTTTCGCCGCCGGCATCGGCGCCGCTGTTTTCGGACGGAAAAAAGCAACGTGGCTTGCACGGCATAAAGCCTTCAACCTGGCCGGGGGATGTCTCCTGGCGGCCGGCGCCGCATTGGCTTTTGCAAACGTTGTCACTGAAGGGGGCCGGCACCTGGCCTGGTTTCATCAGTGGATGGGACTTTCCGCCCTGATGCTGACGGGGCTGGCCGTGCTGCTTGGCTTTTACTCGTTTACTGCGGGAAACAAAGCATCCGTCAGGACCGGTCACCGCTGGTCGGGACGGCTCTCCGGGCTCAGCGTCTTATCCGCGCTGGCCCTGGGTTTGATGATGATCGGTATCCTTTAAAATGTTTCTCACGACAACCGCTGATGAATTGAAAAGAAAGGGCTGGAACCAGCTCGACATCATCCTGGTCACGGGAGATGCCTATATCGACAGCCCCCATATCGGCGTCGCCGTCATCGGCCGGGTGCTGGCCGACGCGGGCTATCGGGTCGGCATCATTGCTCAGCCGGATACCGGGAGCGGTGCGGATATCGGCCGGCTCGGCGAACCCCGGCTGTTCTGGGGCATCACGGGCGGCTGCATGGATTCCATGGTGGCCAATTACACGGCCACAAAGAAAAAGAGACGCGAAGATGATCTGACCCCCGGCGGGAAAAACGACCGGCGCCCGGACCGTGCATGCGTCGTCTATGCCAATCTTATCCGGCGCTATTTCAAAGACACAAAACCGCTTGTTCTGGGCGGCGTTGAGGCCAGCCTCCGCCGGATCGCCCATTATGATTACTGGTCGGATGCCGTCCGCCGCTCGATCCTGTTTGACGCCCGGGCCGATATCCTCGCTTACGGCATGGCCGAGCGCGCCGTCGTCGAAATCGCGCAGCGGCTGGCCGAAGGAAATCGTCTGGGCAATATCCGGGGCACCTGTCTCATTGAAAACGAGCCGCCGCCGTCCTATCTTGAACTGCCGTCCTTCGAAAATGCCGCGGGCTCCAAGAAGGCCTTCACGGACATGTTCAGACGTTTTTATGCCAACAACGATCCGCTCACCGCTTGCGGCCTCTATCAAAAGCACGGCAACCGCTATCTGGTCCACCATCCCCCCCAGCCGCACCTGACCGCCTCCGAACTCGATGCCGTCTGTGCGCTGGATTATTCGCGGCGCGTCCATCCGTTTTACGCCGCTCAGGGCTTGGTCCGCGCGATGGATACCATATCTTTTTCGCTCATCACGCACCGGGGCTGCTTCGGAGAATGCGGCTTCTGCTCGATCGCTTTGCACGAGGGGCGAACCATTGTCAGCCGCAGCGAGGAATCCATCCTGGCGGAAGCGAAGAAAATAGCGGCGTTCCCGGATTTTAAAGGCTACCTGGTCGATGTCGGCGGCGCCACCGCCAACATGTACGGCATCGATTGTCCGCGCAAGCAAAGCCGCGGCGTCTGCCCGGACAAACAATGCCTCTACCCACACGTGTGCTCCTCCCTGAAACCCGATCATTCCCGGCAAATCCGCTTGCTGCAGAACCTGCAAAACATTCCCGGCGTCAAGAAAGTATTTGTCGCCTCGGGCATTCGCCATGATTTGCTGTTGGCTGACAAAAGGCACGCCACGTCCTACATGCGCGAACTTACGAAGCATCACATCTCCGGCCAATTGAAGGTCGCGCCGGAGCATGCGGCGCCTGCCGTGCTCGGATTCATGGGCAAACCATCGTCTCAGGCCCTGCTCCAGTTTAAAGACCTTTTTGAAATGACGAATGCGGAAGCGGGGCTCAAACAATACCTGACCTATTATTTTATCGCCGCGCATCCGGGATGCACGGAAGACGACATGCAGGCGCTCAAGACCTTTGCCGCGCGCGATTTGCACACCACACCGCAGCAGGTGCAGATTTTCACGCCGTTGCCCTCCACCTGGTCGGCGCTCATGTACTGGACGGGCACTAATCCCGTCACCGGCAAAAAAATCTATGTGGAAAAAGACCCGGCCAAAAAACAGAGACAAAAAGACATCGTTACGGAAGGCGCCAAGCCGCCGGGCAAGAAAAAGAGGGCTCTGAGGCTGTAGACTGCCGTTTACGTTCTCTCTGGCGGAGGCTGGAGTCCAGGGATGACGTGAGTTGTCAAGAATAAACATGCTGTTGCCCAAATACCCTTTTCGTGCCAGAGCGTGTTTTGTATAAATCTAAGGCTTGCTTCAGGCAATGACAAAACTCGCCTTCGGCTCAAACAGTTGTCATTGCTGACCTTTAGCTTCGCCAAGATTTATGTTACAAAACACTCTCCATGGCTGCTCAAAAGGATATTATTTGAGCAACAGCCCGTTAAGATTTGACCCCAATTTCAACCCTCCGCAGCTGGCCAGATGATGGAAGCGGCGATAGACGCGAGCAAAATGGAGACGATGATAATCAGGGATGCCGCGATCGGCACATGAAAGAAATCTTCAATCAGCATTTTTACGCCGACAAAACTCAAAATCGCCGCCAATCCGTAATGCAGAAGATGGAATAATTTCATCAGTCCGGAGATCGCAAAGAAGAGCGACCTCAGGCCCAGGATCGCGAACACGTTCGATGTATAGACGATGAACGGATCTTTCGTGATCGCCAGAATGGCGGGGATGGAGTCAATCGCAAAGAGAATGTCGGTGGTTTCCAGCGCGAGCAGCACGACCAGCATCGGCGTGGCGAACCGGACGCCGCGTTTGACGACAAAGAATTTGGCCCCGGAATATTTCTTGGTCACAGGAACGAAATAACGCAGAAGTTTAATGGCGACATTCCGGTCGGGATGAACTTCCGTCTGCCGGTTCATGGCCATTTTGACGCCAGTGAAGATCAGGAAAGCCCCGAAAATATACATGACCCAGCTGAAGGTATTGATGAGCGCGACACCTGCAAAAATAAATATGGCGCGCGTCGCCAGCGCCATCAGTATTCCCCAGAACAACGCTTTGTGTTCGTATTCATGCGGCACGCGGAAAAAGCGGAAGACCAGCATGAATACGAAAAGATTATCGATGCTCAGAGAGTATTCAATGAGGTAGCCGGCAAAAAACTCCATCGCTTTCGATTGGCCGTGAAAGTAGTATACGCCCAGGCCAAACCCGACGGCGAGCGTCATCCAGAAGGCGGTCCAGAGAAGGGATTCCTTCATTTTGATGACATGCGTTTTGCGATTGAACACCCCAAGATCAAGAGCCAGCATGGCGAGAATGAAAACGCCGAAGACAATCCACCACAGAGCCATTCGTTAAGCTGCCTTTACTAAAATTGAAATGATCCCTTCAGCCCCGCGAAAATACGCTGAACAGTTTGTCGAGACCGCTTTTGTCCATTTTTACAACGATGTCCAGTTCGCCCGGATCAAGCCAGATCCCCTCACACTCGGAACACTTATCCACCTTGATATTCTTATAGTCGATCTCGACCAGGGCCATGCCGCACTTGGGACATTTCATATAATGGAGCGCTTTTTGTTTTGCCCGCTCCTCGGCGGCAAGGTTTTTTTGACTTTCTTCCTGACTTTTTTTCAATCGTTCATATTCTCTTCGGGCAAAGTATTCTTCTTCTTTCTCACCTGGTTTCATGGGCATTTTTCATTTCCTCCTTAGGGTATGGTTGCTATTTGTTTATTTGATTTGACTCATGAAGGCACGGATCACCCGTTGCCCTTCCATATTTTATCTATGTATGGGAGCAGGGCATCGAGTATCCCTTTAATGCCGTTGGCGTCCACATAGGTCAGGCCCTGCCTGATCAACGGAATGAAGGCGAGGAGCAGCATAATCATGAGCGCAAACACGACAACCCCCAGCAAGACCACGCCCGCAAGCAAAAATCTTTTCTGCCGGAGTGACCTGACGAAAGGAAGAAACATCCGCATTTTATGACGCCGGTGATCGTGCCCACGATGGTGTTTGCCTTCGTGATAGGAAAGCGCGTGACCGTAACGCTCGTCTTTGCGTCCATGATGGTCATGCTTGGGATGGTATCCTTTTTTCAGTAGATCTTCCAAATCCATGTCATCTTCTCCTCGATGATTCCTTCTTTGCCGATTCATTTTCGTTAAAACCCTCCATTGAAATCCGTTTTCTCTCATGCAAATTCCGGCTCCCACGATTCGCAAGCGGGAATGTCCGTGTCCGGGAAATCGGTCCTCAACAGAATCACGCATCTTACTCCCAAATTCTCCGGGCATTCGGATTGCCCGGAGATAGGGGGGACATCAGGAAAAGACAGGCCGTCGATATCCTGATGGAGCTGAGTCTAGCGTGGGCCTCATATTTCCACAATAACGTAATTTCCAATTGATACTTCCATAAATTGGAAGTATATACACCCCATGGAATGGCTGAACTATCACCACCTCCTCTATTTCTGGATCGTCGCCCGTGAAGGAAGTCTTTCCCGGGCCGGCGCCGAGCTGCGGTTGTCGCCATCCGCCATCAGCGGACAGATCAGGTCCCTTGAAAACGCTCTTAACCAAAAGCTGTTCGTCAAGAGCGGTCGAAGACTTATGCTTTCGGAAACCGGCCGCACGGTTTATCGCTACGCGGATGAGATTTTCCGGCTGGGGAAAGAGCTGCAGGATACATTGAACGACCGGCCTTTCGGCATGCCCCTGCGCGTCACCGTCGGCGTGGCTGACGTTGTTCCTAAAATGATGGCTCTGGAGCTTCTGGAACCGGCCCTCCGGCTGTCCTTTCCCATCCGCCTGGTCTGCAAGGAAGATAAACCGGATCGATTATTGGCGGAACTGGCTCTGCACGATCTTGACGTCATCCTGATGGATGCCCCGGCCAGTTCTCACATAAAAGTAAAGGCCTTTAACCATCATCTGGGTGAATGTGATACGACAATTCTGGCAAAGAAACATATGGCGGCAAAGTATAGAAAGAATTTCCCCGCATCGCTCAACGGCGCACCCGTCCTTCTGCCGACTGAAGGAACCGCCCTGCGACGCGCTCTGGACCACTGGTTTAGAGAAAACGATATTCGCCCGCAGATCGCGGGTGAGTTTGACGACAATGCGCTGCTGAATGTCTTTGGGCAGACGGGAATGGGACTTTTCCCGGCGCCTTCCCCCATTGCTAATGAGCTGAAGCGCCAGTTCCGCGTGGAAACAGTGGGCAGTCTCCCGGATGTCCGCCAGCGCTTCTATGCCGTCACCGTCGAACGCCGGCTTGTCCACCCGGCGGCCGTGGCGATATGCCACGAAGCCCGCAAAATACTTTCGCGCGGGGCGGAATATTAGAGATCCGCTCTTCAGTTCCGGGGCTGTAGCACGTGATTCGCCGACTTCATCATAACGAGAGCTGCGTCTTTCGGATCACGCAGAGTACATGGATGTTTTGAAGTGCGGCCCACCTTCTGCCATTTTGTCATTGCGGGGCGGCGTTAACTAAGGAACCGCGGCAATCCGGCATCGTTGTGGCGAGCCGAACCCTGGGAACGCCGTGCCGCCAAAGGGGTGGCGGCGCTCTCGTCAACGCGGGCATCATCTTTTCCCCTCGCTTCGCGCACCGGCCGAGATACTTAATATTTTAAGGGCGTCCCCTCAACCGCCCTATTGACAGGAGCGTCCTAATATGCAAATTTTTTGGCGGATCGTATCCAACTTCCACCAAAGAGGGCAGTCGATGTTGATGAACACAGAAAAATACTTTACCGCATCCGATGGCCAAAGAATCGGCTACTTTGACGAAGGACAAGGCCAGCCCATCGTATTTCTCAACGGGTGGCGAGGCGGCGACTATCGGCGCACGCAGCCTCTGGTTGATGTTTTTCAGGATAAAGAATACCGCTGCATAGGATATGACTATAGAGGTTACGGTTTCAGCCCTACGACAGGAGAGATTTCAGTTCAGCTGGCGGCAAGGGACGTCAAGGAACTTCTCGGATATCTGGGCGTGGACAATGCCATCCTGTTTGGAATTTCCATGGGCGGTGCTGTTCTTTATTCCTTCATTCAGCAATTCGGTCATGAATATTGCCGGGGTTTTGTAATCGCCGACATGCCCCCCAAGACATTAAATGACGATACATGGAACCTCGGCTTATATCAGGGATGGTATAAAAATGAACACCTCCAACGCGACTTGGAGATGATGCTGCACCGGAAATCGTTTGCCGAATTCGGGCTGGATTTTTGTGCTCAGATGATTACTCCACATCAGCCGGGAACGCCGCACCTGGAAAAATTTGATCCCCTGACGCAGCAGAACGCAAGGGAATTAGTGGCCATGATGCAATTGGACGAAACCATGGCCCCGATGATGCGGTACGCCAATAGAGAGTATTGGGCTTCCGTTTATGCCTGCGATTTTCGTGAGGTGGTTCCTCGGATTAGTGCTCCCACTCTTTTGATTTTCCCCGATCCCGGATCCATCTATTCGGTTAAGGTTGGGGAGTGGCTTCATTCACGAATCAAGGATTCTGAATTGGTCATTCCCAAAGGTACGGCAATCGGGACTCATTTGGCCGTGCTCGATCCCATCGTTGACGAAGCCTTCGTAAGCGATTATTTCCGCGTCTGATAAAAAAGACCTTTCCACCCACATACAGGAGTGGAAAGGCTCTTGATTTAAGCTCATCTGGGAAATTTAGATTGTTATCACTCTCCCCAATCGGACTTGCCTTTACAACGATCCAGTTTCTGATCCATCCACGGGAGCGCCTTGGCAGCAGGGACAACATACATTTGCCCCGACCAGGAGACGTCATTATACCAATAATAAGGAGGAATCGTCATCGAAGCTTTCTGTTGAGCGGGAGGAACAAATTCCGTAACGCTGAAATCCTGAATGGCTTTATGATCACATGGCCTCATCCTCACGATCTTGCCGGTTACAAATTGATAGCTGTCCCCTTCCAGCACCTTGGCAAGCTTATCGGCATGTGTGCTGCCCGCCCTTTCAATCGCACTCAGCAGCCAATACGTATCCATGGTGAAGGAAGCCAGGAGGCCGGTTGGAATTTTGTAAGTCCCGCTGTTGTATGGGGCCGGCCATTTCTTCCAGGCATCAGTCCATGCCCTGTAAAACTTGACATAACCGGGATGATTAAACATCCCCGGAAAATCAAAAGTATCAAGATGCACGATTCCCTTCGTGCCTTCCACACCTAATTCAGCCATCGATGCATAGTCACGCAACAAAAAGGTTACAAGCGGAAGCTTTATTCCCATTTGCCTTGCTTGCTTGAGGATATTGGTTGAATCCGGGGGAAAGTCAGCCGTAAAAATTGCATCGGCTCCGGAAGCCCTGATCTTCTCCAGGTAGGGCGCGAAATCGGTAAGATACAGTTTGTGGTAATCTTCACCGACGACCTTTGCTCCCGGATAGTATTCTTTCAAACCCGTTTTGAATCCATCTGCGGAAAGATGACCAAACGAATAATCCTGATCAAGAATATAAAATTTTGTTTCTTTTTTCCGGATATTGCCTAAATAATAAGCGAGGGCGCGGCCAACCTGTTCAGTCGAGTAAGTCACCATATAAGAATACGGGGTAAAATTGGTTGCGTCCATAATGTCGTCAGACATGCCCGCATAATTCCAGGCAACGATCTTATACTTCCCGGCAACTTCGTTCATGATCTTTACCATGTTGCTGCCGAGCGTGCCCATCAGAACATCAACTTTCTCCTGCAGGACCATTCGTTCGCAGACTTTTTTGCACTGATCCGGCTTTGACATGTGGTCGGCTTTGATGATTTGAACCAGTTTCTTTTTGCCATCCACCAGAATGCCGCCGCGTTTGTTAATGTCATGAGCAGCCCATTGAAGAGCCATGAAATGTGTTTGCCCGTTCAGAGCCCCGGGCCCCGAATAGACATTTAACGCTGCTATCTTTATTGTATCGCCTGTCGGAATCACAGGATTGGCCGGATTATAGTCGGACATATCCGACATCTTGTCCACATTGAATGCGGCATGTGCCTTCACTGAGACTTCTGAGGCGGCTTGCGTTTTGTCGGCTTTTCTTGCGGCTGTGGATGTGGACGGACTAAACCCTGTCCATAATTGAACCGCAAGAACACATACGAAAATCCAGATCCATTTACCTTTACCTTTCATTTCACTCTCCTTTCGATTAAATGGAAACCTTGTGCCCGGCAGGCGGATGCTGAAACAGGGCTCCTTGCTGTTCTGACAGGCAAATTATCTGCTGCCCAAAAGGGCCTGCAGAGGGACGCTGTTTCCTTATCAACTTCGCGTCTCCTCCAGGAAACGCTTGCTCGATCTCATGCTCCCTTCAGGGGATGAAACGATTGAAACCGTTCTACTCCCTGTGAAACAAAAGATAGCCGTAAAAAGGCGGCTTGGTCACACCCGACCGTACTTGTCTTCCAGCCTTTCTATATCATCTTCGCCGAAATACGTACCCGTTTGAATCTCGATGATGACCAGATCGCTTGCATCCCTGTTTTCCAGACGGTGCGTCGAACCCAGCGGAATATCGACCGCGCATCCGCTCACCAGCTCATGAGCATTGCCGTCAATGATGGCCACGCCGACGCCGGCGACGGCATACCAGTGTTCCGCCCGTTTTTTGTGGCGCTGCAGGCTGAGAGAACCGCCGGGATTAACCACAATTCTTTTCACCTTATGGTCCGGAGCATCCGATAAGACTTCAAAATACCCCCAAGGCCGTCTATTCCCTTGTTCCATTCCCCACTCCTTATTGCGTCACTGTGAATTCGATGGAGCCGATCGGCGTCACCTGCTTGGTGCTTCTGGACCAGAGCATAAAATCGACCCTCCAGTTGCCGGAAAGCCCCGGATTGATGAAGATCGTCGTAAAGCCCGGCATATAAAAACCACTGGGACCATACATGGTCGACACGCCCCGGGGATCGGTTAAGCGATACTTATAGAGATATTCCGCCACGCCGTTTTGTTCAGATAGGTATTCACCGGCTGGCCGACCAGCCAGACGCCGAATATTTTGCCCTGCCCCCGGAACGCGCCCCGGTCCATCAGCTCTTTTATCGACCAGGTGTTCGTCGCCCGCCGCTCCACAATCCGCAGTTCCCGGTCGTACGCCGCATCGTCAAAAATGCCCACGCCCATATCCTTCTCCTGCCACCCGGAGGCATGTCCGTAAGACACGGGAAAGAGCATCAGGAGACGGTTATCCATAACAGGTTTTTTGCCTTCATTTTACACTGCTTTCTATTGCCGCAAATTGTAGCATTGTTTGGTATTGAACAAAAGCGAAAACACTTTTGCTTGACTCCGGACCGTCGCGCATTCTATGCTTAACTCACAGGACCTTATGAATACGGAATATCATCTGATACGCAGCGCCAAGAGAAGGAAGACGATATCGCTGCAAATCGGCGTCGACTCAAAAATTACGATTTATGCGCCGCGCTTTACACCCCTGGCTGAAATCGACCGCTTTATCCGCGAAAAACAACCCTGGATCGATCGGACAATGAAGAAGCAGGCCGCGCGCCCCGCTTCGCCTCCCCAGAAATCATACAGTTCGGGTGAACATTTTTTTTATCTGGGTCAACGCTACCCTTTGGAATGTTATTTCGAGCCTCTGGAAAATGCCGGCGTGATGTTCTGGGACAACCGGTTCTTTCTGAACTGCCCCGAGAATCAAGACTTGAAAAGGCATTATTTCATCTCCTGGTATAAGAAGAAAGCGCGCTCTTATTTAATCGGGCGGGTTGATTTATTATGCGGCATGCTTAAGTTGACTCCGGACGGCGTGCGCATCACATCCGCGGAGAGCCGGTGGGGCTCCTGCTCGGAAGTGAACCGCCTGTCTTTCAGTTTTCGGCTGATGATGGCGCCTGCGGAGGTCGTGGATTATGTGGTGGTGCATGAATTGATGCACATCCGGGAAAAAAATCATTCTTCTAAATTCTGGGCGTTGGTGGTAGAAGTGATTCCGGATTATAAAAAGCATCGCCGCTGGCTTCGTGACCATCAACACGAGTTTAATCTCTAAGCCCACAGCAAGAAAGGATATAAAGTTTTTATTCCATGGATATCATTGAAAATATTGATCTGGCCCACCGGGCGTTTCTCTCGCAGCGCTTCCGGCGGTTGAATTTGTTCATTTCCGATTATACCTTCGCCAATGTCTATCTGTTCCGGAATATCAGCCGCTATGAGATACTGACCAAGGATTGCGGAACTTTCATTTCCGCGCATAATTATCGCAACCAGAATTACGTCATGCCGCTGGACAATCCCCGGGACTGCTCACAGGACACGCTCAAGCAGCTGCTCTCGGACGGCGGCTTTTTTTATCCGATCCCCGAGGAGTGGCTGTCCTTCTTTCCGGAAAAGGAATTTTGCCGGTCGTATGACGACAGCGAATCGGATTATGTCTATCTGACGGCCAACATGGCGTCCTTCGCCGGAAAACAATACACCCGCCACCGCAATCACCTGAACCAGTTTCTGGGCGCCTATCAGCCCGTCCGGCGGCCCCTTTCCCCGGATACGCTCGCGGACGGACTGGAAATCCTGCGCCAGTGGCAGAATGAATGCGCCGTCGCCTCCTGCAAAACCGATTTTTCCGTCTGCGAGGAGGCCCTCAGCAAATTCTCCGAGCTGGCGCTCTGGGGAACGATCTACTACATCGCCGATGAACCGGCGGGGTTTATCATCGGTGAAGTGCTCAACGATGAGGCTTTCTGTCTTCATTTCGCGAAGGCCTCCAAGGTTTACCACGGCATTTACGAATTCATGTTTAACGACACGGCAAAGCAATTGGAGTCACGCTATAAGTATCTGAATCTGGAAGAGGACATGGGCAGCAAGAATTTGCGGCGCACCAAGGCTTCTTACGGACCCGAACGGATTTTAAAAAAATACCGCATCAGTCTCAGGAATAAGGCCGGATGAAGAACTTGCTGGTTATCACGGATCTGCGGGAAGGCGATCAGGGCGTCATTCATTCGATTGACGGCGGGGCGGCGCTCACCAGCCGTCTGGCCGGCATGGGCCTGGTCACCGGTGCGAGGTTCCGCATCGCCCAGATGAGCGGCGGCCTCGTCGTCATTCAGGTCGCCGGCACACGGATCGCACTGGGCCAGGGCGAAGCGGCAAAAATAACGGCCGTTCCGCTTAACGCCGACGATGCCTGCCTCCCTCCCGTGGAAAAAGAAATCATCGTCGCCCTGGTCGGACAGCCGAATGTAGGCAAATCGACCATCTTCAATATCCTGACCGGTTTGTCCCAGCACGTCGGCAACTGGCCGGGGAAAACCGTGGAAAAGAAAGAAGGCGTCCATCGCGCCGACAGCACGCTCATCCGCATTGTCGATCTTCCCGGCACCTACAGTCTGACGGCTTTTTCCGAAGAAGAGCGCGTTGCCCGCGATTTTATCATCACCCAGAAACCGGACCTGGTCGTGCTGGTTTTAAACGCCGCCGCCCTGGAGCGGAGTCTTTACCTGCTTGCCGAGGTGTTGCTTCTGGGCCGTCCGGTGGTCGTGGCCATGAACATGCTGGATGTCGCCGAGAAGCAGGGCACCCAGATTGACACGAAAGCGCTCCAGGAATCGCTCGGCATCCCCGTCATTCCCATGGTGGCCAAGCGCAACAACGGCATTAAAGAACTCGTGGAACAAATGGCGGCGCTCGCCTCCGCGGAGGCCGCCTATCATCCGGAATTGCCGCAGGTCTCCCGGGACCATCAGCAAATTTACGAACAAATCCTGGCGCACATCGGGCCTTATGTTCAGGAACCCTACACCCCGGAATGGATTGCCGTAAAATTAATGGAAGGCGACCCGGAAGTGTCGGTCCTGATGGAAAGCCTCGCCCAGAAGGAAGCCTGGGCTGATATTCAGAAACTTCTGCTCAAGCACGAAGACGCCCTGCACGCCGTCGTCAACGGCCGCTATGACTGGATTGAAAAAATGACCCGGGCGGCAGTCTCCCGCTTCAAAATGGGCGAGGTCGTGCTCACCGACCGAGTCGATCACATCCTGACGCGGCCGGTCTTCGGCATCCCCGTTCTGCTCGCCGTGATGGCCCTGGTCTTCTTTCTCACCTACCGCGTCGGCGTGCCCCTGCAGAACTGGATGAACGAAGGCGTTTTGAAATTTGCCGGCTGGTGCGAACCCTTATTTTCCGGATTTCCTCCCTGGCTGCAGGGGCTCCTGCAAAACGGCGTGATCGGCGGCGTGGGCTCCGTGATCACCTTTCTGCCGATTCTCGTCATCTTCTTCGCCGTCATGGCGGTCCTGGAGGATGTGGGCTACATGGCGCGCGCGGCTTTCGTCATGGACAGAATCATGCACCTCGTCGGTCTGCACGGAAAAAGCTTTATCCCGATGTGTCTGGGCTTCGGCTGCAACGTTCCGGCGGTGCTCGGAACCCGCATCATCGAAACGCACAAGGCCCGGATGATCACCCTGCTTCTGATTCCTTTCGTTCCCTGCACATCGCGTCTGGCCGTCCTGACGCTGGTTTCCGCCGCGGTCTTCCGTGAAAACGCGGCGTATGTCTCCTGGAGCATTCTGGCCGTCAATATCGCCGTGCTGGGCCTGGCCGGCGCTCTGGTCAACAAGAGCCTCCGGGAGCAGGAAGCGCCGTTCATCATGGAGCTGCCGATTTACCATCAGCCGGACGCCAAAACCATTCTGATGGTCGTCTGGGCCAGGCTCGTCGCCTTTCTCCGCAAAGCCGGAACCGTTATCCTGGGCGTGTCGCTCGTGATCTGGGTTTTGTCCTACTTCCCGACAGGCGTCGTGGAAGAAAGCTTTCTGGGCAGCTTGGGCAAATGGATTCAGCCTCTGGGCGCGCCGCTGGGGCTGGACTGGAAAATGATCACCGCGCTGCTCACGGGGCTGGTCGCCAAAGAAAATGTCGTGGCGACGCTGGGTGTTTTGTATTCCGTAGGCCGCGACGGGCTCACGGTCATTCTTCCGACCGTGATGAGCCACGCTTCGGCCGCCGCCTTTCTGGTCGTGATGATGCTCTTCATCCCCTGCGCCGCGACCGTCGCCGTGCTGCGCAAGGAAATGAACAGCAATAAATGGTTTTACGCGACCATCCTCCTGACGCTCGTCGTCTCCTACCTGGGCGGCGCGGTTGCTTATCAGCTCGTCAGGTATTTAGGGATTTAGGCTGCCATAGACTGTTAGGCTGTTAGACTGAAAGGCTGAAAGGAGGGGTGCAACCCCACCTGCGGTGGCCGGCACGCCCCTCAAAATATCCTGGCAGCCCAATAGTCTAAAGCCCAAACACCTTTCTCAGACTCAGACCGATGGCTTGATGTGCTGCTCCTTAATGTAGAACTGCAACTTCAATCTGCCGATGTCCACGATGTCGCCGTCTTTCAGGTCCCGCCGCTGATCAATGACCTGGCCGTTGATCCTGACGGTTGTACTCCCGGTGGGTGTAATAAAGTATCCTTCCTTCCGGCGGTTGACCAGAGCGGCCCGCTTGGGAGCGAAAAAACCTCTGAGCCTGAGGACCGAGCCCTTTTCTTTCCCGATCGTGGACACCTTTTCCTTGAAGAGATAATCTTTATGCTCGCTGGATCCTTTGATGACCAGAAAACCACCCAGCACATCATGCATGGCCCGGTCCGCCGCCAGGAGGATTTTCTTTTGCTCCTCGGGGGTGATGACGATCGTTTCAAACATGGACCGCCCGCGCGCCGCCGCGGCTTTCGCTTCGTCCAGCCGGTCCTTTTCAAACAGGATTTCCAGAGCATGGACCCCGATGAGCACGGTGTCCTTGTTAAACAGTTCCGCCCGGGTAATTCTCCGGCCGTTCAGAAAGGTCCCGTTCAGACTTTTCAGATCTTCAACGAACAGCTGATCCCCTTCCGTCTCAATGATGGCGTGGTGTCCCGATACGGCCTGATTGTCGATGATGATGTTATTATCCGATTTCCGGCCGACCGCCACGATTCCTTTATCCAGCACAATCTCCTGAAGAGGCTCATTTTTGTATTTCAGTATAATCTTTGCCAATCCGTCACCTCCGAAACGTGTCCACAAACGTGGACCAGGATGCATACCATTTTTCTTTATGGATATACCCGACAATCGCCGAGACGTTGTCCAGACCGCCGTTATCGTTGGCCGTGTCGACCAGAAATTCACTTGCGGCATGGACATTGCCCGCACGGGAAATAATCTCCAGCATTTCCTCGTCCGAAACCATGTTGTGGAGTCCGTCGCTGCACAAAAGCAGGATGTCCCCCGTGAGAACGGTGAGTTCGCCCAAATCAGCTGCGACTTCCGAATCGATGCCCACGGCCCGGGTCAGAATATTTTTCATCGTGGAGTGCGCCGCTTCTTCCTTCGTCATCCGATCATGCCGGACTTGCTCCCGGACCAGCGAATGATCATCGGTCAACTGCATGATGCTCCCGGATCTCACCAGATAAATGCGGCTGTCGCCGATATGGGCATAACTGACTTGATTTCCCTTCAGGACGGCGGCCGCGATCGTCGTCCCCATGCCGCTTAATCCGGGCGACTTTTGCGCCGTTTCATAGACGGTCCGGTTGGCAAGCCAGATGGCGTCGCGCAGCCGGTTGGTCGTTTCGGAATAAGCCCCGTCTTGCGGGCCCGTCCCCTGCCGATCCTGATGAAAGAAGTCGCGCACGACCTCCACCGCCAGCCGGCTCGCGGTTTCTCCCGATCGGTGTCCGCCCATTCCGTCCGCTACGACCAGAAGACCGAGCCGCGCATCGATATGGATGTGATCTTCATTTTTGGAGCGTACCAGACCCCGATCGGTTTTTCCCGCGGCAGTTAAGATCAACGATTCCCCCCGGTGTCAGCGTGAAGTGAGTTCATGTGTTTTTTTGCGTCTGCTCTTGAATCGCTCCGTTTGTATCATAAGACGGGCAAATACCGCAAGGTGAGTTATGCCGCGCTACAAGCCGCGGGATTTAAAAGACCAAGGTGAGATTGTCATTCTCCTGAATAACGACGTCCCGGGCCGCTCCGGCGACTTCAATTCTATGGCGGCCGATGATGAGCTTTTTGGACAAGGGCGTCCGGCCGATGACCACCCCGTCGATTTTTACCGTTGCCCCGGGCTGCACGGACGTGATCATGACCATTCCCCCGCTGGGGATCACCTCGTTGATGGTCAAAAGCTTTCCCTTCCCGATCACAATGTCTTTGTCCGGTGATCGATAGAAACCCGGCTGTTCCACCGCAATCTTATGGCGCCCGGAAGGAATATTTTGAAAAACGAAGGGAGCCGTTCCGATCTTGACGCCGTCCAGATAGACGTCCGCCGCTTCATTGGTGAAGATGTCCAGCTTGCCGACGCCGCTCGCGAGTTGCAAAATCAACGAAACAATAACCCCCACAATCACCAGGCTGGTGACGCCGAGAATCACATATTCTTTCCATTTGATTTTTTTCAAATCCTCGCGGGCGTCATCGAGAATCCGCTTTGCCTCCGGCAAATCCGCATTCTCATCGAGCGCCATTTGAGAAAGTTTGATGGAATTTTGCAAACGGCTTTTCTTGGCCGTCAGGCGTTCGAGTTTGGATTTTTCCCATTCCGCTTTCGCTTCCTGCAAATAAGCTTTGTCCTTCCGGGGATAGAGAAGCCGGTCCAGCGCTTTTTTAAAGGCCAGCGCCGTGGGAAAGCGATCCTCGGGAGACTTGGCCATCGCCTGGAGAATGATCCGGTTTAATTCCGATGAGATCTGCGGCGCGATTGACTGCGGGGGCACGGGGATGTCATTGAGCTGCATCACGGCGGTCTGCATGACGTCCTCGCCGACAAACGGCAATTTTCCGGTCACCAGCCGGTACAGGGTTATGCCGGTAGAGTAAATGTCCGCGGGGGGACCCGTTTCTCCTCCTCTAATCTGTTCCGGCGAAATATAGGAAGGGGTCCCCGCCCAACTCCCGCTTTCCGCCGTCGGCGCCCCTTCGCTTCCGCCCAGGATGCCGGCGATTCCAAAGTCGGCGATTTTGGCCCGGCCGTCGTCGGTCAGGAAAATGTTTTCCGGCTTGATGTCGCGATGGAGAATATGATGCTGATGCGCATAATGGAGGCCGGCCAGAACTTCCGAAATGATCCGCAAAGATTCCTCAAGCGGCAGCTGTCCCTTATCGGCGAGGATTTCATCAAGAGGTTTCCCCTCGATAAATTCCATAAACAGCGTCAGATGTTCATTGCTGAAATCGATCACCTGGATAATATTGGCGTGGTTCAACTGCCCGAGGAGTTTCGCCTCTTTTTCAAACCGGCTCCTGATATTTTCGTCATGAATGAAACGGGACTTGATTTTTTTGGCGGCCACCCGTCTTCCGACGGATAATTGATACGCCTCATAGACATCAGCCATGCCGCCCTTATTGGAAAGCAGTCCGATGATCTCGAAGCCGTCGATTTGTGCGATGCTGTCAATCGTTTTTACATTTTCGGGCATATTTTCATCCGGAGGCCTAATCACTTGATACGTATGGGGAAAAATAAGCACAATGCGGGGAATTATTCAATCCATTTTTGTATTGCCCGACAAAGAATCCCCGATCCTTGCATTTTTGCCGCAACAAAGGTAACCTCCCTCCATGCACTCTGAACGAAGAATAGAAATCCTCCTGCTCATGATCTTCGTGTGGGCGGCGGCTTCCTCTCTCATTTCGTGTGCGCCGGCCAAGCTTACCCGGGCGGATATCGATCATCTCCGGATTGCGGCGCAAAAGGGCGATGCCCGGTCCCGGGTTCTGATCGGCGAAGCCTATGAGTTTGGCGCAGACGTCCCCGCGGATAAGCCTGCCGCCGCCCGGTGGTATCAGCTGGCGGCCGATCAGGACGAGCCGGAGGCGCAGTATCATCTGGGCGTCATGTACGAACAAGGCATAGGCGTCAGTCGAAACACAGCCGAATCCCTGAAATGGCTCTTTCACTCCGCTGAAGCGGGATATGAAAGGTCTCAAATCATGCTCGCCGCGCTGTATCTGAAAGAAAGGGACCTGGCGCAGGAATTCTTAAAGAGAATCAAAAAATACCGGCAAAGCGCCCAAAAGGGAAACCCGGCCGCCCAGTACATGCTGGGCTGGGTTTACCGCGAAGGCGTCGGGACACCCGTCAATCCCCGGGAAGCGCTGGCGTGGTATCAAAAAGCCGCCGGGCAGGGAAACGCCAAGGCGGAAATTGCGCTCGCGAACATCTATCTCGAGGGAAAACTGGCGCCCGCTTCTCCCGGGGACGCGCTTCTCTGGTATCAAAAAAGCGCCGGGACGGAAAGGCCCGCTCAGGTGAAGTTAATCGAATTATACCGGGGCGCGGGCGGCATCAAGGAAAATGAAGAAGAGGCAAAAAAATGGTCGCGGAGGCTGGCCCAAAACACGGACGCTTCCCTGCGCTCTTATCTCGATCTGCAACAGGTCATTTTAAATACGGAAAAAGAGAGAAATCCGGCCCGGGCTTTGCGGGTCTGCGATCGCCTGCAGAGGGCGGAACCGGCCGGGAAGGAGACGTCCGACGTCTGCCAGCGGCTGCAAAGACAGGCCGGCGACAAGACGGAGGCCCGGTTCGGGCAAGCCTGGGCCGCGCTGGAAAAAAGGGACTGGGACGCCTTCCGCAATCATTTCTCAGACCTGCTGACTGCTGATTTTGAACCGATCCGGGTGCGGCGGCTTAACGCCGCGGCCTGGCGGCTCATTGAAGAAGAAACCCGTTCGCGGGAAAAGACCGCCCGGGAAATTCTGCGTCAGATGGAAGTCGCGGACCGCGTAAGCTACCGCAGGAAAAATGCTCCGCAAATAATCAAAATGATCAACGCTTTTAAAGCGGCCGTGAATCAGGCCCTGCGGGATAATCCCGGGGATGAGGACTTGGTGACGCTGGTGAGGAGAGCCGGAAAGGTTATCGCCAGCCTCCAGGAGAAAATGAAAGCGCCGCCGCCAAAGGAAAAAAAGGAAGAGAAAGCCGCTTCCGATCTTGCGGATGAAACCCCGGACGATCATGACCCGGGCGAGGATGATTACAGGAAAGCGCAGGCGCTCTTCCAGGGCGGACGCTACAGTGAAGCCGCCCGTTATTTCGAGAAGACAACGAAGATCCGGGGCTCCGGACATATTGCCTCAGCCTACATCTACCTGGGCATCAGCCATCTGGCGCGGATCAATCCGGCCAATATCAACGAGGCCCGGAAGCTCCATCTCAAGGGACTGGCTTATTTTCAAAATGCGCTGCGGTTTGACGACGCCATTGCCCTCCCCGCGGGCTTCGACAAATATCAGTCCGTTTTCGAGGAAGCGAAGGGACGGCTGAAATAAAGACCGTTCTAAGTTCTAAGTTCAACGTTGAACATTGAACTTTCATCCCGTCATTTTTTCCAGCTCCATGATTTTTGCCCTGAGCGCCTCGGGAATCGGAACCTTTACATTATTGCGGTAGTCGTAGGTAACAATCACCCCCTCGCCGTCGGCGGCGATCCTTTTATGCCTCGTGCTGAAGACCTCATAGCCCATCACAAACCGGTCGGCTTCCATACTGAGAATCTTGGTCCCGGCGATAATGGTATCGGGGTATTGCAGGGGCATCTTGTAGCGGCACTCCGTGGAGGCGAGAATCGGTCCGATGCCCGATTCTCGCTGATAGCCCAACATGTCCAGACGGTTGAAGTATTCAATCCGGACCGTTTCAAAATAACGAAAATAGATAATATTGTTGACATGGCCCATGGCATCCATCTCGCCCCAGGCCACCGGAATATTCATCGTCACCGAACATGCTGATAAAACATCTTCCATCTTGCCTCTCCTTTAACCGTGAATCATCCCCTTCGCCGCAAACCGTCGAGGCAGGAAATGACCGTTATGATATCGCATCGAGCTGCCGAGAATGAATGCTCGTCCCGCGTGAGCGGGATTAGATTAAGCCCGGTTTGGCGCTCGCTCCTGAAAATCTAATATAAGATCGGGTCGGGCCGAAAGCAATACGGCTTCGGGCGGATCATTTGACTTTTCCCGGGAGCTGTGCGAGCGTCACCCTCAAACACGAGAAAGAGAACAGGTCTTCTGCGAAACGAGGGAAGACGTTTCCGCATTCGATAAAATGGAATTCTGGAAAAAGAATCTTTACAGCCTCTGGTGCGCGCAGTTTATCGCCGCCCTGGGCCTCAGCCTGGTCACCCCTTTTCTTCCGTTTTACCTGCGCGAACTCGGGATCGCCGGCGACACATCCGTAAAAATCTGGAGCGGCGTGGCCTATGCCGCTCCCTTCGTGATCTCGGCGTTCATGCAGCCGCTCTGGGGAATCCTGGGCGACCGCTACGGACGGAAAATGATGATCGTCCGGGCCATGATGGGGCTTGCGCTCGCCAATGTGCTGATGGGGTTTGCGCAAACCGCGCCGCAATTCGTGCTCTGCCGTCTGTTTCAGGGACTGCTTTCCGGCTTCATCGCCCCGTCGCTGGCGCTCATGGCGTCGTCGTCGCCGCCGGAAAAAACCGGCTACGCCCTGGGGACGCTGCAGACGGCGCTGGTATCGAGCCTGATCCTCGGTCCTTTTCTAGGCGGCGTCTTCATGCATTTTGCCGGCATCCGTCCCATTTTTTTCACAACAGGCCTGCTGTGCGCCATCGGGGCCGCCGTCGTCTATTTCTACGTTCAGGAAGAGTTTAAGCCGGTGATCGAACCGGGGCTCGCCAGGCTCCGGCATAATTTTAACAGAATCATTCACTCTTCGGAATTGCGCAGTCTGTTTCTGCTTTTGATCCTGGTCCAATTTACCGTATTCTTCATCGCGCCTTTTATCAGCCTGTATGTAGAGTATCTCCAGGTCCCCCAGGCCTATGTGGGGCTCATAAGCGGCCTGGTCTTCGGCGTCGCCGGGCTCATGAGCGCTCTTTCCGCTCCGTTCTGGGGCAGACAGTCGGACACCATCGGCCAAAAAAAAGTTCTCATGATCGCCGCGCTGGGGACCATCATTTTCCTGCTGCCGCAGGCGTTTGTCACCAATGCGTATCAACTGATGGCGCTCCGGGCGGGACTGGGGCTTTTCGTTTCCGGCATGCTGCCGGTCATCAATTCGACCGTACGCCACGCTACGGACGAACATGAGCGGGGCGGCATTTACGGCATGTTTCAAAGCGGCTATTTAATCGGCAACCTGATCGGGCCGCTGGCCGGCGGTTTCCTGTCCGCGGCCATGGGCCTTCGGGCGATTTTCATCTTCGCCGCCGCCTGCGTATGCCTGGCGCCGCTCCTGATTCGCTCCGTAAGAGAGACGCGGTGAGCCGTCCGACGGCAGCGGGTCGATTACAAAAGCGATGGCTGTTGCAATACCGGACGGCTCAGGCTATATTAACGCCGTAATCAATTGCGTCGATTGCGTCATCTTTGAATCAGGAGGATATTTTTTTGAGAATTATCTACATTGCTGACATTCACGGGGCGTTTGACCGCGTCAAACAATTATTGTCCGAAACGATGGCCGACGTCTATATCATCTCCGGCGACCTGATCGATATTCCGTTCTACAACATGACCACGGCCATTCACTATCACGAACTTCAGTCCTATTTTCATGGGCTGCGCATCCGCATGCATAAGGAATCGATGACCATCGAGGACTTTGTTGACGATCTGCTCGATATGCCGGACCTGTCGGCGGAAATCGAAGAAAACGGCACAAGGTATCAGCAGTACACCATCCGCGCGCGCCGCGTCCTGCAGCAAAAATACAAGGTGCTGGAAAATATCCTCTCCATCAAACAAAAGGCGCAGACATTCGCCCTGCCCGGCAATTACGACATGGACCTGAAATACACCGCCCTGCATGAAAGAGACCTCCATCTGCACTGGCACAGCATGGGGGATTTGAAAATCGCCGGCTACGGAGGCGCGGACATCTGGACGCCGGGCGTTCCGGAGCGCTACGTCGTGCGCTACCAGGGGGACGTGCCCTTCGAGGGCGGCCGCAATGAAATGTACAACTTCTTCAAAGCCGTCAAACCGGACATCATCGTCACGCATCAGCCGGCGCACGGCGTTCATGACCGCGTCAATCAGTTCGGGACGTCGGGCTCGTCGGCGCTCCGGCACTACTGCGACAACAATCCGGTATTAATGTGTCTCACCGGCCATGTCCACATGGACTGGGGATTTCAAATGACGGAAAATACGATCTATCTTAATCCCTCCAATTTCGGCGAAGTCACGACGCTGACCGGCGGCGTCGCCGAGGGCGGCTTTTTCTACACGATCGAGATGGACGGCCGGCAGGTGGAAAAAATCGTCTTTCGAAAGCTGGTCGACGACCGGGTGCATGACATTGCCGATTACTATCCCCAAAATGGCCAGTGGCGGGAATCCCTGGTGGACGCTGAACGATATGCGGCCCTCAAGGAAGGGCGAAACTTCGACATGAAGGAAACCAAGTATTCCCACATTCCCGAAGTTCAGCTCTATAATGAGATTAAGCAGTTTTACCGGACGTTCCAGACCCAGGCCACGGAAGAGCGCCTGGAGAAACTCGAACAGATCGCGGACATGATCGACGAGAACGTCCACGGCGACATCGCCATGGATGTCATGGGGTCGACCAATATGGGGCTCGCCGAAACCACGTCGGACATCGACTTCGTGGTCTACGTCCGCTGCGACCCGAAGCTCGGCGGAGACATCAATGCCTGTCTGCAGTACCAGGAGGCCGAAAAGATTATCGAGGCCGTCTTAAAGCCGCAGTATGCCTTTCAGATCATGGATACCATCGACCTCAATATCGTGGAGAAAGCCATCCGGGAAAGAGATTATGAATGTGAAATGGTCATGCGCTTTGTCGCCTATCGCGCTATCTGCCGCCCGATCAACTACCGGTTCATCGCCCCGGTCGAAGATTTGCTGAATCAGGACATGGAATACCGCTCCGAAATCGAAGGCAGCATCCGTTCTTATTTCCGGATCTTCATCAACACCGGGGAGCATACCCGTTCGTTCAAGAAGTACGAAAGCCGCATCCGGGAAATCGGCATCAAAATCCCGGAAACCGTGCGCGCAAAGATCAAGGCTTACTTTCAGCAGGACCCCGACGAGCAGAATATGGATCAAACGTCCGCTGCGGAAAGCCCGAAAAATCCGACCGAAAAGTCAGAATAGCAAAGGCTAACAGCGTGTTAAAAAACCCTATTTTGAAGCCTGTTCCTCCGGGTGCGCTTCCCGCAGGGAGCGCAATCATGCCTGAAGCCGCTTCCCTGCCGGTTTTGGCCGAAGGCGAAACAAAAGGTTTAGCTGCAAGGCATCGCGAGGATCGGAGAGCGGAGCGTACTTTAGAGGGAAGTGGAGAGCGAGAGCCGAAGCGTAACGCCGCAGACGCGTGACCTTTAGGTTATGAGCCTTTTTCAACAGTCTGCTAGGCGACGTTCATCCCCATCAGCCTCACCGCGTCATGAAATAAAACCGAAATGCTTTTATCGGAGAGAACTTTTTCCACAAAACCCACACCGAACACCGGATGGTTGATCACGTTTCCGGCCTGGAACTGTTCGCCGATGGCATAGTCCCGGATCGGCGTTCCGGAAGGCAGGGAGCGGCTCTTCAAATCCCACATCAGCGGTGCATCGCCGGCCGTTTCTTTGCGGGCGGTCTTGGCCTTCGAGGCGGGCCGGGGGGCGCGCACGGCCGTTTCACTTTTCTTCACGGGCGTCTTGGCGCCGCGGTATTTATGCTCCGCGCCGCAGGTCTTGCATTTGACGCGGTTGACCACGCCGTCCACTTTGAATAAAATCACGTGAGCCAATACCATTTTGCATTTCAAACAATAAGCATCAATATTATCACCGACAGAAAGCACGATAATCTCCTTTTTTTATGTTCGTAGAACGGCAGGCTATATCAGATTGTCCGCGGATGTCCTAATGAATCTTTCTGGGTTTGTTGAATTCTGCAGCGAGCGCATTCCCCGCAGCTTGCTGCGGGGTAAGCGAGCGAATCCTGTTTAAGATTCCTTTCCTGGGAATCGAAGATTCTCCGGAGCTTGCTCCGGAGAGCTTCAATGTGTGTTAAGATTACAGAGTTGAAGCCAGAACGGCAGCGCCTACGGCGCCGTTCACCTGGGCATAAGGCGACACGGCAATCCCGACGCCGAGCTTGTTGGCCAGCGCTTCCACGACCCCGCTGTTTCGCGCGACACCGCCGGTAATCATCACCGGTTCGGCAACGCCGATGCGCGCCACCATTGAGGAGACGCGCGCGGCGATGGATTCGTGGATGCCGGCGATGATGTCTTGTCTTTTTTCACCGCGGGCGATGAGCGAGATGACTTCCGACTCGGCAAAGACCGTGCATAAACTGCTGATTTTGGCGGGCTGTGCTGACGTCAGCGACAAGGCGCCGAATTCATCGAGGTTCACTTCCAGCGCCCGCGCCATCACTTCCAGAAACCGGCCGGTTCCGGCGGCGCATTTGTCGTTCATGACAAAATTTTTGACTTTGCCTTTTTCGTCCAGGGATATCGCCTTCGAATCCTGGCCGCCGATGTCGATGATCGTGCGGATCGCCGGATTCAGAAAATGCGCTCCGGAAGCATGCGCCATGATTTCGGTGAAGGTCTTGTCCGCAAATTTCACCGAATTGCGGCCGTAGCCGGTGGCCACAATCTTGGAAACCGCCGACCGATCGAGCCCCGCTTCGGCCAGCAGCTCCTCGTAAACCTTTACGCCCGCCGCTTCGGCGTTATAGCCGGTAAAGATGATCTTTGCGGCACGAATCTTTCCGTCTTCCACCAGAGCCGCTTTTGCCGTAATGGAACCGATATCTATTCCCGCCGTGAGCATGCTTCCCATCCCGGACCTCGCTCGTCATTTCGGGTAGGGAACGGTCGCGACCGTTCCCTACGGGTTTCTTCTGTCCTTGACGATCTCATAAACGCGTCAATATGGATCGATTTCTTTTGCGCGGGAAACTATCATATTTGAAACGAAATGTCGCAACAATTTGCACCGTCTCTTATCCATGCCCGCCTTCTACAACCGGAATTTTGCGGGTCAGTCACCGGATGATTTTCGCTTTTCTGCAAACCGCCAAGAAATGTTTGAATTTTCGAGGACGTTGGAGTAGATTGCTGCGCATTGGAGAAACGGATGAACCTGCCTTTGCTACCGGCGCGAAATGGAATCTGGTTTTCCGCAAGCCAGATTTTCATCAGCACAAATTTCCGGAACCGGACAAAATCTGATTCATTCGTGATCCTCCAGCTACACGCATACTTTTGACCACACTATACAAAAGCATTAAAAAGCCGGACTGGTTTTGCTGGGTATTAAGGACCTTTTACCGCTAGAGCAATTTATACAAATTTGATTTTCAAGAAGTTTTCAAAAAGACAAGAAACGGCTTGGAAGTTATTTTGTACCCGGAGCCGGGTTTTACCGGAACGGTAGATTTATTATTCGGCATCACTAATCCTCCTTAAGGGCGATTAATGTGACTACAAAACGTATTATAAAAACTCTGTCAAAGAAATCCGAGACAAAACCTACTCCAAAACGAGCTTCGGGAAAATTTGTCGTAGCATCTGCTGCTAAACCATCAACCAGAAAGGCGTTCGGTGCAAAGATAGCCGCTAAGAAAATGGTTGGAGTACCGCCTCCAGGATACAGTATAAGCTCTGACGGTCTGTTGTTTGTGCCTTCATCTTCAAAAAAAACTTCAATCACACCTGCATCAAAACTGCGTGATGGCATTACCAAGGCCAAAAATGAAATAAGGCAGAGCCTACAAGAAATTGCAGCTTTAATGGCCATGGACTTTGAAGTTTCTGAAATAGAGTTTTCTGTAAGTTTTAGCGCCGACGGTAAGTTTCTTGGTTTTGGCGTTGGTGGGGCAGCTTCAATTAAAGTCAAAATTAAACCTGTAGAACATGATGCGTAACATAAAAAAAGCCCACAAGATGCTCAAGTCGATTGCCGCTTCGCGTCTCCGGCCTAGCTTTTCATTCAGAAGTTATTTATTATCGAGAAAGAAAGGAGATAAATAATGATCCATCGAATTATGA